>NZ_CP108356.1:1500000-1800000 GCF_036237315.1 Streptomyces sp. NBC_01351 | reverse complement strand
GGCCGCCCGGAGGGCCGCCGTGAAGAGCGCCCGGGAGGTTCGCAGGCCGTGGCCGCGCTGGCCGACCGGCTCGCCGCACTTCCCGGGAGCGAGCAGACCAGGCTCCTGACCGACCTGGTCTGCTCGCAGACCGCGGAGTGCCTGCGCAAGGCCCGGCCCGACATCGAACCGGTGGTCGTCGCCGGCACCTCCTTCAAGGAACTCGGCCTGGACTCCATCGCCCTGGTCGACCTGCACGCGCGGATCAACGCGGCGACCGGCCTCGCCCTGCCCGTGACCGCCGCCTTCGACCACCCGAGCCCCGAACTGCTGGCCGCCTGCGTCCGTACGGAACTCCTCGGCGTGCCCGCCGAACCGGTGACGGGGGCCGCGGGCCGCCCGGCTCCGGACGCCGCCGCCCCGGCCTTCGACGGCGAGCCCATCGCCGTCGTCGGCATCAGCGGGCGCTTCCCCGGCGGGATCCGCTCGGCCGAGGAGCTGTGGGACCTCGTCGACCGCGGCGGCAGCGCCGTCGGCCCCTTCCCCGACGACCGAGGCTGGGACCTCGACGCGCTGTTCGACGACGACCCCACCGTGCCCGGCACCTGCTACACGCGCACCGGCGGGTTCCTGCACGACGCGGCCGAGTTCGACGCCGAGTTCTTCGGGATCAGCCCGCGCGAGGCCCTCGCCATGGACCCGCAGCAGCGGCTGCTGCTGGAGACGGCCTGGGAGGCGCTGGAGCGCACCGGGATCGACCCGACCTCGCTGCGCGGCAGCCGTACCGGGGTGTTCATCGGCGCGGGCCCCTCCGAATACGGGCCGCGCGTGCAGGACGCCCCCGAGAGCCTCACCGGGTACCTCGTCACGGGCGGCGCCCTCAGCGTCACCTCGGGGCGCGTCGCGTACGCGCTGGGCCTGGAGGGGCCGGCGCTGACCGTCGACACCGCCTGCTCCGGATCGCTGGTCTCCCTGCACCTGGCCGTCCAGTCGCTGCGCCGCGGCGAGTGCTCCATGGCGCTGGCGGGCGGTGTCACCGTACTGAGCACCCCCGGCCTGTTCACGGAGTTCAGCCGGCAGCGCGGGCTCGCCCCCGACGGGCAGATCAAGGCCTTCGCGGCGGGCGCCGACGGCACCTCCTTCGCCGAGGGCGTCGGCCTGCTGGTGGTGGAGCGGCTGTCCGACGCGCGGCGCAACGGGCACGAGGTGCTCGCCGTCATCCGCGGCTCGGCCGTCAACCAGGACGGCGCGAGCAACGGCCTCACCGCCCCGAGCGGCACCGCCCAGCAGCGCGTCATCCTGCAGGCCCTCGCCGACGCGGGGCTCTCGGCGGGCGAGGTGGACGCGGTCGAGGCGCACGGCACCGGTACGACGCTGGGCGACCCGATCGAGGCGCGGGCGCTGATCGCCACGTACGGCAAGGACCGGCCCGAGGACCGGCCGCTGTGGCTGGGCTCGGTGAAGTCCAACCTCGGGCACACCCAGGCCGCGGCGGGTGTGGCCGGCCTGATGAAGATGATCATGGCGCTGCGGAACGGGGTGCTCCCGCGCACCCTGCACGTGGACGCCCCGAGCGGGAACGTCGACTGGTCGGCGGGCACCGTACGCCTGCTCACCGAGCCGGTCCCGTGGCCGCAGACGCAGGACCGCCCGCGCCGCGCGGGAGTCTCCGGCTTCGGCATCAGCGGCACGAACGCCCACGTGATCGTGGAGGAACCCCCTGCGGAGTCCCCTGCGGGGGGCTCGGCCGGGTCGTTCGCGGGGGCGGCCGGTTCCGGTGCGGGTGCCGTTCCCGCAGGCGGGGGCGTCTCCGCCGTGGCGCCTGCCGGGGAGGCCGCCGCGCCTGCCGGTGGGGACGCCGGGTCCCGTACCGGGGGCGACGCGTACCCGAGCGGGGACGCCGGTCCCGTCGGCGGGGAGGCCGCACTGCGTGGTGCGGGTGCCGCCCGCGTGGGCGAGGAGGGCTCCGCCGGGTCCCCTGCCGGGGGCTCGGGTGCGTCCATGGGTGGGGACGCCGGCTCCCGTGACGGGGGCGTCGACGCGTATCGAAGCGGGGACGCCGGTCCCGATGGGGGGGACTCCGCCGCGCCCGCGGGCGGGGGCGCGGCCGAATGCCTCGGCGGGGATGCCTCGTTGTTCGACGTCGGCGAAGGCGCCCCGTCCGGCGAGGATACCGCGCTGGTCGGCGGGGGCGCCGAACCGGCGCTCGTGGCCGTCGGGGCGCGGTCCGGGGAGGGGTTGCGGGCGCAGTCCGGGCGGCTCGTGGAGTTCCTGGGCGGGCGGCCCGAGATCGGGCCCCACGACCTCGGGTACGCCCTCGGCACCGGACGGGCCGCGCTGGAGCACCGTGCCGTCGTGGTCGCCGCCGACCGCGACGAGCTGCTGGCCGGGCTGACCGCCCTCGCCGCCGGCGAAGCCGGCCCCGGAACCCGGAGCGGAGCGCTGCCCGCGGGGCGGCTCGCGTTCCTGTTCACCGGGCAGGGCAGCCAGCGCCTCGCCATGGGCCGCCGGCTCCACGACGTCTACCCGGTCTTCGCGGACGCCCTCGCCGACGCCATCGGCTGGCTCGACCTGCAGCTCGACACCTCTTTGTGGGACGTGCTGTTCGCCGAGCCGGGCTCCGAGGACGCCGCCCGCCTCGACGAGACCCGCTACGCGCAGACCGCGCTGTTCGCCGTCGAGGTCGCGCTCTTCCGGCTCGTGGAGTCCTGGGGCGTCCGCCCCGACTTCCTCGCCGGGCACTCCATCGGCGAGATCGCGGCCGCGCACGTCGCCGGCGTACTGAACCTGGAGGACGCCGCCACCCTCGTCGCCGCCCGCGGCAGGCTGATGCAGGAACTGCCCCCGGGCGGAGCCATGATCGCCGTCCAGGCCACCGAGGAAGAGGTGCTTCCGTTCCTCGGGGAGCAGGTGGCGATCGCCGCCGTCAACGGACCCGACTCCCTCGTGCTCTCCGGCGCGGACGGCGCCGTGCGCGAGCTCGCCGAGCGCTTCGCCGCACAGGGCCGCAAGACCAAGCGGCTCCAGGTCAGCCACGCCTTCCACTCGCCGCTCATGGAGCCGATGCTGGAGGAGTTCCGGCGGATCGCCTCCATCCTCACCTACTCCGCGCCCCGCATCCCCCTCGTCTCCACCGTCACCGGCCGGCTCGCGACCTCCGGGGAACTGCGCTCGCCCGACTACTGGACCGGCCACGTCCGCGAGGCCGTCCGCTTCTCCGACGCCCTGGACTGGCTGCTCACGCAGGGCGGCGTCCGCACCTTCCTGGAACTCGGCCCCGACGGCGTACTCAGCGCCCTCGGCCAGAACTGCCTGCCCGAGGAGCGCGAGGCCGACACCGTCTTCGCCCCTCTGCTGCGCGCCGGCAAGGACGAGGCCCGCGAGGCGCTCGGCGCCGCCGGACTCGCCCACGCCCGCGGCGCGCACCTCGACTGGCGGGCCGTGTACGCCGGCCGTCCCACCCGCCGCGTCGAAGGCCTGCCCACCTACGCCTTCCGCACCCGCCGCTACTGGCTCACCTCCGAGCGGTCCGCCGGCGACCCCTCCGGGCTCGGCCAACTCGCCGCCCAGCACCCCCTTCTGGGCTCGGTCGTCGACCTGGCGGGCGGCGCCGGCGCCACCGTGCTCACCGGCCGGCTCTCGCTGCGCACCCACCCGTGGATCGCCGACCACACCATCGCCGGGGTCACCCTGCTCCCGGGCACCGCCTTCGTCGAACTCGCCCTGCGGGCCGGGGCCGAGACGGGCTGCGCGCTCGTCGAGGAGCTCACCCTCCAGTCCCCGCTGGTGCTGCCCGCGTCGGGCGGAGTCGCCCTCCAGGTCGTCGTCGCGCCCGCCGACGCCTCCGGCCGCCGCACCGTCGAGTGCTACTCGCGGCCCGACGCCCCGGACGCCACGGAGAACGAGGACGGCGCCGAGGACGGCTGGGTACGGCACGCCACCGGCGTCCTGGCCCCCGCCGCCCCCGAAGCGGACACCTCCGCCCTCGCCGGGCAGTGGCCGCCGGCCGGAGCCGTCCCGCTCGACGTCAGCACCCTGTACGCGGACATGGCCGACGAGGGCTACGGCTACGGCACCGCCTTCCACGGCGTCCGCGCCGCCTGGCTCCGGGACGGCGAGGTCTTCGCCGAGGTCGAACCCCCGCAGCCGACGCGCGCCGACGCCGCGGCCTACGGACTGCACCCGGCCCTGCTCGACGCCGCCCTGCACCCCGCCGACCACGCCCTCTCCGCCGCCGGCAATCGGCCCGAGGGGACCTGGATCCCCTTCTCGTGGAACGGGGTCGCGCTGTACGCGGCCGGGGCCTCCGCCGTCCGCGTACGGATCACCGCGCGCGGCCGCGAGGAACTGGAGGTGACCGTCGCCGACGCGGCCGGTGCCCCCGTGGCCCGCGTCGAGTCCCTGCTGCTGCGCGCCGTCACCGCGGACCAGCTCGCCGGGGACCGCTCCGACCCGCTGCTCGCCGTACGGTGGAACCCGCTCGAACTGCCCGCACAGGCGGTCGAGTTCGCCGAGCTCGGGGAGATCGCGGACGGGGCCGTGCCGCCCGTCGTCGTGTACCGGACCCTCCCGACCCCGGCGGGCGAGGACGTGCCCGGCGCCGTCCGCGCCGTCACCGCCGACGCGCTGGCCGCCGTACGGGCCTGGCTGGCCGACGAGCGCCACGCGGAGTCCCGCCTCGCCGTCGTCACCCGCGCCGGGGCCGCCGTACCCGGCACCGACGTCGACCTCGCGCAGGCGCCCGTATGGGGCCTCGTCCGGTCCGCCGAGGCCGAGAACCCGGGCCGCTTCACGCTCGTCGACACCGACACCGACACCGACACCGACACCGACACCGACGAGGCCGGACCGGCCCTCCTCGGCCGCGCCCTCGCCGCCACCTCGGAGCCCGAACTCGCCCTGCGCGGCGCCGAGTCGTACGTGCCGAGACTGGCCGCAGTACCGGCCCCCGATGAGGAACGCCCCGCGCCCTGGGGCGAGTCCGGCACCGTACTGATCACCGGCGGCACCGGCGGCGTGGGCGCCGAACTCGCCCGCCACCTCGTCCGCGAGCACGGCGTACGGCACCTGCTGCTCACCAGCCGGCGCGGACCGGACGCACCAGGAGCACGCGAACTCCTCGCGGACCTCGCCGACTTGGGGGCCGAGGCCACCGTCACCGCCACCGATGTCGCCGACCGGGACGCCCTGGCCGCACTGCTCGCGGCCGTCCCCGCCGCGCACCCGCTGACGGCCGTGGTCCACGCGGCCGGCGTCATCGACGACGGGCTCGTCGGCTCCCTCACGCCCGAGCGCCTGGACACCGTCCTGCGGCCCAAGGTGGACGCCGCCTGGAACCTGCACGAGCTGACGGCCGGCCTCGACCTCACGGCCTTCGTGCTCTTCTCCTCCGCCTCGACCGTCCTCGACGGCGCCGGCCAGGGCAACTACGCCGCCGCCAACCTCTTCCTCGACGCCCTCGCCGCCCGCCGCGCGGCCGCCGGCCAGGTCGTCACCTCGCTCGCCTGGGGCCTGTGGGCCGGCGGCGGCGGGATGGGCGCGAGCCTCGACGCGGCCGCCCTCACCCGCATCGAGCGGCTCGGCCTGGACTCGCTGTCCTTCGCGGAGAACCTCGCCCAGCTGGACAAGGCCCTGACCGGCGACGAACCGGCCGTGGTCCCCGTACGCGTCAACGCGCGCGCCGTACGGGCCCGTACGGACGGCACCCCCACCCTGCTGCGGGCCCTCGTCCGCACCCCCGTACGCCGCTCCGCCGCCGGGACGGGGACCGCGGCCGGCAGCGCCACCGCGGCCGGCGGACCGGCGCCGCTCGCGGCCCGCCTCGCGGAACTCGGCGCGGCCGACCGCCTGGCCACCGTCCTGCGGCTGGTCCGCACCGAGGCCGCGGCCGTGCTCGGCTACCAGAGCGCCGAGGAGGTCACCGCGACCCGGGCGTTCACCGAGACGGGCTTCGACTCCCTCGCCGCCGTGGAACTGCGCAACCGGCTCGCCACCGCGACCGGCCTGCGCCTGAGCGTGACCCTGACCTTCGACTACCCCACGGCGACGGCCCTGGCCGAACACCTGGTGACCAAGCTCGTCGGCTCGGCCGCACCCGCGGCCGCCCCGGCGGCCACGACCCGTACGCAGGCCGCGGACGCCACCGCCGACCCGATCGTCATCGTCGGCATGGCCTGCCGCTACCCGGGCGGGGTCGGCTCGCCGGAGGAGCTGTGGCAGCTCGTCGCGGAAGGCTCCGACGCCATCGGCCCCTTCCCCACCGACCGCGGCTGGGACGGCGACCTCTACGACCCGGAGATCGGCAAGCCGGGCAAGACCTACTCCACCGAGGGCGCCTTCCTCTACGACGCCGCTCGGTTCGACCCGGCGTTCTTCGGCATCAGCCCGCGCGAGGCCCAGGCCATGGACCCGCAGCAGCGACTGCTGCTGGAGGTCGCCTGGGAGACCTTCGAGCGCGCCGGGATCGACCCCCGGTCCGTGAAGGGCAGTTCGACCGGGGTCTTCGCCGGCGTGATGTACCACGACTGGGGACTGCGCCTCGGCCCGCTCCCCGAGGACGTGGCCGGCTACCACGGCAACGGCAGCCTCGCCAGCGTGGTCTCCGGCCGGGTGTCCTACGTGCTGGGCCTCGAAGGCCCCGCCGTCAGCGTCGACACCGCCTGCTCCTCCTCTCTCGTCGCCCTGCACATGGCTGCCCGCTCCCTGCGGGCGGGGGAGTGCTCGCTGGCCCTCGCCGGCGGCGTCACGATCATGTCCACCCCCGACACCTTCCTCGACATGGCCCGCCAGCGCGGCCTCGCCTCCGACGGCCGCTGCAAGTCCTTCGGTGCGGGCGCGGACGGCACCGGCTGGGGCGAGGGCGCGGGCGTCCTGCTGCTGGAGCGGCTGTCGGACGCACGCCGCAACGGGCACCGGGTGCTGGCGGTGGTGCGGGGCTCCGCCCTCAACCAGGACGGTGCCAGCAACGGCCTGACCGCCCCGAACGGTCCCGCGCAGCAGCGGGTCATCCGCCAGGCCCTCGCCGACGCGGGCCTCACGGCCGCCGAGGTCGACGTGGTCGAGGCGCACGGTACGGGGACCCGGCTGGGCGACCCGATCGAAGCACAGGCCCTCCTGGAGACCTACGGGCAGGAGCGCCCCGAGGGCCGGCCGCTGTGGCTGGGCTCCATCAAGTCCAACATGGGCCACACGCAGGCCGCCGCCGGCGTCGCGGGCATCATCAAGATGGTCCAGGCGATGCACCACGGCGTGCTCCCGCGGACCCTGTACGCGGACACCCCCTCCGACCAGGTGGACTGGTCGGCGGGAGAGGTGGAACTGCTCACCGAGGCACGCGAGTGGCAGACGCCCGGCGGGGTGCGGCGGGCCGGTGTTTCCTCCTTCGGGATCAGCGGCACCAACGCCCACGTGATCATCGAGCAGGCGCGGCCCGAGCACACCGAGGAGACCGCGGCTGCGACGGCGCTTCCCGCCCTCCCTGCCCTCCCCTGGACGGTCTCCGGCGCCACCCCCGAGGCCCTGCGCGCCCAGGCCGACCGGCTGCGCGCGCGGCTCGCGGAGCTGGCCGACGGGGAACTGGCCCCCGCCGCCCTCACCTTGGCCACCGGCAGGGCGGCCCTGGAACACCGGGCCGTCGCCCTCGGCGCCGACCGGGCCGAGCTCGACCGCGCCCTGGAGAAGCTCGCGGACGCCACGACCGCGCAGGACGCCAAGACCGCCTTCCTGTTCACCGGCCAGGGCGCCCAACGCCTCGGCATGGGCCGCGGGTTGTACGAGGCCTACCCGGTGTTCGCGGCCGCCTTCGACGCTGCCTGCGCGGAGATCGACCCGCACCTCGGGCAGTCGCTGCGCGCGGTGACGTGGGGCGAGGACGCGGAAGCGCTGAACGCGACCGCGCTCGCCCAGCCCGCCCTGTTCGCCTTCGAGGTGGCCCTGTTCCGGCTGGTCGAGGCCTGGGGGCTTACCCCCGACCTGGTCGTCGGACACTCCATCGGCGAACTGGCCGCCGCCCACGTCGCGGGAGTGCTCTCCCTGGCCGACGCGGCCCGACTGGTCGTCGCCCGCGGCAGGCTGATGCAGGCGCTGCCGGCCGGCGGCGCGATGGTGGCCGTACAGGCGACAGAGGAGGAGGTCCTGCCCCTGCTCACCGACGGGGTGGGCATCGCGGCGGTCAACGGCCCCCGGTCGGTGGTGGTGTCCGGTGCCGAGGCCGCCGTCCTGGCCGTCGGCGAGCACTTCGCCGCAGCCGACCGCAAGACCAGCCGGCTCGCCGTCTCGCACGCCTTCCACTCGGCCCTGATGGAGCCGATGCTCGACGAATACCGGGCGATCGTCGGCGAGTTGACCTTCGCCGAACCGCGCCTCGCCGTGGTCTCCACCGTCACCGGAGAGCTGTCCACGCAGTGGCGGTCCCCGGAGTACTGGGTCGGCCAGGTCCGCGAGCCCGTCCGGTTCGCCGACGCGGTACGCCGCACCGAGGAGCTCGGCGCCCGCACCTTCCTGGAGATCGGCCCCGACGCGGTACTGACCGCGCTCGGAGTCGGATCCGCCGCCGACGAGGACACCGCCTTCGTCCCGCTGCTGCGCCGCGACCGCGACGAGGCCCGCGAGGCCCTGTCCGGCATCGGCGCGGCCTGGGCGCGCGGAGCCGGCGTCGACTGGCCCGCCGTCCTCGGGGCCCAGGGCCGGACCGGCCCGCTCGTCGACCTGCCCACGTACGCCTTCCAGCGCAAGCGGTACTGGCTCGACGTACCCGCCAAGGCCGGGGACGTCGGCTCGGCCGGACTGGACCCCGTCGACCACCCCGTCCTCAGCGCGGCCGTCCTGTCGCCCGACTCCGGATCCGTGGTCCTCACGGGCCGGCTCTCCGCCGGCGGCCAGCCCTGGGTCGCCGACCACGCCGTGCACGGCGCCGTGCTCCTGCCCGGCACCGGCTTCGTCGAGCTCGCCGTACGCCTCGGCGACCAGGTCGGCTGCGACCTCCTGGAGGAACTGACCCTGGAGGCGCCGCTCGTCCTGCCCGCCACCGGCGGCGCGGCCCTGCGCGTCGCCGCCGGAGCCCCCGACGCCTCGGGCCGCCGCCCCCTGCACATCCACTCCCGCCTCGACGGAGCCCCCGAGGACTCCTGGACCCGCCACGCCACCGGCTTCCTCGCCACCGGCGCACCCCCGCACGTCGACGCCGACCTCACGCAGTGGCCCCCGCGCGGCGCCACCCCCGTGGACGTCGACGGGGCCTACGAGCGGCTGCGCGCACGCGGCTACGGCTACGGCCCCGCCTTCCAGGGCCTGACGGCGGCCTGGCGGCGCGGCGACGAACTGTTCGCCGAGGTCGCCCTGCCCGACTCCGTACGCGCCGAAGCCGCCGACTACGGGCTGCACCCGGCGCTGCTCGACACCGCCATGCACGTGGACGTCCTCGTCGACCAGGGCGAGGGCGGCACCGAAGCCCTGCTGCCCTTCGCCTGGAGCGGGGTGTCCCTGCACGCGACCGGAGCCGCCGCACTGCGCGTGTACGTACGCCGCATCCGCGGCGCGGAGGAGTCGGCGATGGTCGTCGCCGACGAGACCGGCAGCCCCGTGATGACCGTGTCCTCGCTGATCTGCCGCCCCGTCTCCGCCGAGCAGCTGGAGCCGGCCGACGGCACCCTCTCCGACGCCCTGCACCACGTCGAGTGGACCCCGCTCCCGGAGCCGGCCGAACCCCTGCCGTCCTCCACCGTCGTCCTCGACGAGTACGGACTGGCCATCCTCGGCGACCCGTCGGCCGTCGTCCTGGCCTGCTGCCCCACCCCGGTGGGCCGGCCCGTGCTCGAAGCGACGCGCACCATCACCTCGTACGTGCTCGGGCTGCTGCAGTCCTGGCTGACGGACGAGCGGTTCGAGTTCACCACCCTGGTGGTCGTCACCCGCAGGGCCGTCGCGACCGGCGGGGACACCGCCCCCGACCTGACGCAGGCCCCCGTGTGGGGCATCGTCCGCGCCGCCCAGGCCGAGAACCCGGGCCGGATCGTCCTCCTCGACACCGACCCGGACGTCGACACGTCGGAGTTCCCGGCCATCGCGGCCGCGGCCCTGGCCCAGGGAGAGCCCGAACTCGCCCTGCGCGACGGCCGGTTCCTCATCCCAAGACTGGTGCGGACCTCCGTACCCGAGGCCGACACCCCCTGGAACGGCGACGACACCGTCCTGATCACCGGCGGCACCGGCGGCCTCGGCGCCCGCATCGCCCACCACCTCGTCGAACGGCACGGCGTACGCCACCTGCTGCTCACCAGCCGCCGCGGCCCGGACGCCCCCGGCGCCGCCGAACTCCACGACCGGCTCCGCGCGGCCGGGGCCCTGGACGTCCGGATCGCCGCCTGTGACGCAGCCGACCGGACCGCGCTGGAAGGGGTCCTCGCCGGCATTGCGGACGAGCACCCGCTGCGCGGCATCGTCCACGCGGCGGGAGTGGTCGACCCCGGCCTGATCGGCACGCTGACCCCCGAACGCCTCGACACCGTCCTCAAGCCCAAGGCGGACGCCGCCTGGCACCTGCACGAACTCACCAGCGAACTCGACCTGTCCGCGTTCGTGATGTTCTCCTCCGCCGGCGGGCTCGTCCTGCCCGCCGGACAGGGCAACTACGCGGCCGCCAACGTGTTCCTCGACGCCCTCGCCGCCCACCGGCACGCCGCCGGCCTGCCCGCGACCTCCCTCGCGTACGGGCTGTGGGCCGTCAACACCGGGCTCGGCGGCGAACTCACCGACGCCGACGTCGAGAAGATGAACCGGCTCGGCCTCCCCGCCCTGCCCGCCGCCCGCGGCATCGAACTCTTCGACGAAGCCCTGCGCACCCGCCACGCCCTGCTCGCCCCCCTCCTCGTCGACCCTGCCGCCCTCCAGGCCCGCGGCGCCGACATCCCGCCGCTACTGCGCGCGGCCGCCGCCACCGCCCGGCCCACGACCCGGCGCGCCGCCGCCAACGCCGCACCCGGCGGCGACCCGCTCGCCCGCAGACTCGCCTCCCTCACCGCCGCCGAACGCCGCCGGGCCCTCCTCGACCTCGTCGCGGGCCAGGTCGCCGCCGTCCTCGGCCACGAGTCCGCCGACACCATCGGCGCCGAGCGCGCCTTCAAGGAACTCGGCTTCGACTCCCTCGCCGCGGTGGAGCTGCGCAACGCCCTCAACTCCGCCACCGGACTGCGACTCCCCGT
This sequence comes from Streptomyces sp. NBC_01351, assembly GCF_036237315.1. Taxonomy (GTDB): domain Bacteria; phylum Actinomycetota; class Actinomycetes; order Streptomycetales; family Streptomycetaceae; genus Streptomyces. Next base: position 1,788,823 of record NZ_CP108356.1, on the reverse strand, counting down.
CACCCTCGTCTTCGACTACCCGACCACCCGCGCCGTCGCCGACTACCTCGACACCGAACTCGGCGGCACCGACACCGAATCCGCCGGCACACAGGCCGAAGCGGCCCCCGTGGTGCTCTCGGACGACGAACCCATCGCGATCGTCGGCATCAGCTGCCGCTTCCCCGGCGGGGTCCGCTCCGCCGAGGACCTGTGGGAACTCGTCGCCGAAGGCCGCGACGCCATAGCCGACTTCCCCGCCGACCGCGGCTGGGACACCGACGCCATCTACGACCCCGAGCCGGGCCTGCACGGCAAGACGTACGCCCGCGAAGGCGGATTCCTCTACGACGCCGCCGAGTTCGACCCGGCCTTCTTCGGCATCAGCCCCCGCGAGGCCATCGCCATGGACCCGCAGCAGCGGCTCCTGCTGCAAGCCGCCTGGGAGGCCTTCGAACGGGCCGGCATCGACCCGACCGCCATGCGCGGCAGCCAGACCGGCGTCTACGCCGGCGTGATGTACCACGACTACGGCTCCCGCCTCCAGCACATCCCCGACGACGTCGCCGGCTACCTCGGCAACGGCACCGCGGCCTCCATCCTCACGGGCCGCGTCGCCTACACCCTCGGCCTCGAAGGCCCCGCCGTCAGCGTCGACACCGCCTGCTCCTCCTCCCTGGTCGCCCTCCACATGGCCTGCCAGGCCCTGCGGCGCGGCGAGGTCGCCATGGCCCTCGCGGGCGGCGTCACCGTCATGTCGACCCCCGAGATCTACGTGGAGTTCGCCCAACAGCGCGGCCTCTCCGCCGACGGCCGCTGCAAGGCCTTCGCGGGCGGCGCGGACGGCACCGGCTGGGCGGAAGGCGTCGGCCTGCTCCTCATCGAGCGGCTCTCCGACGCACAGCGCCTCGGCCACGAGGTCCTCGCCGTGATCCGCGGCTCCGCCATCAACCAGGACGGCGCCAGCAACGGACTCACCGCCCCCAACGGCCCCTCGCAGCAACGGGTCATCCAGCGCGCGCTCGCCGTGAGCGGCCTCACCACGGCCGACGTGGACCTCGTCGAGGGCCACGGCACGGGCACCCGGCTCGGCGACCCCATCGAGGCGCAGGCCCTCCTCGCGACCTACGGGCAGGGACGGCCCGCGGACGACCCGGTGTGGCTCGGCTCCATCAAGTCCAACATCGGCCACGCCCAGGCGGCGGCCGGCGTCAGCGGCGTCATCAAGTCCGTCATGGCGCTGCGCAACGACCTGATGCCCAAGACCCTGCACGTGGACGAGGCCTCGCCCGAGGTCGACTGGGAGGCCGGAAACGTCCGGCTGCTCACCGAGGCCAGGCCCTGGCCGCGGCGAACGGACCGGCCGCGCCGCGCCACCGTCTCCTCCTTCGGTCTCAGCGGCACCAACGCCCACCTGATCGTCGAAGAGGCCCCGCAAGAGGCTCGTGCGGCGGCGGAAACGGGGCACCGACCCGCGGCCGGCTTCCCGCTGCCCCTGGTGCTGTCCGGCTCCGACGCGGACGCCCCGGCCCGCCAGGCCCTGGCCCTGCGCACCCGCCTGCTCGACGAACCGGAACTGGACCTCCGCGACGTCGCGTACACCCTGGCCACCAGCCGGGCGGCTCTGGAACACCGCGGGGTGGTCCTGGCCGTGGACGCGGACGACGCACTGAGCGCCCTCGAAGCCTTCGCCGAGGGCGAGGGCGAAGGCGACGGCGACGGCGACGGCGTACGAGGATCCGCGCGGGCGGCCGGAAGGACGGCGTTCCTGTTCACCGGGCAGGGCGCGCAGCGCCTCGGAATGGGACGCGAACTGTACGACTCCTTCCCGGTGTTCGCGGAGGCCTTCGACGCGGTGTGCGCGGAGGTGGACGGGCACCTCGGGCGGTCGTTGCGCGAGGTGGTCTGGGGCGAGGACGCGGAGGCGCTGAACGCGACCGCGGTCACCCAGCCCGCGCTGTTCGCGGTCGAGGTGGCGCTGTACCGCCTCGTGGAGTCATGGGGTGTCAGGCCCGACGTGGTGGCCGGGCACTCGATCGGTGAGCTGGCTGCCGCCCATGTGGCGGGGGTGATGTCCCTGGCGGATGCGGCCCGGCTGGTCGTGGCGCGCGGTCGGCTGATGCAGGCGCTGCCGGCGGGTGGCGCGATGCTCGCCGTACAGGCCACCGAAGAGGAAGTCCTGCCGCTGCTCACCGATGAGGTCGGTATTGCCGCTGTCAACGGCCCTCGTTCGGTGGTGGTTTCGGGTACCGAAGCCGCCGTCCTGGCGGTCGGCGAGCAGTTCGCGGCTGCCGGGCGGAAGACCAGCCGGCTCGCGGTCTCGCATGCCTTCCACTCGGCGCTGATGGACCCGATGCTCGACGAATTCCGGGCCATCGCAGCCCAGTTGACCTTCAACGAGCCGCGCATCCCCGCCGTCTCCACCGTCACCGGCCGGGCCGCCACTGACTGGCAGTCCCCGGACTACTGGGTCGGTCAGGTCCGGGAGGCGGTCCGCTTCGCCGACGCCGTCGAGGCCCTCGCACAGCAGGGCGTCACCCGCTTCCTGGAGATCGGCCCCGACGGCATCCTCACCGGCCTCGCCGCCCAGATCCTGGACGACGCCGCCGTACTGGCCGCGACCGTGCGCAAGAACCGCTCCGAGGCCGAGACCCTGGTCACCGCCCTCGCCCGGCTGCACACCACCGGCGTCACCGTCGACTGGGAAGCCTTCCACGCCGCCACCGGCGCCCGCCGCGTCGACCTCCCCACCTACGCGTTCCTGCGCACCCGCTATTGGCTCGACGCCCCCGCCGCCGTCGGTGACGCCGCCGGCCTCGGGCAGCTGCCCGCCGGGCACCCGCTGCTCAGCGCCGTGGTCGTCTCCCCGGAGACCGGAGCCCCCGTCCTCACCGGCCGGATCTCCGTCGCCACGCACCCCTGGCTCGCCGATCACGCCGTCCACGGCAGTGTCCTGCTGCCCGGCACCGCCTACGTGGAGATGGCGCTCCGCGCCGGCCACGAGGCGGGCTGCGCCAGGCTGGAGGAGCTGACCCAGGAAACCCCGCTGCTGCTGCCGGCCAGGGCCGGGGTCGCCGTACAGGTCGTCGTGGGCGAGGCGGACGGGTCCGGGCGGCGTGACGTTACCCTGTACTCGCGGGCCGAGGACCAGGCCGCCGACGCCCCGTGGACGCGCAACGCCCGTGGTGTCCTCGCCGCCGAGCCGGCTCCCGTCGTCCCGGACCTGGAGGCCTGGCCCCCGGCCGGCGCCCGCCCGGTCGACGTGAGCGGCATGTACGAGGACCTCGCGGGCCTCGGCTACGGGTACGGCCCGGTCTTCCAGGGCCTGGCGGCGGCCTGGCGGCGCGGCGACGAGCTCTTCGCCGAGATCAACCTGCCCGACCACGCCCGCACCGACGCCGCCGCGTTCGCCCTGCACCCCGCCCTGCTCGATGCCGCCCTGCACGCGGAGCGGATCTTCGACGCGGACCACGAGGGCCCCGTACGGGCCGCCCTCCCGTTCGTCTGGAACGGCGTCACCCTGCACGCCACCGGCTCCGCCGCCCTGCGCGTACGGCTGACCAAGCCGGGCCCCGACTCCGTCGCCCTGCGGATCACCGCACCGACGGGCGAGCCGGTGGCCACGGTCGAGTCGCTGGTGGTGCGCGAGGTGTCCGCCGAGCAGCTGGCGGGCGACGGCGCCGGCGACGGCCGGGGCGCCGCCCTGTTCCGCATCGACTGGCAGAGCCGGCAGCCGTCCGCCGAGCCGGTCCCGGCGGACGACCTGGTCGTCGTCGGGGCCGCCCTGGCAGGCTTCCGGTCGGTCCCCTCGCTCGCCGAACTCACCTCGGAGCCTCGGGTCCCGGGCACGGTCGTGCTGACCGCACCCGACATCTCCGACGTCTTCGGTACCACCGGCGGTGTGCCCGAGCAGGTCCGCACCTCGGTGGGACGACTGCTCGACACGCTCGCCCAGTGGATCGCCGACGAGCGGTTCGCCGACTCGCGCCTGGTCCTCGTCACGCGCGGCGCCGTGGATACGGGAGATGGCGAAGGCGCGGACGGCGTGGACTGCGTACAGGCCCCGCTGTGGGGCGTGATGCGCGCCGCCCAGGCCGAGAACCCGGGCCGCTTCACCGTCGTCGACCTCGACGCGGACCCCGCATCGGTGGCGGCCCTGCCCGCAGCCGTGGCCTCGGCCGAGACGGAGATCGCCCTCCGCCGGGGCGAGGTCCTGGTGCCCCGATACGTCGCCACGAGCGGTGGCGCGGACTCCCCGGCGTGGGACCCGGACGGCACCGTCCTGATCACCGGCGGCACCGGACTGCTGGGCTCGGTACTCGCCAGGCACCTGGTCGCCGAGCAGGGCGTACGCCACCTCGTGCTCACCAGCCGCAGGGGTGCGGAGGCCCCGGGCGCGGCCGAACTGGACGCAGAACTCCGGGAGTTCGGCGCGGAGACGGTGCGCATCGTCGCCGTCGACGCGGCCGACCGGTACGCGCTCGCCGCGCTCCTCGACGAGATCCCCGCCGAACACCCGCTGACCGGGGTCGTGCACGCCGCCGGCGTGATGGACAACGCGCTGGTCGGCGCCGTCACCAAGGAGCAGGTCGGCAAGGTGCTGCGGCCCAAGGTGGACGCCGCCTGGCACCTCCACGAACTGACCAGGGACCTGAACCTGTCGGCGTTCGTGCTGTACTCCTCGGCCGGCGGCCAGATCCTCTCCGCCGGGCAGGCCACCTACGCGGCGGCCAACGTCTTCCTCGACGCCCTGGCCGCCGACCGCCGCGCCGCCGGACTCGCCGCGACCTCCCTGGCCTGGGGCCTGTGGGAGGGCACGGTCGGCGAGGGACCCGAACTCACCGACGCCGACCTGCGCCGGATGAGCCGCTCCGGGGTGCTGGAGCTGTCCTTCGCCGACGGGCTCGCGCTGTTCGACGTGGCGCTGGGCCTGGACGAAGCCCTGCTGGCACCCGTCCGGCTCGACCGCGCCGCCCTGCGCGAGCGGGCCGACGAGATCCCGGCCCTGCTGCGGGCCCTGACCGGCCCGCCCGCCCGCAAGGGGCCCAAGCCCGCCGCGGTCCCGGCCGCGGGCTCGGGCGACACCGGCGGCTCCCTGGTGCGGGCCAAGCTCGCGGGGCTGCCGGCCGGACCGGAACAGTCCCGCTACCTGGAGGAGCTCGTACGGGGCCACGCGGCCGCCGTACTCGGCCACGGCGACACGGCCGGCGTGGCGGCCGACCGGGGCTTCACCGAGCTCGGCCTGGACTCCCTCGGCGCCATCGAACTGCGCAACCGGCTCCAGAAGGCGACCGGGCTGCGGCTGCCCGCCACCCTGATGTTCGACTACCCCAACTCGGCGGCCCTGGCCGGGTTCCTGCTGGAGGAACTGGCGCCCGAGCCGGCTGCCGCCGAGACCGGCGCACCCCTCGACGAGGAGGGCATCAAGCGGGCCCTGCTGTCGATCCCCGCCGCACGCCTGCGCGAAGCCGGACTCCTCGACGCACTGCTCGGCCTGGCGTCGCGGACGGCTCCCGCCGAGGCCGCCGAAGCAGAACAGGGCCCCGCCATCGAAGAGATGGACGTGGACGACCTCGTACGAGCCGCCATGGCCGGCGGCGAACTCAGCTGACCCCGACCTGGATGATGAGGATGACGTGAGCAGCACATCGGTGGAACAGGTCGTAGCAGCACTGCGCAAATCGCTCACCGACAACGAGCGGCTGCGCGAGGAGAACGCACGGCTCACCGCGGCGGGCAACGACCCGATCGCGATCGTGGCCATGGCCTGCCGTTACCCCGGAGGGGCCGGCACGCCGGAGGAGCTGTGGCGGCTGGTGGCCGAGGGCACCGACGCGGTGTCCGGCTTCCCGGCCGACCGGGGCTGGGACCCGGGCGTGTACGACCCGGAGCCGGGCACGCCCGGCAAGTCCTACGCCCGCGACGGCGCGTTCCTCTACGACGCGGCCGAATTCGACCCGGCGTTCTTCGGGATCAGCCCGCGCGAGGCGCTGGCCATGGACCCGCAGCAGCGGCTGCTGCTGGAGATCTCCTGGGAGGCGATCGAGCGGGCCGGAGTCGACCCGACCACCCTCAAGGGCAGCCGCACCGGCGTGTACGCCGGGGTGATGTACCACGACTACGCCGACGGCAGCGCGGGCAGCTTCGTCTCCGGCCGCACCGCCTACACGCTCGGGCTGGAGGGCCCGGCGGTCACCGTCGACACGGCCTGCTCCTCCTCGCTGGTCGCCCTCCATATGGCGGCCCAGGCCCTGCGGTCCGGGGAATGCTCACTCGCGCTGGCCGGCGGTGTGACGGTCATGTCCACCCCCGACATGCTCGTGTACTTCAGCGAGCAGCGCGGCCTCGCCCCGGACGGCCGCTGCAAGCCCTTCGCCGCCGCCGCCGACGGCACCGGCTGGGGCGAGGGCGCGGGCGTCCTGCTGCTGGAGCGGCTCTCCGACGCACGGCGCAACGGCCACCCGGTGCTGGCACTCGTCAGCGGGTCGGCGGTCAACCAGGACGGCGCGTCGAGCGCGATGACCGTACCCAACGGTCCCGCGCAGCAGCGGGTCATCCGCCAGGCCCTCGCCGACGCGGGTCTCAGCGCGGCCGAAGTGGATGCGGTGGAGGCGCACGGTACGGGGACCCGGCTCGGCGACCCGATCGAGGCGCAGGCGCTGCTGGCCACGTACGGGAAGAAGCGCCCGGCGGGGCAGCCGCTGTGGCTGGGCTCGGTGAAGTCGAACTTCGGGCACACCCAGGCCGCCGCCGGCGTCGCGGGCATCATCAAGATGGTCATGGCCATGCGGGCCGGAGTCCTGCCGCGGACCCTCCACGTGGACGCCCCGTCGGACCAGGTGGACTGGTCGGTGGGGAACGTGGAACTCCTCACCGAGGCCCGGCCGTGGCAGGCCGAGGGCCGGCCGAGGCGGGCGGGGATCTCCTCCTTCGGGCTCAGCGGCACGAACGCGCACGTGATCGTGGAGCAGGCCCCGGAGCAGGCGGGGCAGGAGGCGGCGGAGCAGGCCACGGGCGGTGAGCCGGCCGCCGGCGCCGGACTGCCCGTCGCGCCGTGGGCGGTGTCGGCGAAGACCGCGCAGGCCCTGGCCGGGCAGGCGGAGCGGCTGCTGGGCGTGGCCCGCGAGCACGGGCCCGAGGACATCGGGTACTCCCTGGCGACGTCGAGGTCCCTGTTCGAGCACCGCGCGGTGGTGGTCGGCGACCGGGCGGGCGCGCTCGCCGCTCTGGAGGCGCTCGCCGTGGGGGAGGACCACCCCGGGGTGGTCGTCGGCCAGGCGCAGGCCGGTGGGCGGACGGCGTTCCTGTTCACGGGGCAGGGTGCGCAGCGGCTGGGGATGGGGCGGGAGTTGTACGCCGCGTTCCCGGTGTTCGCGGAGGCCTTCGACGCGGTGTGTGCGGAGGTCGACGCACTCCTTGGGCGGTCGTTGCGCGAGGTGGTGTGGGGTGAGGACGCGGAGGCGCTGAACGCCACGGCGATCACGCAGCCGGCGCTCTTCGCCTTCGAAGTCGCCCTGTACCGGCTGGTCGAGGCGTGGGGTGTCAGGCCCGATGTGCTGGCCGGGCACTCGATCGGTGAGCTGGCTGCCGCCCATGTGGCGGGGGTGCTGTCCCTGGCGGACGCGGCCCGGCTGGTGGTGGCTCGCGGTCGGCTGATGCAGGCGCTTCCGGCGGGTGGCGCGATGCTCGCCGTACAGGCCACCGAGGAAGAGGTCCTGCCGCTGCTCGCCGATGGGGTGGGCATCGCGGCGGTCAACGGGCCGCGGTCAGTGGTGGTTTCGGGTGTCGAAGCCGCAGCCCTGGCCGTCGGCGAGCACTTCGCCTCCACCGGGCGGAAGACGAGCCGGCTGGCCGTCTCGCACGCTTTCCACTCGGCGCTGATGGACCCAATGCTCGACGAATTCAGGGCCATAGCAGCCCAGTTGACGTTCAACGAGCCGACCGTCCCGGTGGTGTCGACCGTCACCGGCACGGTCTCCACGGACTGGCAGTCGCCGGAGTACTGGGTCGGCCAGGTCCGCGAGGCGGTCCGCTTCGCCGACGCCGTCGAGGCCCTCGCACAGCAGGGCGTCACCCGCTTCCTGGAGATCGGCCCCGACGGGATCCTCACCGGTCTCGCCTCGCAGATCCTGGACGAGGCCCTCCTCGTCGCGGCCGTCCGCAAGAACCGCCCCGAGGCGGAGACCCTTGTCACCGCCCTCGCCCACCTGCACGTTTCCGGCGTACGCGTCGACTGGCAGGCCTTCTACGCCGCCGCAGGCGCCCGCCGCGTCGACCTCCCCACGTACTCCTTCCAGCGCACCCGCTTCTGGATCGACGCGGTGAAGCCGGGGAGCGCCGGCCACGCCCACCCCCTGCTCGGCTCGGTCGTGACGCTCGCCGACTCGGGCGGCGCCGTACTCACCGGACGGCTCGCCGTCGCCGCGCAGCCCTGGCTCGCCGACCACGTGGTGCGGGACGCGATCCTCTTCCCCGGTGCGGGGTTCGTGGAGCTGGCGATCTGCGCGGGCGACCACGTCGGCTGTGACGTTCTGGAAGAGCTGGCCCTCCACGCGCCCCTCGTACTCCCCGAGGACGGCGCCGCCGCCGTGCAGGTCGTCGTCGGAGCCGCCGACGACTCGGGCCGGCGCAGCGTCGGGGTGTACGCGAGGGACGAGAGCCTCGCCGGGCCCGACTGGACCTTGCACGCGGAAGGCGTGCTGGCCGAGGCCGCGGACGCGCCCGCCTTCGACCTGACCGCCTGGCCCCCGCCGGGCGCGGTCGCCCTCCCCCTCGACGGGGCGTACGAGGCGCTGCGCGAGCAAGGCCTCGCGTACGGGCCGGCCTTCCAGGGGCTGACGGCCGCCTGGCGGCTCGACGGCGCCCTCTACGCCGAGGTCGCACTGGAGCAGGACGTGCGGCCGGAGGCGTACGGGCTGCACCCGGCGCTGCTCGACGCCTCGATGCACGCCGCACTGGTGGACGGCGGCGAGGGCCACGACGGCGGCACGGTGCTGCCGTTCGTGTGGAAGGACGTACGGCTGTTCGCGGCCGGCACCTCGGCCGCGCGCGTACGGATCTCCCGGCCGACCCCGCAGAGCCTCGCCCTGGACATCGCGGACGCCTCCGGCGCCCCGGTCGCGGCGGTCGGCGGTGTCGTCGGCCGGGCGCTGGAAGCGTCCGGGACCGGAGGCGCGGCCGCGGACCCGCTCTACCGGGTCGCCTGGCAGCCCGCCGACCACTCCGCCGCGCCGGGGGAGTGGCTGCGCTGGGAGGACGTACCCGCCGAAGGCCCCGTGGACGGCACGGTGGTCCTGGAGTGCGCACCGGCAGACGAGGACAGGGGGAAGGACGAGGTCGAGGACGTGCCGTCCGCCGTCCACGCCGTGGCCGAACGGGTCCTGGGCGTCCTGCACCAGTGGCTCGCCGACCAGCGGTTCGCCGCCGCCTCCCTCGTCGTCGTCACGCGCGGCGCCGTCTGCGTGGGCGACGGCGAGCCGGTCGACGTACGGCAGGCCCCGGTGTGGGGTCTGGTACGCGCGGCGCAGGCGGAGAACCCCGGCCGTTTCGTACTCCTCGACACGGACGGAACCGCGGACTCCGGCCCCGTACGGGCCGGTGACGAACCGGAGGCGGCGATCCGGGAGGGCCGGACGCTGGTCCCCCGGCTGGTCCGGGTCACCGCCACCGCTCCCGCCGGGCCCGAGACGGTGTGGGATCCGGCCGGGACGGTGCTGATCACGGGTGGCACGGGTGGGCTGGGCGCGCTCGTGGCCCGCCACCTGGTCGCCGAACACGGCGTACGCCACCTGCTGCTCGCGGGCCGACGCGGAGCGGAGGCCCCCGGCGCCGAAGAACTCCGCTCGGAACTGGCGGAGTCGGGTGCGGCGGTCGCCTTCGCCGCGTGCGACGTGGCCGACCGTGACGCGGTGGCCGCACTTCTGGCCGGGGTGGATCCGGCGCACCCGCTGCGCGGAATCGTCCACGCGGCGGGCGTACTCGACGACGCGATGATCACCTCGCTCACGGCCGAGCGCCTGCGCGGCGTCCTCGCACCCAAGGCGGACGCCGCCTGGCACCTGCACGAGCTGACCCGGGACCTCGGCCCCGGCCCCGGCCTCACCGCCTTCGTCCTCTTCTCCTCCGTCGCCGGAACCCTCGGCTCGACGGGCCAGGCCAACTACGCCGCCGCGAACGCCTTCCTCGACGCCCTCGCCGCCCACCGCCACGCCGAAGGCCTCCCGGCCGCCTCCCTGGCCTTCGGCCTCTGGGACACCCCGGGCGGCATGGGCACCCGGCTCGGCACGGCCGAACTGGAGCGGATGCGGCAGGCCGGCACCCCCGCCGTACCCGCAGACCGGGGCCTCGCACTCTTCGACGCCGCACTGCGCTCGGGGGAGGCGGCCACGGTCCCCGTACGCCTGGACCTCGGGGTGCTCCGCGCACACGCCGACGAGACCCCCGCCCTGCTGCGGGGCCTCGTACGGGCCCCCGGCCGCCGCCCGGCCCGTACCGGATCCCCGGCCCTGCGCACCCGACTCGCCGGCCTGATCGGCGCCGACCGGGCCGGCGCCGTCCTCGACCTGGTCCGTACGAAGATCGCGGCGGTCCTCGGGCACGCCTCGGGCGAAGCCATCGAACCCCGGCGCGCCTTCGACGAGTTGGGCTTCGACTCGCTCACCGCCGTCGAACTCCGCAACCGGCTCGACGCGGAGACCGGACTGCGGCTCCCGGCCACGCTGATCTTCGACTACCCGACGGCCGAGGCCGTCGCCGCGTACGTCCAGGAGCTCCTCGACGGGACCCCGGACGCCGCACCCGATACGGCATCGGCCGCCGCCGCCTCCGCCGCACAGGCGGGCGGCGAGGACCCCATCGTGATCGTGGGCATGGCCTGCCGCTACCCGGGAGGCGTGACCAGCCCCGACGGACTGTGGCAGTTGGTCGCCGACGGGGTCGACGCGATCGCCCCGCTACCCGACGACCGGGGCTGGGACCCGGGCGTGTACGACCCGGAGCCGGGCACGCCCGGCAAGTCCTACGCCCGCGACGGCGGATTCCTCTACGACGCGGCCGAGTTCGACCCGGCGTTCTTCGGGATCTCCCCCCGCGAGGCGCTCATCATGGACCCGCAGCAGCGGCTGCTGCTGGAGATCTCCTGGGAGGCGATCGAGCGGGCGGGAGTCGACCCGGCGGCACTCAAGGGCAGCCGTACCGGCGTGTACGCCGGGGTGATGTACCACGACTACGCGGGCGGCACGGCAGGCAGCCTGGTCTCCGGCCGGGTCGCGTACACGCTGGGCCTGGAGGGCCCGGCGGTCACGGTGGACACGGCCTGCTCCTCCTCGCTGGTCGCCCTGCACATGGCGGCGCAGGCCCTGCGGTCGGGGGAGTGCTCCCTGGCCCTGGCGGGTGGCGTGACCGTCATGTCCACCCCCGACATGCTGGTGTACTTCAGCGAGCAGCGCGGACTGTCCCCGGACGGCCGCTGCAAGTCCTTCGGCGCGGGCGCGGACGGCACCGGCTGGGGCGAGGGCGCGGGGGTCCTGCTGCTGGAGCGGCTGTCGGACGCCCGCCGCAACGGGCACCGGGTGCTGGCGGTGGTGCGGGGCTCGGCGCTCAACCAGGACGGTGCGAGCAACGGCCTGACCGCCCCGAACGGTCCCGCGCAGCAGCGGGTCATCCGCCAGGCCCTCGCCGACGCGGGCCTCACGGCCGCCGAGGTGGATGCGGTGGAGGCGCACGGTACGGGGACCCGGCTCGGCGACCCGATCGAGGCGCAGGCGCTACTGGCCACGTACGGCCAGGGCAGGGCCGAGGGACAGCCGCCGCTGTGGCTGGGCTCGGTGAAGTCGAACTTCGGGCACACCCAGGCCGCCGCCGGCGTCGCGGGCATCATCAAGATGGTCATGGCGATGCGGCACGGCGTCCTGCCGCCCTCCCTGCACGCGGAGGAACGCTCGGACCAGATCGACTGGTCGGCGGGCGACGTGGAACTGCTCACGAAGTCCCGGGACTGGGACCCCACCGAAGGCCGGCCGAGGCGGGCGGGGATCTCCTCGTTCGGGCTGAGCGGCACGAACGCGCACGTGATCGTGGAACAGGCCCCGGAGGAGCCTGTGCGCGAGATGGTCACCGAACTGCCCGTAATTCCATGGCTGTTGTCGGCGAAGACCGGCGAGGCGCTGGCCGATCAGGCCGAGCGGCTGCTGGCCGTGGCCGCGGACCACAGCTCCGAGGACATCGGTTACGGCCTGGCCGTGGCGCGCGGTGTCATGGAGCACCGGGCGGTGGTGGTGGGAGACCGGGAGACCGGACTCGCCGCACTGGCCGGGGGAGAGTCGCACCCGGGCGTGGTGCGGGGCGTCGCGGGCAAGGGGTCGACGGCGTTCCTGTTCACGGGGCAGGGCGCGCAGCGGTTGGGGATGGGGCGCGAGCTGTACGAGGCCTTCCCCGCGTTCGCGGAGGCGTTCGACGCGGTGTGTGCCGAGGTCGACCCGCACCTCGGGCGGTCGTTGCGCGAGGTGGTGTGGGGTGAGGACGCGGAGGCGCTGAACGCGACCGCGGTCACGCAGCCCGCGCTGTTCGCGGTCGAGGTGGCGCTGTACCGGCTGGTGGAGGCGTGGGGTGTCAGGCCCGACGTGGTGGCCGGGCATTCGATCGGTGAGCTGGCTGCCGCGCATGTGGCGGGGGTGCTGTCCCTGGCGGATGCGGCCCGGCTGGTGGTGGCTCGTGGTCGGCTGATGCAGGCGCTGCCGGCGGGTGGCGCGATGCTCGCCGTACAGGCCACCGAGGAAGAGGTCCTGCCGCTGCTCGCCGATGGGGTGGGCATCGCGGCGATCAACGGGCCCGATTCCGTGGTGGTGTCCGGTGTCGAGGCCGCGGTTCTGGCGGTCGGCGAGCACTTTGCGGCCGTCGGCCGTAAGACCAGCCGGCTTGCCGTCTCGCACGCCTTCCACTCGGCGCTCATGGATCCGATGCTCGACGAATTCCGGTCTGTCGCACGGCAGTTGTCGTACGCCGAGCCGAAGGTGGGATTCGTCTCGACGGTGACGGGGCGCCCGGGTGCGGACTGGCAGTCGCCGGAGTACTGGGTGGGTCAGGTCCGTGAGGCGGTCCGCTTCGCCGACGCCGTCGAGGCCCTCGCACAGCAGGGCGTCACGCGGTTCCTGGAGATCGGCCCGGACGGGGTGCTCACGGGCCTCGCCGCGCGGACTCTGGACGACGCCGTTCTCGCTGCGACGGTCCGTAAGAACCGCCCCGAGGCGGAGACCCTGGTCACCGCCCTCGCCCAGCTCCACGTCTCGGGTGCGCACGTCGACTGGCAGGCCTTCCACGCCGCCACCGGCGCCCGGCTCGTCGAACTGCCCACGTATCCCTTCCAGCGCTCCCGCTACTGGATGACGGCACCCGCCGCCGCCGGTGGCACCGCCGACTCCGGACAGATCGCCCTCGACCACCCCCTGCTCCGCGCGGCCGTCGTTCTCCCCGACGACGGGGGCGCGGTCCTCACCGGACGTCTGACCGCCGGCACGCACGGCTGGATCACCGACCACGACGTCCTCGGCAGCGTCCTGCTGCCGGGCACCGGATTCGTCGAGCTGGCCATCCGGGCGGGGGAACGGCTCGGCTGCGGGCTGCTGGAGGAGCTCACCCTGCAGGCTCCGCTGGTCCTCCCCGCGAGAGGCGGGATCGCCGTCCAGGTCGTGGTCGGGGCGGCGGACGACACGGGGCGCCGGAGCGTGGCCGTCCACTCGCGCGCCGACGACGAGCCGGACCTCCCGTGGACCCGCCACGCCGAAGGCGTGCTGGCCCCGACGGCGGAAGCGGTTGCGGCGGAGGGGCTGACGGACTGGCCGCCCGCCGGGGCCGAGGAGCTGGTCGTCACCGGGGCCTACCCCGACCTCGCGGCGGCCGGCTATCACTACGGGCCGGTGTTCCAGGGCCTCACCGCGGCCTGGCGACTCGGCGACGCCCTCTACGCCGAGGTGCGCCTGCCGGAACAGGCCCACGAGGACGCCGCCCGCTTCGGGCTGCACCCCGCCCTGCTGGACGCGGCGATGCACGTCGGACTGCTCGACATCCCGGGCCGTGAAGGCGGCGGGCAGACCCTGCTGCCCTTCGCCTGGAACGGGGTGGCGTTGCACGCGTCCGGGGCCAAGGCGCTGCGCGTGCGGATCACCCCGGTCGCCCAGCAGGACGGGCTCTCGCTGACCGCCGCCGACGAACACGGCCGCCCCGTGCTGTCGGTGGAGTCCCTCCTCTCCCGGCCTGTGTCGGCCGAACAGCTCGGCGCGGGAGCGGGCGACGCCCTGCTCCGGGTCGGCTGGCAGCCCGTGCCCGTGAGCGGACAGGCCGCCGCCGACGTACCCGACCACGTCGTCTTCGACTGCGTCGGTGTGCCGACCAGCGGTGACGTACTCGCCGATGTGCGGACGACGGTGCGGTCGGCATTGGAGGCGGTGCAGGACTGGCTGTCCGTGGAGCGGCCCGAGGGTGCGGTGCTGGTGGTGGTCACGCGGGGTGCGGTGGCTGTGGTGGAGGGTGAGCCGGTGGATGTGCGGCAGGCTCCGGTGTGGGGTCTGGTGCGTGCTGCGCAGGCGGAGAACCCGGGCCGCTTCGTGCTGGTCGACACCGACGGCTCGGTGGCCTTGAGGCAGCTCCTCGCCCTGGGTGAGCCGGAGTTGGCGGTGCGTGAGGGTCAGGTGTCGGTGCCGAGGCTGGTCCGGGTGTCCGTCGGTGACGGTGCGGGGCCGCTGTGGGACGAGGTCGGGACGGTGCTGATCACGGGTGGTACGGGTGGTCTGGGTGCGCTCGTGGCCCGTCACCTGGTGACCGAGCACGGGGTACGGAACCTGTTGCTGCTGGGGCGCCGGGGCACGGATGCTCCCGGTGTTCCGGAGCTGCTCGCCGATCTGAACGGCCTGGGTGCTTCGGTCACGGTCTCCGCGTGTGATGTGGCGGACCGGGAGGCGCTGGCCGCCGTCCTCGCCGATGTGGATCCGGCGCGTCCCCTGTCGGGTGTGGTCCATGTGGCGGGTGTCGCTGATAACGGTGTGATCGGTGCGTTGACGGCTGAGCGGATGGATGTGGTGTTGCGTCCGAAGGTGGATGCGGCCTGGCATCTGCACGAGCTGACGCGTCACCTCGACTTGTCGGCGTTCGTGATGTTCTCCTCGGCGGGTGGTCTGGTGCTGGCGGCCGGGCAGGGCAATTACGCGGCGGCGAATGTGTTCCTCGATGCCCTCGCCGCCCACCGGCACGCGGAAGGCCTGCCGGCCACCTCGATGGCCTTCGGCCTCTGGGCCGTCACCACCGGTATGGCGGCCCACCTCACCGACGCCGACCTGGAGCGCATGCGCCGCGCGGGCACGCCCGCCCTCTCCGAGGCGGAAGCACTGGCCCTGTTCGACTCCGCGCTCGCCTCGGGCCTCGCGGCCACCGTGCCGCTACGGGTGGACGCGGGCGCGCTGCGGACCCGTAGCGACGAACTGCCCGCCTTGCTAAGGGCGATGGTCCCGGGGGCGGCACGCAAGCAGGTCGCCGCAGGGGGACCGAAGGGTGCCTCGCTGGCCGAGCGGATCGCCGGGCGGGACGAGGAGGAGCGGACCCGGATCATCCTGGATGTCGTACGCGGCCACGCGGCCGCCGTACTCGGCCACGCCTCCGGCGATGCCATCGAACCCGACCGCGCTTTCGGGGAGTTGGGCTTCGACTCGCTCGGCTCCGTGGAACTGCGCAACCAGCTCACGGCAGCCAGCGGAGTGCGGCTGCCCGCCACGCTGATCTTCGACTACCCGAGCGCGGCGGAGGTCGCCGCCTACATCGCGGCCCGGCTCGTCCCCGCCACCCCCGTATCCGGCGTGGAAGCCGACCTCAAGAAGCTGGAGGCCCTGCTCACGACCGACGCCCCGCCGGTCGGCCCCGAGCGCGCACGACTGGCCGAGCGGCTGCGGGAGTTGGCCGGCCGGCTCGACGGACCACAGATCCACGACCAGGGGTATGGCATGCCGGAGATCCCGGATCCCGGCCAGGACCTCGACGAGGTCACCGCGGACGAGCTGTTCGACATCCTCGACAACGAGCTCGGCTCCTCCGCGACCCCCTGACGCGCCGGACCGCCCGACCGGGCGGCCCGGCCACCCGGCCGGGGTGCGTGACGGCTGTACCACAGCCGTCACGCACCCCGGCCTTTCGCGTGTTTTCCCCTTCCCGACCGGTGCCCGCGGCAGGGGTGGGCTAAGGGTAGGCCGTCCCTCGACGGTCTCAGTAGCGTTCAAATCCGATCAACGTTGGACGTCCCGCGAGTGAGTCGCCACGGATCGTCGACCAGAGGGAGTAGGTCTCGGTGAGTAACGAGGAGCGACTTCTCGAATACCTGAAGCGGGCCACGACCGACCTGCGGGAGGCCCGCCGCCGGCTCGCGGAGGCCGAGCGCCGCCCCACCGCCGCTTCCGGCCGTTCCGGACACCACGACGACCCGATCGCGATCGTCGGCATGGGCTGCCGCTACCCGGGCGGGGTCACCACGCCCGAGGAGCTGTGGCAGCTGGTCGCGGACGGGGTCGACGCCATCGGCGAGTTCCCCACGGACCGCGGCTGGGACCCGGACGTGTACGACGCGGAACCGGGCACGCCCGGCAAGACGTACGCCCGCGAAGGCGGATTCCTCTACCAGGCAGCCGACTTCGACCCCGTCTTCTTCGGTATCGGCCCCAAGGAGGCCCTGATGACGGACCCTCAGCAGCGGCTGCTGCTGGAGGTGTCCTGGGAGGCCATCGAGCGGGCCGGGATCGATCCGACGACCCTCAAGGGCACGTCGGCCGGAGTGTTCGCCGGGGTCATGTACCACGACTATGCACTCGGCCGGGAGCCCGGAAGCACCACCGCCGGCAGCGTGGTCTCCGGCCGCGTCGCCTACACCCTGGGCCTCGAAGGTCCGGCGGTGAGCGTGGACACGGCCTGCTCGTCCTCCCTCGTGGCCCTCCACCTGGCCGCCCGGTCCCTGCGCTCGGGAGAGTGCGACCTGGCGCTGGCCGGCGGGGTGACCGTCATGGCCACCCCCGACATGTTCGTCTACTTCAGCACCCAGCAGGGTCTCGCCTCCGACGGTCGCTCCAAGTCCTTCTCCGCGTCCGCCGACGGCGTCGCCTGCTCGGAAGGCGCGGGCATGCTCCTGCTGGAGCGGCTCTCCGACGCCCGCCGCAACGGCCACCCGGTACTCGCAGTCCTCCGCGGGTCCGCGCTCAACCAGGACGGCGCCAGCAACGGCCTGACCGCCCCGAACGGCCCCGCGCAGCAGAAGGTCATCCGGCGGGCCCTGGCGGACGCCGGCCTGTCCGCGGCCGAGGTCGACGCGGTCGAGGCGCACGGCACCGGCACGACGCTGGGCGACCCGATCGAGGCGCAGGCGCTGCTGGAGACGTACGGGCAGGAGCGGCCCGAAGAGCGGCCGCTGTGGCTGGGGTCGATCAAATCCAACATGGGCCACAGCCAGGCGGCCGCGGGGGTCGCGGGGATCATCAAGATGGTCATGGCGATGCGCCACGGCATCCTGCCCAAGTCCCTGTACGCGGAGAGTCCTTCCGGCCAGGTGGACTGGTCGGAAGGCAACGTGGAACTGCTGGCCGAGGCGCGCCCCTGGGTGCCCGGCGGTGCGGTACGGCGGGCCGGCATTTCCTCCTTCGGGATCAGCGGGACGAACGCCCACGTGATCATCGAGGAGGCGCCGGCGGGCGCGGGGGAGACGGCTGTGCGGGCCGAACTCCCCGTGGTTCCCTGGGTGGTGTCGGCGAAGACCGAGCAGTCCCTCGCTGCTCAGGCCGCCCGCCTGCGGGACCGGGTCACGGGAGAGCCCGGGACCGATGCGGCGGACATCGGGCTCTCCCTGGCCACGGCACGCTCGGCCTTCGCCCACAGGGCGGTCGTCCTGGGCGACGACCGCGAGGCCGCACTCGCTGCCCTCGCCGAGGGCGAGTACCACCCCGGGGTGGTGACGGGCCGCATCCGGCGCGGCGGGCGCACGGCGTTCCTGTTCACCGGGCAGGGCGCGCAGCGCCTCGGGATGGGGCGCGAACTGTACGAAGCCTTCCCCGCGTTCGCCGCGGCCTACGACACCGTCTGCGCGGAGATCGACGCGCACCTGGGTCGGTCGTTGCGGGAGGTGGTGTGGGGTGAGGACGCGGAGACGCTGAACGCCACCGCGATCACCCAGCCCGCGCTGTTCGCCCTCGAAGTCGCCCTCTACCGCCTCGTCGAAACCTGGGCCGTCAAGCCCGACGCGGTCGCCGGTCACTCCATCGGCGAGCTGGCCGCCGCCCACGTGGCGGGGGTCCTGTCACTGGCCGATGCGGCCCGACTGGTCGTGGCGCGCGGTCGGCTGATGCAGGCGCTCCCGCCCGGGGGCGCGATGCTCGCCGTACAGGCCACCGAGGAAGAAGTCCTCCCACGGCTCACCGATGGGGTGGCCATCGCGGCGATCAACGGGCCCGATTCCGTGGTGGTGTCCGGTGTCGAAGCCGCCGTCCTGGCGGTCGGCGAGCACTTCGCCTCCGCCGGCCGCAAGACCAGCCGCCTCGCGGTCTCGCACGCCTTCCACTCGGCGCTGATGGACCCGATGCTCGACGAATTCCGGGCCATCGCAGCTCAGTTGACCTTCAGCAAGCCGCGCATCCCCGCCGTCTCCACGGTCACCGGTCAGGTCTCCAACGACTGGCAGTCGGCGGAGTACTGGGTCGGCCAGGTCCGGGAGGCCGTCCGCTTCACCGACGCCGTCGAGACCCTCGCCCAGCAGGGCGTCACCCGCTTCCTGGAGATCGGCCCGGACGGCATCCTCACCGGCCTCGCCACGCAGAGCGTCGACTCCGACGAGGCTGTCCTCGTACCGGCCCTGCGCAGGAACCGCCCCGAGCCCGAAGCCCTGATCAACGCTCTCGCCCACCTTCACGTGGACGGCGTACGCGTCGACTGGACGGCCTTCTACGCCGGCACCGGCGCCCGCGTCACCGACCTCCCCACCTACGCCTTCCAGCGCAGCCGCTACTGGGTCGACGCCGCCGGGACCACCGGCTCCGCGCCCGCCGGCCCCCACGACGTGCCCTCCGCCGAGGAGTCCCGGGAGGCAGCGGCCTCCCTGCGGAACAAGCTCGACGGACTCGGGGCCGCCGAGAGCGGCCGCGTGCTGCTGGCGTTGGTACGTACGCACGTCGCGGCCGTCCTCGGTTACGACTCCAGCGCGGCCGTCGAGACCGATCTCGCGTTCCGCGACATGGGCTTCGACTCCCTCGCCGCCGTGGAACTGCGCCGACGGCTCACCGCCGCCAGCGGATGCGACCTGCCGGCCACCCTGATCTTCGACTACCCGACCCCGCGGGCCGCCGCCGCCTTCCTGGCGGAACGGATGGAATCCGAGTCCGTGTCCGAGTCGGCGGCCGGCGACCCGGCCGCCGCGGCGCTGGCCGAACTCGACCGGATCGAGGCCGTGCTGACCGGATTCCCCGCCTCGGGCGGGGACACGGAGGTGATCGGCGCCCGCGCCGACGCGATCACCGCCCGGCTGGAGTCCGTCGTACGCCGCTGGCGCGACGCCCACGGCGGCCCCGCGCCGGCCGACGACGGCACCGACTTCGAAACGGTCACCGACGAGGAGCTGTTCGACGTGCTCGACAGCGAATTCGGCATCTCCTAGCCAGCGATCAGCTCTAGATTGGTTGAGGTTCGATGAGCAACGACGAGAAGCTCCGGGACTATCTCAAGCGCGCCACCAACGAACTCCAGCGCACCCGGCGCCAGTTGCGCGAAGCCGAGGAGCGCGGCAGTGAGCCGGTCGCGATCGTGGCGATGGGGTGCCGCTTCCCCGGCGGCATCACCTCGCCCGAGGAGCTCTGGCAGCTGGTGGACTCCGGCCGGGACGCCGTCTCGCTCTTCCCGGACGGCCGGGGCTGGGACATGGACGCCCTGTACGACCCGGAGCCGGCCACGCCCGGCAAGACGTACTGCCGAGAGGGCGGCTTCCTGCACGACGCGGGACAGTTCGACGCCGACTTCTTCAAGATCAGCCCGCGCGAGGCCCGTGACACCGACCCGCAGCAGCGGCTGCTGCTGGAGGTGTCCTGGGAGGCGATCGAGCGGGCCGGGATCGACCCCACCTCCCTGAAGGGCAGCCGTACCGGCGTGTTCGCCGGCGTGGTGTACCACGACTACCCGGGCGGCGGCGGTACGGGCGGTCTGGCCAGCGTCGCGTCCGGGCGGGTGGCGTACTCGCTGGGCCTGGAGGGGCCCGCCGTCACCGTGGACACGGCCTGCTCCTCGTCTCTCGTCGCCCTCCACCTCGCCGTCCAGTCGGTACGGACCGGCGAGTGCACGCTGGCCCTCGCAGGCGGGGTCACCGTGATGGCAAGCCCGGACTCCTTCGTCGGCTTCAGCCAGGACCGCGGTCTGGCCCCCGACGGGCGCTGCAAGTCCTTCGCGGCGGCCGCCGACGGCACCACCTGGTCCGAGGGCGCGGGCATGGTCCTCGTCGAGCGCCTCTCCGACGCCCGCCGCCTCGGACACCCCGTCCTCGCCGTCATCCGCGGCTCGGCGATGAACTCCGACGGCGCGTCCAACGGCCTCACCGCCCCCAACGGACCCTCCCAGCAGCGGGTCATCCAACAGGCGCTCGCCTCCGGGCAGCTGACCCCCGCCGACGTCGACGCCGTCGAGGCGCACGGCACGGGCACCACCCTCGGCGACCCCATCGAGGCGCAGGCCCTCATCGCCGCGTACGGCCGCGAGCGGCCCGTCGACCAGCCGCTGTGGCTCGGCTCCTTCAAGTCGAACATCGGCCACGCGCAGGCCGCCGCCGGAGTCGGCGGAGTCATCAAGATGGTGCAGGCCATGCGGGCGGGCGTGCTGCCGCGCACCCTGCACGTGGACGAGCCGAGCCACAACGTCGACTGGAGCGCGGGCACCGTACGGCTGCTGACCGAGCCGATCCCCTGGCCGGACCGCGGGCGCGCCAAGCGCGCCGGGGTGTCCTCGTTCGGGCTGAGCGGCACGAACGTCCACGTGATCGTCGAAGAGGCTCCGGCCGAGGACCGGTTCCGACGGGGACGGGTGGGTGCCGGGGCGTCCCCGCAGGGCGCCGAACACACCCCCCCTCGGCCCACCGACCCCTCGCCCCGTTCGGCGCCCGAGGAGATGCCCCGGCGCACGCCCGGCACCGGCGGAACCCCCCCGACCCCGCCCCAGCACACAGGCGACACCGCCGAACCGCCCGCTGCGCCTGCTGCGCCCGCCACAGGCGACCCCGCCGAACAGGCCGCCGCAGGCCACACCGCCGAGCCTGCCGCAGGCCACACCGCCGATCCGGCCGCTGCGCCCGCCGCAGGCGGCCCTGCCGAGCCCGCCGCAGGCGGACCGCGAGCCGGAACGGGCCCCCGGTTCGTGCCCGTGCTCGTTTCCGCCCGCCGCCCCGAGGCGCTGGCCGCGCAGGCCGCCCGGCTTGCCGACCATCTGGAGGCCAATCCGGGGCAGCCGCTGCTCGACACCGGCTGGTCCCTCGCCACCACCCGGGCCGCCCTGGAGCACCGCGCGGCGGTCGTCGCCGACGGCCGCGCCGAGGACACCGCCGGACTCGTACGCGCCCTGCGCACCCTCGCCGCCGAGCCCTCCGCGGCCGCCGCAGGCGTAACGGCCCGCCCCGACGCGCTGTGCGCCGTCCTGTTCACCGGCCAGGGCGCCCAGCGCCTCGGCATGGGGCGCGAACTGTACGCCGCGCACCCGGTGTTCGCCGAGGCGTTCGACGAGGCCGTCGCGGCGATCGACCCGCACCTCGACACCCCCCTGCGCGACACCATGTGGGGCGAGGACACCGCGCTCCTCGACGACACCGACCGCGCCCAACCCGCCCTCTTCGCCTGCGAAGTGGCCCTCTACCGGCTCATCGAGTCCTGGGGGATCCGCCCCGACTTCCTCGCCGGCCACTCCGTCGGCGAACTGGCCGCCGCCCACGTCGCCGGCGTCCTCACGCTCCCCGACGCCGCCCGCCTCGTCGCCGCCCGTGGCCGGCTGATGCGGGCCCTCCCGCAGGGCGGGGCGATGGTCGCGGTCGAGGCCGCCGAGGACGAGGTCGAGCCGCTGCTCACCCCGGCCACCGGCATCGCCGCGCTCAACGGGCCCCGCGCTGTCGTCATTTCCGGGGACGAGACTGAGGCCCTGTCCATCGCCGCACACTTCACCGCCCTCGGCCGGAAGACCAAGCGGCTCGCCGTGTCCCACGCCTTCCACTCGCCGCTGATGGAGCCGATGCTCGACGAGTTCCGTACCGTCGCCGAGAGCATCGCGTACGGGAGCGCCCGCACGCCGATCGTCTCCACGGTCACCGGTGAGCTCGCGGGCGACGACGAACTGGCCTGCGCCGACTACTGGGTACGCCACGTCCGCGCGAGCGTCCGCTTCGGCGACGCCGTACGGCTCCTCGCGGCCAAGGGCGTCCACACCTTCCTGGAACTCGGCCCCGACGCCGCCCTCACCCCCCTCGGCCCCGACTGCCTCACCGGCGGCCCGGACGAGGGCGCGGACCAGCCCGTGTTCACCGCCGCCCTGCGGCGCGGCCGCGGCGAGGAACGCGAGCTGGCCGGGGCCGTCGCCCTCGCCCACACCCGCGGCGTCCACGTGGACTGGAACGCGTACTTCACGGCGGCCGGCCACCTGCCCCACCGCGTGGACCTGCCCACCTACGCCTTCCAGCGCCGCACCTACTGGGCCGCCCAGCCCGACGCGCAGTCCGACGCGCGGTCCGCAACCGGAGCCACCGCCACCACTACCCCGGCCTCCGCCGACCCCGGCGAGGCACAGTTCTGGGAGGCCGTGGAACGGGAGGACACCGCCGGGCTCGCCGAGCGGCTCGGCCTCGACCCCGCCGCCCTCGCCCCCGTCCTGCTCGCCCTCACCGGCTGGCGGGCCGGCCGCCGCGAAGCCGCCGCCGTGGACGCGCTGCGCTACCGGATCTCCTGGGTTCCCGTCGCGGACCCCTCGCCGGCCGCCGCCGCCCCGCTCGCCGGGGACTGGCTCGTCCTGCACACCGCCGAGGGCCAGGCCCTCGCGGACGTCCTCGCGTCCGCGCTGAGCACCCGCGGGGCCACCCCCGTACTCGTGGAGGCCGGCGGCGCGGAGGGTCCCGTACTCCCCGACACGCAGCCCGCCCCCGCAGGGGTACTGAGCCTGCTCGCCCTGGACGACGCCCCGCATCCCGGGCACCCCGCGCTCTCGCGGGGCCTCGCCGACACCGTCGCCCTGCTCCAGGAGACCGCCGCCCGGCAGTGGGCCGCCCCGGTGTGGTGCCTCACCCGGGGCGCGGTGGCCACGGGCGACGCCGACGCGGCGACCCGCCCCGTGCACCCCGAGCAGGCCGCCGTCTGGGGCCTGGGCGCGGCCCTCGCCCTGGAGGCCCCCGGCACCTGGGGCGGTCTCGTCGACCTCCCGGCCGGGACCGACCCCGGCGAAGCGGTCGCGCTGCGGCTGTGCGACACCCTCGCCGGGGCCTCCGGCGAGGACCAGGTCGCCGTCCGCCCCGAAGGCACGTACGCCCGCCGCATGGTGCGCCCCGCGCAGCCCGACCCGACGACCGGGCTCTGGCAGCCCCGCGGCACGGTCCTGGTCACCGGAGGCACCGGCGGACTCGGCGCCCACGTCGCCCGGATGCTCGCCGCCGACGGCGCCGAGCACGTGGTCCTCGTCGGCCGGCGCGGCCCGGACGCCCCCGGGGCCGCCGAACTCGCCGCGGAACTGGCCGAGTCGGGCGTACGGGTCTCCGTCGAGGCCTGCGACATCGCCGACCGCGAAGCCGTACGCGCCCTCCTCGCCGGGCTGCCCGACCTGACCGCCGTCTTCCACGCCGCCGGCCTGCCCCAGCGCATCGCCCCGCTCGGCGAACTCACCCTCGCCGAACTCGCCGAGGTGGCCGGGGCCAAGGTGCTCGGCGCCCGCCACCTCGACGAACTCCTCGGCGACACCCCGCTCGACGCGTTCGTGCTCTTCTCCTCCGGCGCCGCCGTCTGGGGCAGCGCCGGCCAGTCCGCCTACGGCAGTGCCAACGCCTACCTCGACGGCCTCGCCCACAGCCGCCGCGCCCGCGGCCTCGCCGCCACCTCCGTGGCCTGGGGCTCCTGGGACGGAGGCATGGTCGACGCCGAACTGGCCGCCGTGATGCGCCGGATCGGCGCCCCCGCGATGCGCCCCGACCTGGCCGTGGGCGCCCTCCGCCGCATCCTGGCGGGCGCCGCGCAGGGCGGAACCTCGCACGCGGTCGTCGCCGAGTTCGACTGGGAGCGCTTCGCACCCACCTACGTACTGGCCCGCCCGCGCCCCCTCCTCGACGCCCTGCCCGAAGCCCGCGCAGCCCTCGGCGCGGACGGCTCGCAGGGCGGCGGCGGGGACGACCCCGGCCTCGCGGGCCGCCTGGCCGGCCTCTCCCAGCCCGAACAGCGGTCCCTGTTCCTGGACTTGGTCCGTACGCACGTGGCCGCACTGCTCGGCTACGAGGACCCGGCCGAGGTGGCCCCCGACCGCGGGTTCACCGACCTCGGCTTCGACTCGGTCGCCGCCGTCGACCTGCGGACCAAGCTCGTCGCCGCCACCGGCCGACCCCTGCCCACCAGCATGATCTACGACCACCCCAGCCCGGCGGCGCTCTCGGCCCACCTGTGGTCGGAGCTCTGCCAGGACGAGGACTCCGGCGAACTGCCGGTCCTCGCCCAGCTGGACCGGCTCGAAGAGGCCGCCGCGGCCCTCGCCGCCGAGGACATCGAAGCCACCCGCATCACCGCCCGCCTGCAGAGCCTGCTGGCACGGCTGACCGGAACCCTCGACGCGAGCACGGGAGGCGGCGGGCAGGCCATCGGCGACCAGCTGGAAACCGCCTCCGCCGACGACGTCTTCGCCTTCATCGACAACGAACTCGGCCTCACCTGACCGACCGCGCGGCCGGCTCCGTGCCCCGCGCCTCGCGACTCCGCGACCCGATTCGACCTCACGGCATGAACAAGGACTCGGTGGGACCCAGAATGTCCAATGACGACGCAAGGCTTCTCGACTACCTCAAGCGGGTCACGGCGGATCTGCACCAGACCCGGCGCAGGCTCCAGGAGGTCGAGAACCAGGACCACGAGCCCATCGCCATCGTCGCGATGAGCTGCCGCTACCCGGGAGGCGTCAGCACCCCCGACGACCTGTGGCGGCTCGTGGCCGACGGCCGGGACGCCATCACCACCTTCCCCACCGACCGCGGCTGGGACCTCGACGGGCTGCGCGGCGACGAGCCCGAGACCACCGGGTCCGGCAGCAGCTACGTCAACGAGGGCGGTTTCGTCCACGACGTCGCCGACTTCGACGCGGGCTTCTTCGGGATCAGCCCCAACGAGGCCCTCACCATGGACCCCCAGCAGCGGCTGCTGCTGGAGGTGTCCTGGGAGGCCATCGAGCGGGCCGGGATCGACCCGGCGTCACTGCGCGGCAAGCCCGTCGGCGTGTTCGCGGGCTCCGGGATCCAGGACTACGAGTACCTCATCGGCGCGGCGGGCGAGGTCGCCGAGGTCTACATGACCACCGCCAACGCGGCCGCCGTCATCTCCGGCCGGATCTCCTACACCCTGGGCCTCGAAGGCCCCGCGGTGACCGTCGACACGGCCTGCTCCTCCTCGCTCGTCTCCCTCCACCTGGCCGCCCAGGCCCTGCGGCAGCGCGAATGCTCGCTGGCCCTCGCCGGCGGCGTCATGGTGATGTCCACCCCGTCGCCGTTCATCGCGTTCAGCCGCCAGCGCGGCCTCGCCCCCGACGGCCGCTGCAAGGCCTTCGCCGAGGCCGCCGACGGCACCGGCTGGTCCGAGGGCGCGGGCATGCTCGTACTCGAACGGCTCACGGACGCCCGCCGCAACGGCCACCCGGTGCTCGCCGTGGTCCGCGGCAGCGCCGTCAACCAGGACGGCGCCAGCAACGGCCTCACCGCCCCCAACGGCCGGGCCCAGCAGCGCGTCATCCGCCAGGCCCTCGCCAACGCCCGGATCCCCGCCACCCACGTCGACGTCGTCGAGGGCCACGGCACCGGCACCACGCTGGGCGACCCGATCGAGGCGCAGGCGCTGCTGGCCACGTACGGGCAGGACCGCACGGACGGGCGGCCGCTGTGGCTGGGCTCCATCAAAAGCAACATGGGGCACGCGCAGGCCGCCGCCGGTGTCGGCAGCATCATCAAGATGGTCGAGGCGATCCGCCACGGGGTGCTGCCGAAGACCCTCCACGTGGACGAACCGTCGAGCCACGTCGACTGGTCCGCGGGCCGGGTCCGGCTGCTGACCGAGAGCCGGGAGTGGGAGCGCGCCGAGGACCGGCCGAGGCGGGCCGGTGTCTCGGCGTTCGGCGTGAGCGGCACCAACGCCCACATCATCCTGGAAGAAGCCCCGGCAGAGGTGCCGGTCGAGTCCCCCGCCGAGGGCGGCGAAACCCCCGGGACTCCTGCGGTGCCCGCGACAGCCGCGGAACCGTCCGCGGTCCTGCCCTCCGTCCTGCCCTGGCCGGTCTCCGGCCGCGACGCCGCCGCCCTCGCCGCCCAGGCGGGCCGGATACACGCCCACGCCACCGCGGCGCCCGAGCTGAACGAAGCCGACCTGGCCTACTCCCTCGCCACCAGCCGCGCCGCCCTGGACCACCGCGCGGTCGTCCTCTCCGACGGCCGCGACACGGTGCTGGCCGGACTCACGGCGTTGGCCGAGGGCCAGGCGCACCCGAGTGTGGTGCGGGGGGTCGTCACCAAGGGGTCGACGGCGTTCCTGTTCACGGGGCAGGGTGCGCAGCGGCTGGGGATGGGGCGCGAGCTGTACGAAGCCTTCCCGGTGTTCGCGCAGGCCTTCGACGCCGTCTGCGCGGAGGTCGACCCGCACCTGGGCCGGTCGTTGCGGGAGGTGGTGTGGGGTGAGGACGCGGAGGCGCTGAACGCGACCGCGATCACCCAGCCCGCGCTGTTCGCCCTCGAAGTCGCCCTGTACCGGCTGGTCGAGGCGTGGGGCATCACGCCTGACGTGGTGGCCGGTCACTCCATCGGCGAGCTCGCCGCCGCGCACGTCGCCGGGGTGCTGTCGCCGGCGGATGCCGCCCGGCTGGTGGTGGCTCGCGGTCGGTTGATGCAGGCGCTTCCGGCCGGGGGCGCGATGCTCGCCGTACAGGCCACCGAGGAAGAAGTGCTGCCGCTGCTCACCGACGAGGTGGGCATCGCGGCGATCAACGGGCCCGATTCCGTGGTGGTGTCCGGTGTCGAGGCCGCCGTCCTGGCGGTCGGTGAGCACTTCGAGGCCGCCGGTCGCAAGACCAGCCGGCTCGCGGTCTCGCACGCCTTCCACTCGGCACTCATGGACCCCATGCTCGAAGAATTCCGCTCCGTGGCACAGGAGTTGACCTACGCCGAACCACTCATCCCCGCCGTCTCCACCGTCACGGGCCGGCCCGGCGCGGACTGGCAGTCGCCCGAGTACTGGGTGGGTCAGGTCCGCGAGGCCGTTCGGTTCGCCGACGCCGTACACGCCCTGGAGCAGCAGGGCGTCACCCGCTTCCTGGAGATGGGCCCGGACGGCATCCTCACCGGCCTCGCCGCGCAGAGCGCGGAGGACGCCGTTCTCGTGGCGGCCCAGCGGAGGAACCGCCCCGAGCCCGAGAGCGTGATCACCGCCCTCGCCCAGCTGCACGTCTCCGGCGTGGGCATCGACTGGCAGGCCCTGTACGCGGGCACCGGCGCCCGGACCGTCGCACTCCCCACCTACGCCTTCCAGCGCACCCGCTACTGGGTCGAGGGCACCGGCTCCCTCGGCGACATCTCCGCCGCCGGTCTCGCCGCCGCCGGGCACCCGCTGCTCGGCGCCGTCGTCTCCCTCGCCGACTCCGGCGGGGTCGTCCTGACCGGCCGGGTCTCCGTATCCGCCCAGCCGTGGCTCGCCGACCACGTCGTCGGCGATTCCGTGGTCTTCCCCGGCACCGGCTTCGTGGAGCTCGCCGTCCGCGCCGGCGACCAGGTCGGCTGCGAGCTGCTCGACGAGCTCATGCTCCAGTCCCCGCTCGTCCTGCCCGAACGGGGCGCCGTCGCCCTCCAGGTGGAGGTCGGCGCCGCCGACGGCTCCGGGCGGCGCCCGGTCAGCGTCCACTCCCGCCGCGACGACCAGCCCGACCAGCCGTGGACCCTGCACGCGGCCGGCGTCCTGGCGGTCGCGCCCGCCGGCGCCGCCGACTCGGGGGCCTTCGACCTGGCCACCCCCTGGCCCCCCGCCGCCTCCACCCCCATCGACACGGACGGGGTGTACGAGGGACTGGCCGCCGCCGGACTCCCGTACGGCCCGGCCTTCCGCGGGCTGACGGCGGCCTGGCAGGCAGGCACCGAGGTGTACGCCGAGGTCGCCCTGCCCGAGCGGACGCATGCCGAGGCCGCCGCGTTCGGCCTGCACCCGGCGCTGCTCGACGCCTCCCTGCACGGCTCCGTGTTCACGGACCTCTTCGCCGATGCCACCGGGCCGGTCCTGCCGTTCGTCTGGACGGGCGTACGGCTGCACGCTTCCGGCGCCGCGCGCCTGCGGGTCCGTATCGCCCCCGACGGCGCGGGCTCCCTCGCCCTGTCCGTCGCCGACGAGACCGGCCGGCCGGTGCTGTCCGTGGACTCCCTCGCCCTGCGCGAGGTCTCCGCCGAGCAGCTCGCCGCCGCCCGCACCGTCGCGCACGAGTCCCTCTTCGCCCTGAACTGGGCCGAGCTGCCCGCCGTCACCCCGGGGACCGCACCGACCGACTGGTCGACCCTGACCGCGGACGGGCCCGTACCCGCGAACGTCGTCCTGCGCTCCCGGCACGCCGGCTCGGACCCCGATACCGTGCGGGCAGCCACCTCCGAGGTGCTCGCCGCCCTCCAGCTGTGGCTCGCCGACGACCGGTACGCCGACTCGCGCCTGCTCGTCGCGACCAGCGGGGCCGTGGCCCGGCCCGGCGAGGCGCGCGAGGACGTCACCGACCTGGCCGGCGCGGCCGTCTGGGGCCTGGTGCGCTCCGCGCAGATGGAGAACCCCGGGCGCTTCCTCCTCGCTGACCTCGACGACCTCGACAGTGACCCGCAGGCCGCCGCCGCGCTGGCCGCCGACGAGCCCCAGACCCTCGTGCGGGGCGCCGCCGTGCACGGCGCCCGCCTCGCCCGCCTCACCGACGACCCCGAGCGGCGCGTACGCCCCGACTTCGGCAACGGCACCGTCCTGGTCACCGGCGCGACCGGCGCCCTCGGCCGGCTGGTCGCCCGGCAGCTCGTCGAAGCCCACGGCGTACGGAACCTGCTGCTGGTCTCCCGGCGCGGTACGGACGCACCCGGCGCGGTGGAGCTGCGCGCCGAACTCCGCAGCCTCGGCGCCGAGGCCACCGTCGCCGCCTGCGACGTCGCGGACCGCGACGCCATGGCCGCCCTCGTCACCGGAGTGCCGCTCACCGGCGTCGTCCACCTCGCGGGCGTGCTCGACGACGCGCTCATCGCCTCGCTGACCCCGCAGAGCCTGGACACCGTCCTGCGCGCCAAGGCCGACGCGGCACTCCACCTGCACGAGCTGACCCGGGACCTGGAGCTGTCGGCCTTCGTGCTGTTCTCCTCCGCGACCGGCGTCCTGGGCGTCCCCGGCCAGGGCAACTACGGCGCGGCGAACGCCCTGCTCGACGGGCTCGCCACCCACCGGCGCGCCCACGGCCTGCCCGCCCAGTCCCTCGCCTGGGGCCTCTGGGCGAGCGGCATGTCCGGCGCGCTGACCGACGCCGACCTCCAGCGGATGAGCCGAACCGGAATCGGCGCGCTCACCGCCGAGTACGGGCTGGACCTCTTCGACCGGGCCCTGACCGTGGACACCCCCGTCGTCCTGCCGATCCGGCTGGACGTACGCACCCTCGCCGAGGCGGGCGAGGCCCTGCCGCCGCTGTTCCGCGGGCTGGTCCGCGTACGGGCCCGCCGGGCCGCCGCGTCCGCGACCGAGGCGGCCGGGGCCCTGCGCGGCCGGCTGACCGGCCTGGACCGGGAGCAGCGGGAGGGAGTACTGCTCGACCTGGTGCGAACCCAGGTCGCGGTGACCCTCGGCTACCCGGGACCGCACGCCGTCGACGAGACCCGCGCCTTCAGCGAGCTCGGCTTCGACTCACTCACCGCCGTCGAGTTCCGCAACGCCGTCAGCGCCGCCGCCGAGGTCCGGCTGCCCGCCACCCTCGCGTTCGACTACCCCAACCCGCGTGCCCTGGCCCGTCATCTGCTCGACGAACTCGACGGTTCCGTGGGCGAGTTGATTCCGGCAGCCGCCGCGGTGCGTACGGGATCGGGCGCCGGCGAAGACGACCCGATCGTGATCGTCTCCATGGCCTGCCGTTACCCCGGCGGCGTCCGCACCCCCGAGCAGCTGTGGCAGCTCGTCGCCGACGGCGTGGACGCCGTCACCGACTTCCCGGCCAACCGCGGCTGGGACCTCGACCGGATCTACGACCCGACCGCCGAGCGCCCGCACACGAGCTACGCCCACGAGGGCGGATTCCTGCACGAGGCGGGCGAGTTCGACCCGGCGTTCTTCGGGATCAGCCCCAACGAGGCGGCCGTCATGGACCCGCAGCAGTTCCTGCTGCTGGAGACCGCCTGGGAGGCCTTCGAACGGGCCGGCATCGATCCGGAGACCCTGCGCTCCAGCATGACCGGTTGCTACGCCGGAATGATGTACCACGACTACGCGGCCAACAACAGCACCGGAGCCATCGCCTCCGGCCGCGTCTCGTACGTCTTCGGCCTCGAAGGCCCGGCCGTCACGGTGGACACGGCCTGCTCCTCCTCGCTGGTCGCCCTGCACATGGCCGCCCAGGCCCTGCGCTCGGGGGAGTGCTCGCTGGCACTCGCCGGCGGTGTCGCCGTCATGGCGACCCCCGAGGTCTTCGTCGAGTTCAGCCGCCAGCGCGGACTCGCCCCCGACGGCCGCTGCAAGTCCTTCGGCGTCGGCGCGAACGGCACCGGCTGGGGCGAGGGCGCGGGCATGCTCCTGCTGGAGCGGCTCTCCGACGCCCGCCGCAACGGCCACCCGGTACTCGCCGTGGTCCGCGGGTCGGCCCTGAACCAGGACGGAGCCAGCAACGGCCTGACCGCCCCGAACGGCCCCTCCCAGCAGCGGGTGATCCGCCAGGCCCTCGCCAACGCGGGCCTCACGGCCGCCGAGGTCGACGCCGTCGAGGCACACGGCACGGGAACGGTCCTGGGTGACCCCATCGAGGCTCAGGCACTGCTCGCCACATACGGCCAGGGACGGGCGGAGGGCCGGCCGCTGTGGCTGGGCTCCATCAAATCGAACATGGGCCACACGCAGGCGGCCGCGGGTGTCGCGGGCATCATCAAGATGGTGATGGCGATGCGGCACGGCGTCCTGCCGCCGACCCTGCACGCGGAGGAACGCTCGGACCAGATCGACTGGTCCGCGGGCGACGTGGAACTGCTCACCGAAGCCCGTGAATGGCTCGCGGAGGGCCGCCCGAGGCGGGCCGGCATCTCCTCCTTCGGCATCAGCGGTACGAACGCCCACGTCATCATCGAAGAGGTCGCGGCCGCGGAGCGGCCCGCCGAGGCAGCGGTGTCCGGTGAACTTCCCTTCACCCCCTGGGTGTTGTCGGCGAAATCCGCACCGGCCCTGGCAGGCCAGGCGGAGCGGCTGCTGGCCGTGGCCGACGAGCACGACCCGGCGGACATCGGACTCACCCTCGCCTCGGCACGCAGCACGATGGACCACCGTGCGGTGGTGGTCGGAGACCGGGCGAGCGCCCTCACGGCCCTCGCGGCTCTTGCGGCGGGGGAGGACCACCCCGGGGTGGTCGTCGGCCAGGCGCAGAGCGGCGGGCGGACGGCGTTCCTGTTCACCGGCCAGGGCGCGCAGCGCCTGGGCATGGGGCGCGAACTGTACGAGGCCTTCCCCGCGTTCGCGGAGGCGTTCGACGCGGTGTGCGCGGAGATCGACCCGCACCTCGGGCGGTCGTTGCGCGAGGTGGTGTGGGGCGAGGACGCGGAGGCGCTGAACGCGACCGCGATCACCCAGCCCGCGCTCTTCGCCTTCGAAGTCGCCCTCTACCGCCTTGTCGAGGGGTGGGGCGTCACCCCCGATCTGGTGGCCGGGCACTCCATCGGTGAGCTGGCCGCGGCCCACGTCGCCGGGGTGCTGTCGCCGGCGGACGCGGCCCGGCTGGTGGTGGCGCGTGGTCGGCTGATGCAGGCGCTCCCGGCCGGGGGCTCGATGCTCGCCGTACAGGCCACCGAGGAGGAAGTCCTCCCGCTGCTCACCGACGAGGTCGGTATCGCGGCAGTCAACGGGCCGCGGTCTGTGGTGGTTTCGGGTGTCGAGACTGCTGTCATGGCAGTGGGCGAGCACTTTGCCGCAGCCGGGCGCAAGACCAGCCGGCTTGCCGTCTCGCACGCCTTCCACTCGGCGCTGATGGACCCGATGCTCGACGAATTCCGGGCCATCGCAGCCCAGTTGACCTTCAACGAGCCGCGGATCCCCGCCGTCTCCACGGTCACCGGTCAGGTCTCCAACGACTGGCAGTCGGCGGAGTACTGGGTCGGTCAGGTCCGGGAGGCGGTCCGCTTCGGCGACGCCGTCGAGGCCCTCGCCCAGCAGGGCGCGACCCGCTTCTTGGAGATCGGCCCCGACGGAATCCTCACCGGCCTCGCCGCACAGGGTCTCGACGAGGCCGTTCTGGTCGCCGCCGTGCGCAAGAACCGCCCCGAGGCCGAGACCCTCGTCGCCGCCCTCGCCCAGCTCCACGCCTCCGGCGCACACGTCGACTGGCAAGCCTTCTACCCCGCCACCACCGGCGCCCGCCGCGTCGAACTCCCCACCTACGCCTTCCAGCGCACCCGCTACTGGATCGACATGGAGGAGTACCTCGCCAACTCGTGGATCGGCTCCGGCAGCGG
Source organism: Streptomyces sp. NBC_01351 (assembly GCF_036237315.1). GTDB lineage: Bacteria > Actinomycetota > Actinomycetes > Streptomycetales > Streptomycetaceae > Streptomyces. Next base: position 1,755,894 of record NZ_CP108356.1, on the reverse strand, counting down.
CAGCATGGCGACGGCCGGTCTGACCGACGCCGGACACCCGCTGCTCGGCGCGGTACTGCCGTCCCCCGACACCGACGTGGTCACCTTCACCGGGCGGCTGTCCGCCGGAACCCACCCCTGGATCGCCGACCACGACGTCCTCGGCAGCATCCTGCTGCCGGGCACCGGCTTCGTGGAACTGGCCGTCCGGGCCGGCGACCAGGTCGGCTGCGACGTACTCGAAGAGCTCGCCCTTCAGGCACCGCTGATCCTCCCCGAGCGCGGGGCCGTGACCGTACAGATGGTGCTCGGCGCCGCGGACTCCTTTGGGCGGCGCTCGGTGAGCGTCTACTCGCGCGCCGAGGACAGCCCGGACCTGCCGTGGACCCTGCACGCCGACGGCGTACTCGCGTCCGGCGCCGAAGCGCCCGGCTTCGACCTCACGGCCTGGCCGCCCGCCGGGGCGGCGGAACTGTCCCTGGACGGCGCCTACGAGGGCCTGCGCGAGCGGGGCTTCGGATACGGGCCCACGTTCCAGGGCCTCAAGGCCGCCTGGCGGCTCGACGACGTGCTCTACGCAGAGGTCGCCCTCCCCGAGCAGGCGCACGCCGAAGCCGGGGAGTTCGGACTGCACCCGGCCCTGCTGGACGCCGCCATGCACGCGGCGCTCGTGAACGGCACCGGCGGCGACGAGACCGTACTGCCCTTCGTCTGGCGGGACATCACCCTGCACGCGGCGGGAGCCTCCGTCGTACGGGTGCGCATCACCCAGCCCACGCCGGAGAGCCTCTCCTTGCAGGTGGCCGATGCCACCGGCGCCCCGGTCGCCACCGTCGGCGCGGTCGTCGGCCGCCCGGTCTCCACGGAACAGCTCGGCGCACACGGGACCGAGTCCCTCTTCCACATCGCCTGGAACCCGCTGCCCGGCGCGGCCGCAGCAGCGCAGGCGCAGCCGGCCGAGGGCACTGTCGTCTTCGCGTGCGAGGCACCGGACGGCGACGTTCCGACCGCCGTGCACGATCTGGCCAACCGGGCATTGGAGGCGGTGCAGGACTGGCTGTCCGTGGAGCGGCCCGAGGGTGCGGTGCTGGTGGTGGTCACGCGGGGTGCGGTGGCTGTGGTGGAGGGTGAGCCGGTGGATGTGCGGCAGGCTCCGGTGTGGGGTCTGGTGCGTGCTGCGCAGGCGGAGAACCCGGGCCGCTTCGTGCTGGTCGACACCGACGGATCCGTCGCGTACGAGCACCTGTTGGCCCTGGGTGAGCCGGAGTTGGCGGTGCGTGCGGGCGAGGTGTCGGTGCCGAGGCTGGTCCGGGTGTCCGTCGGTGACGGTGCGGGGCCGCTGTGGGACGAGGTCGGGACGGTGCTGATCACGGGTGGTACGGGTGGTCTGGGTGCGCTCGTGGCCCGTCACCTGGTGACCGAGCACGGGGTACGGAACCTGTTGCTGCTGGGGCGCCGGGGCACGGATGCTCCCGGTGTTCCGGAGCTGCTCGCCGATCTGAACGGCCTGGGTGCTTCGGTCACGGTCTCCGCGTGTGATGTGGCGGACCGGGAGGCGCTGGCCGCCGTCCTCGCCGATGTGGATCCGGCGCGTCCCCTGTCGGGTGTGGTCCATGTGGCGGGTGTCGCTGATAACGGTGTGATCGGTGCGTTGACGGCTGAGCGGATGGATGTGGTGTTGCGTCCGAAGGCGGATGCGGCCTGGCATCTGCACGAGCTGACCCGCGAGATGGACCTGTCGGCGTTCGTGATGTTCTCCTCGGCGGGTGGTCTGGTGCTGGCGGCCGGGCAGGGCAATTACGCGGCGGCGAACGTGTTCCTCGATGCCCTCGCCGCTCACCGGCACGCGGAAGGCCTGCCGGCCACCTCGATGGCCTTCGGCCTCTGGGCCGTCACCACCGGCATGACCAGCACCGACATGCTCGACCTGGCCGAGGAGCGGATGGCGGCCCAGGGCCTGCCCGCCCTCTCCCAGGCCGAGGGCCTCGCGCTCTTCACGAGCTCGCTGCGCTCGGGCCTGCCCGCCGTGGTTCCCCTGTTGATCGACACGAACGTGCTGCGCGCCCGCGCCGCCGCTCTCCCCGCCCTCCTCCGGGGCCTCGTACGCGTCCCCGTACGCCGGGCCGCGCAATCCGCCGACGGCGGCGACGGGCTCCTCGCCCGCCTGGCCGGTCTGGACGCGGACGCTCGGGCCGCCGCACTGCTGGACCTCGTACGGGCCCAGGTCGCCGGCGTACTCGGCCACGCCTCCGCCGACGCGATCGAGCCGGAGCGGGCCTTCAGCGAGCTGGGCTTCGACTCGCTCGCCGCCGTCGAGCTGCGCAACCGACTCGGTGCGGTGACCGGCCTCCGGCTGCCCGCCACGCTGATCTTCGACTACCCGACCGCGCAGGCCGTGGCCGCCCACATCGGCGAGGAAGTGGGCGGTCCGGACCGCGCCGCGCTCGTACCCGCCCGGGCCCTGCCCGCCGGCGGCGGAGCCGACGGGGCCGAGGACCCGATCGTGATCGTCGGGATGGGCTGCCGCTACCCGGGCGGGGTCACCACGCCCGAGGAGCTGTGGGGCCTGGTCGCGGACGGAGTGGACGCCATCGGCGACTTCCCCGCCGACCGCGGCTGGGACCCGGACGTGTACGACCCGGAGCCGGGCACGCCCGGCAGGACCTACACGCGGGCGGGCGGATTCCTCTACGACGCCGCCGACTTCGACCCGGTCTTCTTCGGGATCAGCCCCAACGAGGCCCTGATGATGGACCCCCAGCAGCGACTGCTCCTGGAGGTGTCCTGGGAAGCGATCGAGCGGGCCGGGATCGACCCGACCGTGCTCAAGGGCTCGGCGACCGGCGTGTTCGCGGGCGTCATGTACCACGACTACGCGCTCGGCGTGGAGGCCGCGGCCAGCAGCGGCGGCAGCCTCGTATCCGGCCGCACCTCCTACACGCTGGGCCTCGAAGGGCCCTCCGTCACCGTCGACACCGCCTGCTCCTCCTCCCTCGTCGCCCTGCACATGGCCGCCCAGGCCCTGCGGGCGGGCGAGTGCTCCCTCGCACTGGCCGGTGGTGTCGCCGTCATGGGCACCCCGGGCATGTTCGTCGAGTTCAGCCGGCAGCGCGGACTCGCCCCCGACGGCAGGTCCAAGTCCTTCGCGGCCTCGGCGGACGGAGTCGCGTGGGGCGAGGGCGCGGGCGTGCTGCTCCTGGAGCGGCTCTCCGACGCCCGCCGCAACGGCCACCCGGTGGTCGCCGTCCTTCGTGGCTCGGCCCTCAACCAGGACGGCGCCAGCAACGGCATGACCGCCCCGAACGGCCCGTCCCAGCAGCGGGTGATCCGCCAGGCCCTCGCCAACGCGGGTCTGACGCCCGCCGAGGTCGACGCCGTCGAGGCGCACGGCACCGGCACCACGCTCGGCGACCCCATCGAGGCGCAGGCGCTGCTGGCCACCTACGGCCAGGGGCGGGAGGAGGACCGGCCGCTGTGGCTGGGCTCCATCAAGTCCAACATGGGCCACACGCAGGCCTCTTCGGGCATCGCGGGTGTCATCAAGATGGTCATGGCGATGCGCCACGGCATCCTGCCGAAGACCCTCCACGTGGACGCCCCCTCGGACCAGGTGGACTGGGCGGCGGGCAACGTCGCACTGCTCACCGAGGCCCGGGAATGGCAGGCCGCGGACCGGCCGCGCCGAGCGGGTGTCTCCTCCTTCGGCATCAGCGGGACGAACGCCCACGTGATCGTCGAGGAAGCGCCCGCGGCGGACGCGGAGGCGACGGCCGAACGCGCCGGACTCCCCGCCGTCCCCTGGGTGTTGTCCGCCAAGACCCCGCAGGCCCTGGCCGCCCAGGCCGAGCGTCTGCTGGAGCTGGCCGCGGAGCAGCCCGCGATCGAGCCGGCCGACCTCGGCCTCTCCCTGGTGGCCTCGCGCACCACGTTCGCCCACCGGGCCGTGGTCGTCGGGGCGGACCGCGAGGAGCTGCTGCGCGGACTCACCGCGCTGGCGCAGAGCCGCAACGCACCCGCCGTGGTGCGCGACCAGGCCCGCCGCAGCGGACGGACCGCGTTCCTGTTCACCGGGCAGGGTGCGCAGCGCCTCGGGATGGGGCGCGAGCTGTACGAAGCCTTCCCGGTGTTCGCGGAGGCCTTCGACGCCGTCTGTGCGGAGATCGACGCGCACCTGGGCCGGTCGTTGCGGGAGGTGGTGTGGGGCGAGGACGCGGAGGCGCTGAACGCGACCGCGATCACGCAGCCCGCGCTGTTCGCGCTGGAAGTCGCCCTCTACCGCCTCGTCGAGGCGTGGGGTGTCCGGCCCGACACGGTCGCCGGGCACTCGATCGGTGAGCCGGCTGCCGCCCATGTGGCGGGGGTTCTCTCGCTCGCCGATGCGGCCCGGCTGGTGGTGGCTCGTGGTCGGCTGATGCAGGCGCTTCCGGCCGGGGGCGCGATGCTCGCCGTACAGGCCACCGAGGAAGAGGTCCTGCCGCTGCTCACCGACGAGGTCGGTATCGCGGCGGTCAACGGGCCGGAGTCGGTCGTCGTCTCGGGTGTCGAGGCCGCCGTCCTGGCGGTCGGCGAGCAGTTCGCGGCGGCCGGGCGCAAGACCAGCCGCCTCTCGGTCTCGCACGCCTTCCACTCGGCGCTGATGGCCCCGATGCTCGACGAATTCCGGGCCGTCACCGCAGAGTTGACCTTCAACGAGCCGCGCATCCCCGCCGTCTCCACGGTCACCGGTCAGGCCTCCGCGGACTGGCAGTCCCCGGAGTACTGGGTCGGCCAGGTCCGGGAAGCCGTCCGCTTCGCCGACGCCGTCGAGACACTGGCCGGGCAGGGCGTGACCCGCTTCCTGGAGATCGGCCCCGTCGGGGTCCTCACCGGCCTCGCCCAGCAGATCCTCGACACCGAGCAGGCAGCCGTCCTCGTACCGGCCCTGCGCAAGGACCGCGGGGAGCCCGAGGCGCTGCTGACCGCGCTCGCCCGGCTGCACGTGTCCGGCGGGCGCGTCGACTGGACGGCCTTCTACGCCGGCGCGGGCGCCCGGACCGTCGACCTGCCCACCTACCCCTTCCAGCGCAGCCGCTTCTGGGTCGACGCCGCCAAGCCGGCCACCGATGCCGTCGCCGTGGGACAGGACGCCCTCGACCACCCGCTGCTCGCGGCCGTCGTGGCGTCCCCCGACTCCGACGCGGTGACCTTCACCGCCCGCGTCTCCCTGGACGCCCAGCCCTGGGTGGCCGACCACGCCGTCCACGGCAGTGTCCTGCTGCCAGGCACCGGTTTCGTGGAGCTCGCCCTCCAGGCCGCCGACCACGTCGGCTGCGGCCTGCTGGAAGAGCTCACCCTGTACTCGCCGCTGGTCCTCCCCGAACGCGGCGGAGTCGCCCTCCAGGTCGTGGTCGGCGAACCCGACGCGCAGGCCCGGCGCACCGTACGCGTGTACTCGCGCCCCGAGAGCAGCCCCGACGAGCCGTGGACCCGGCACGCCGACGGGCTCCTCGCCCCCACCGCCGGGGAACCCGGCGACGGGCTCGGTTCCTGGCCGCCCGCGGGCGCCGAGGAGCTGGACGCCGACGGGCTGTACGACGGGCTGCAGGAGCGCGGGTTCGGCTACGGCCCGGTGTTCCAGGGGCTGACGGCGGCCTGGCGGCTCGGCGACGCGCTGTACGCCGAGATCACGCTGCCCGAGCAGGCCCACGCGGACGCCGGACGCTTCGGGCTGCACCCCGCCCTGCTCGACGCCTCCATGCACGCGCTCGGCTTCGGCGGGCTCGGTGCCGAGGAGGACGAGGGACGGGCCCTGCTGCCCTTCTCCTGGGCGGGCGTCACCCTGCACGCCGCGTCAGCGACCGCCGTACGGGTCCGGCTCGCACCGGTCGAGGGGCAGCGCAACGCGGTGCGGCTCGACCTCGCCGACCCGGCCGGTGCCCCCGTGGCCTCGGTGGCCGCCCTTCAGCTGCGGCCGGTGGCCGTCGAGCAGCTCGGCGCCGGCGGGTTCCGCGACGCGCTGCTGGCCGTCGAATGGCAGCCGGTCGGCGGCGGCAGCGGACCGCGCGGGGACTGGGCCGTCGCCGGCCCGGGACTGGAGGTCGCCGGAGTACCGATGGTCTCCGGACTGGACGCGCTGGGAGCGGCGGGCGCCGACGTACCGGACACCGTGCTGCTGCCCGTCCTCGCGGACGGGCCCGCCGCCAGCGGTGAGCACGAGGTCCCCGAGGGGATCCGTACCGCGGTGGACACGGCGCTGGCCGCCGCCCAGCAGTGGCTCGCCGAGCCGAGGTTCGCGCGGTCGCGGCTGGTGCTCGTGACCCGGGCCGCGGCGGCCGTCGCCGACGGGGACCCGGTCGACGTACGGCAGGCACCCGTCTGGGGTCTGATCCGGGCCGCGCAGGCGGAGAACCCGGGCCGGTTCGTGCTGCTGGACCTGGAGGCGGAGGGCGAGGCGTCCCCGCGGGCGCTGGCCGCCGCACTCGCCTCCGACGAGCCCGAACTGGCCGTCCGCCGGGACAAGGTGCTCGCGCCCCGGCTCGCCCGGTCCGCCGCACCCGGCGGAGACACGCCGTGGGACCCCGAGGGCACCGTCCTGATCACCGGCGGCACCGGGGGACTGGGCGCGCTCGTCGCCCGGCACCTGGTCACCGAGCACGGCGTCCGGCACCTGGTGCTGACCAGCCGGCGCGGACTCGGCGCCCCCAACGCGGCCGGACTGCGCGACGAACTGGCCGCGCTCGGCGCCCGCGTGGAGATCACCGCCTGCGACGTGTCCGACCGGACGGCCGTGGCCGAGCTGATCGGCGGCATCGACCCGGCGCACCCGCTGCGCGGGATCGTGCACGCCGCCGGCGTCGCCCACAACGGCCTGATCGGGGCGCTCACCCCCGAACAGGTGGACCACGTGCTCGCCGCGAAGGCGGACGCCGCCTGGCACCTGCACGAGCTGACCGCCGGGCACGACCTGGCCGTCTTCGCACTGTTCTCCTCGGCCGGCGGCCTGGTCATGGCCGCCGGACAGGGCAACTACGCGGCGGCGAACGTCTTCCTCGACGCCCTCGCCGCCCACCGCCGCTCGCGCGGCCTGGCCGCCACCTCGATGGCCTTCGGGCTGTGGGACACCGCGACCGGGCTGAGCCAGTGGCTCGGCGAGGCCGACCTCCAGCGGATGCGGCGCACCGGAACCCCGGCCCTGACCGAGGAGGAGGGCCTGTGGCTCTTCGACGCGGCCGTCGCCGCCGACGCCCCGGCGCTCGTCCCGCTCCGCGTCGACCTGGCCGCCCTGCGGGCCCGTACCGACGAGGTACCCGCCCTGCTGCGGGCCCTCGCGCCCGCCGGGCGCCGCCGGGCCGGCGCGGCAGCCGCCCCCACGGAGGCCGGCGGGCTCGGCCGGAAGGTGCGCGGGCTCGGCGACGCCGAGCGCGAGCGGGTCGTGCTCGACGCGGTCCTCCACCACGCCGCCGAGGTCCTCGGGCACGCCGACACGAGCGCCGTCGATGCCGAAGCGGGCTTCCTGGAGGCCGGATTCGACTCGCTGACCGCCGTGGAACTGCGCAACCGGCTGAACGCGGCCTCCGGGCTCGCACTGCCCGCCATGGTGGTCTTCGACAGCAAGAACCCGCTCGAACTGGCCCGGCTGCTCGCCGGCCGGCTGGCCGCCGCCGACCAGGGCGACGCCGGGCAGGCCGCCGCGCCCGCCACGCACGCCGACAACCGGGCCGACGACACCCTGTACGGGCTGTTCCTCGACGCGATCATGTCGGGGAACCTCCAGCCCGGACTGGCCATGCTGCGCGCGGTCGCCGCACTGCGGCCCGCCTTCGCCACGGCGGCCGACCTGGACGGACTGCCCGAGGCGGTCTCGTACGGGGCGCGCACCAAGCCCCGGGCGGAGGGAGCGGAGTCCGAGGGGCCGAAGCCTCCCCGGCTGATCTGCCTCAGCACCCCGACGGTGGCGGGCGGTGTGCACCAGCACGCGCGGCTCGCGGCCCGGCTCTCGATGCCGGTGGCCGGCCTCCCCACCCCCGGGTTCGGGCGCGGGGAGTCGTTGCCGGAGTCCTTCGCCGCGGCCGTGGACGTACTCGCCGAGGCGGTGCTGCGGGCCGCGGACGGAGAACCGTTCGCCCTGCTCGGCTTCTCCTCGGGCGGCCTGCTCGCCCACGCCACGGTGGCCCGCCTGGAGCGGGTGCACGGGGTACGGCCGGCCGGGCTCGTGCTCCTGGACACGTACTACATGGGCGAGTCGAACGACGCGATCTTCGACCAGATGGCCTTCGCGGTCCCCGACAAGGCGGCCACGCTCGGCTCCTTCAGCAGCGCCGAACTCTCCGCGATGGGGCGGTACGTGGAGCTGCTGCCGCAGTTCCGGCAGGAGGACATCGAGGCGCCCGTGCTGTTCGTACGGGCCGGGGACCTCTTCCAGATGGGCGAGGACGCGGACATCGAGCCGGACGCCGACTGGCAGGCCGACTGGGAGGGCGCGGACACCGTGGCGACCGTCCCCGGAACGCATTTCACCATCGTCGAGCAGCACGTCGACACGACGGCCCCCGTCATCGACAGCTGGCTGACGGACCTCAAGGAGCGGATCTCCTGATGAGCATTTGCACGAGCACGAGCACGAGCACGAGCACGAGCACGAGCACGAGCACCGGACGACGACGAGCACTCGGACGAGCAGAGGTGGCACAGCGGTGAGCCTGAGCACGGAACTTCCGGCCGCGGTCCGCGGACCGGCGGAGCGCATCCACGAGTTCATGCTGGCGGCGGCCCGTACCGCACCCGACAGCCCGGCCGCCTGGGAGGCCGGCGAGGACGGCACCCACCGCGTGCTGAGCTACCGCCAACTGGAGCGCAGGGCCCACGACTACGCCCTGACCCTGGACGCCCTCGGCCTCGACATCGGCGACCGGGTGATCCTGGAGTCGGACAACTCGGCCTCCGCGGTGGCCGTACTGCTCGCCTGCTCGATGCTCGGGCTCACCTTCATCCCGGTGAGCCCCGAGGTCCCCACCCCCCGGCTGCTGGCCATCGCGGCCACCGCCGAGCCCGCCCTGCACCTGCAGACGGTGAACGGCGGCCGCGAGGGGGTCCCCGAGAGCATCGGCACGGCACGGTTCGGCCCCGACGGGGTGGTCGTGGAACGCGCCCCCGCGCCGCGCACCCGCCACCGGCGGGAGCCGGTCGGCACCGACGCCGCCTACATGATCTTCACCTCGGGGACCACGGGCCGGCCCAAGGGCGTGGTCATGAGCCACCGCGGGGTGCTCTCCTTCTACCGGGGGATGCTCCGGCACGGCATCGTCACCGCCGGGGACCGGCTGGCCACCACCTCGCCGCTGCAGTTCGACTTCGCGCTGCTGGACATCGGCCTCGCCCTCGGCTCGGGGGCCCAGCTGATCCCCGTACCGCGTGAACTGATGCACTGGCCGCGCCGCTTCCTGCGCTTCCTCGCCGACACAGGGGCCACCCAGGTCGACGGGGTGCCGTCCATCTGGCGGCCCGTACTGCGCCACGAGGCGAAGGGCCTGGCCGCCCTGGCCGGGCAGGTGCGCGGGGTGCTCTTCTCCGGCGAGGCCTTCCCGCTGCCCGAACTGCGCCAGCTGCAGGGGCTGTTGCCGGAGGCCCGGGTAGTGAACTGCTTCGGCCCGACCGAGGCGATGGCCTTCTCCCTCACCGACGTGCCGAACCCGCTGCCGGAGGGCGTCGACAAGCTCTCCATCGGATTCGCCTACCCCGGCGCCGAGATGCTGCTGATCGACGAGCAGGGGCGGCCCGTCGGGGAGCCGGGCACGGTCGGCGAGATCCACCTGCGCGGCCCCTCCCTCTTCACCGGCTACTGGGACGACCCGGAGGCCACCCGGGCGGTGCTCGTACCCGATCCGCTCAACCCCAAGTCCGGCCAACTCGTCTACAAGTCAAATGACTTGGCATACCGCGGCGAGAGTGGTGAGCTGTACTTCGTCGGACGGTCCGACCTCCAGGTCAAGATCCGGGGCAACCGGGTGGAGCTGGGCGAGATCGAGCGCCGGCTCCTTGAGTTCCCGGGCGTCGAGGCGGCCGCGGCGGTGGTCCGCCCGCGGCCCGGCGAGGACCCGGAGCTGTACGCGTACGTGGTGCCCGCCCGCGGCTTCGACGCCGACCCCGTGGCGATCAGCGCCTTCTGCAAGCAGACCCTGCCCGACTACATGGTGCCGCGGAAGGTCGGGCTGATCCCCGCCCTGCCGCTCACGCCCAACGGCAAGACCGACCGCAGGGCCCTGGCGGCACTCGTCGCCGAGGAAGGCTGACCCCCCGTTCGGGAGGTTCGGCCGGGGCCCGGGCTCGCAGCCCGGGCCCCGACTCCTGTCCGGGCCCCTGTCCGGACCCCTGTCCCGACCCCTGTTCCCACCCCTATGCCGTTCCCTTCAAGCACCCCTGTTTCCACCCCTGTTCCGGCTCCCGGAGCACCCTGCTGCGCCGCTCTTTCCGTTCACTGATACATACGCCCCGTCCCGACAGCATTGGACAGTCCCCATGACCAGCTCCCTGAGCGAGAACGGCACCACCGGACCGGAGGCCAAAGCGGGCCGCAAGGAATGGATCGCCCTCGGCGTACTGCTCCTGCCCGTGCTGCTCGTCTCGATGGACCTGACCGTCCTCTACTTCGCGATCCCCGCCATCAGCGAGGACCTCCGGCCGTCCGGCAGCGAGCAGCTGTGGATGATCGACATCTACGGCTTCGTCCTTTCCGGCGTCCTGCTCACCATGGGCGCGCTCGGCGACCGCATCGGCCGCCGCCGCCTCCTGCTGATCGGTGCCGTGGTCTTCGGCGGCGGCTCCCTGCTCGCCGCCTACGCCTCCAACCCCGAGATGGTGATCACCGCCCGGGCGCTCCAGGGCATCGGCGGGGCCACCCTCATGCCCTCCACGCTCGCCCTCATCCGAAACCTGTTCCGCGACCAGACCCAGCGCCGCACCGCCGTCGCCGTCTGGTCCACCGGCATGGCCGCCGGCGCCGCGCTGGGCCCCGTGGTCAGCGGCGCCCTCCTCACCGGCTTCTGGTGGGGTTCCGTCTTCCTGATCAACGTCCCCGTGATGCTGCTCCTGCTGGTCGCGGCGCCGTTCCTGCTGCCCGAGTTCAAGGACGCGGCGGCCGGGAAGTTCGACCTGATCAGCGCCGCGCTGTCGCTCGCGATCGTGCTGCCGGTCATCTACGGCTTCAAGAAGATCGCCGTGGACGGCTTCTCCGTCACCTACGTCGTCGCCATCGCCGTCGGCCTGGCGCTCGTCCCGCTGTTCCTGCGGCGCCAGCGCACCAGCTCCGACCCGATGGTCGACCTCTCGCTCTTCCGCAACGGTGCCTTCGGCGCCTCGGTCACCGTCAACATGCTGGCCTGCTTCACCCTGGTCGGCTACTCGCTCTTCTCCACCCAGTACCTGCAGTCGGTCCTCGGGATGAGCGCCCTGAAGTCCGCGCTGTGGACCATCCCCGGCACCCTCGCGGTGGGCGCCGTCGTGCCCGTCGCCACCGTCCTGGTGCGCACCGTCCGGCCCGCGGTCATCATTTCGAGCGGGTTCGCCATCGCCACCGTCGCCCTGCTGATGCTCACCCAGGTCCCCGAAGAGGACGGCCTGCTCCTGATCCTCATCGGCATCATCGCGCTGGCCGTCGGTCTCACCCCCGTCCTCACCCTGGTCACCGAGCTCGTCGTCGGCCAGGTCCCGCCGGAGCGGGCCGGCACCGCCTCCGCCCTGCTCCAGACCGGCCAGGAGCTCGGCGGCGCCCTCGGTGTCGCCGTCCTCGGCAGCATCGGCGCCGCCGTCTACCGCAACAGCGACTCGCTGGACTCCCCGGCCGGGGTGCCCGCCGACGCGCTGGAGCAGGCCCGCGAGACCATCGGCGGCGCCCTGGCGGCCGCCGGGAGGCTCTCGGGCGACGCGTCCACCAGCCTCGTCGAGGCGGCCCGGGCGGCCTTCACCACCGAGGTGCACGCCGCCTCCGTGGCCGGCGCGGTCGTCATGGCCGGCGCGGCCGTCTACGCCCTGATCGGGCTGCGCTCCGTCCAGACCGACAACGCGCGCGCCGCCGAGGCGGCCGCCGAGTCCGCCGCGGAGGCCCCCAAGGCCGCCGCCCAGCAGCCCGGCACCGGCATCGCCTGACCACCCGGCCGGACCTCCGTCCGGAGGCCCACGGACAGCCGCCCAGGACCTCAACCCCCGCTGGTCCTGGGCGGCTTCGCCATGCCCGCCGAAGACCGGGGCGGGGTCGTCGTAAGGGTAGGGCTGGGGTCGGTTCTGGGGTCCGACGGCCGATTCGTCTCCCTAGCATCGAATCGCGTTCGAGCACACGCTCGGAACTGCCAGGCACCAGGCTGGAGGAATATCCGCATGTCCCTGCTGGCAACCGATTCTGTCGAGACGGCACGGTTCCGCGCATACGGGCCGCGGCAGCTCGACGAGATCGCCGAGCGCCACGGCCTGCCCGCCGACATACGGGAGACCGTCCGGCTCGTGTCGATGGTGCTGCCCTTCCGGGTCAACGAGTACGTCCTGTCGCAGCTCATCGACTGGGACCGGATCCCCGACGACCCGATGTTCCAACTGGTCTTCCCGCAGCGGGGGATGCTCACCGAGCAGAACGAGCGGGATCTGGCCGCCCTCTCCGCGGACCCCGCCCAGAAGGTGGCCCTGCGCACCCTCGTGCAGCAGATCCGCGGCCGGCTCAACCCGCACCCGTCCGGGCAGAAGGAGCTCAACGTCCCCACCCGGGACGGCGCCGAGATCCCCGGACTCCAGCACAAGTACCGCGAGACGGTGCTGTACTTCCCGAGCCAGGGCCAGACCTGCCACTCGTACTGCACCTACTGCTTCCGCTGGGCCCAGTTCGTCGGCGACGCGGACCTGCGCTTCGCCGCCCCCGACCCGCGCGGACTGATCTCCTACCTCGAAGCCCACCCCGACGCGGGCGACGTGCTCGTCACCGGCGGCGACCCGATGGTGATGTCCACCGAACGGCTGCGCAGCCACCTGGAACCGCTGCTCTCCCTGGAGAGCGTGCGCACCATCCGGATCGGCACCAAGTCCGTCGCGTACTGGCCGCAGCGCTACATCGGCGACCCCGACGCGGACGACGTCCTGCGGCTCTTCGAGAAGGTCGTCGCCTCCGGACGCAACCTCGCCGTGATGGCCCACTTCAGCCACCCCCGCGAACTGGAGACCGACCTCGCCCGGCAGGCCATCGCCCGGATCAGGTCCACCGGCGCCCTCGTGTACTGCCAGGCCCCCCTCATCGCCAAGGTCAACGACGATCCGGACGTGTGGAGCCGGATGTGGCGGGCCGAACTCGCCCTCGGCGCCGTGCCGTACTACATGTTCGTGGAGCGCGACACCGGACCGTACGACTACTTCCGCGTGCCGCTCGCCCGCGCCGCCGAGATCTACCAGGCCGCCTACCGCACCCTGCCCGGCCTGGCCCGCACGGTCCGCGGCCCGGTGATGTCCGCGACCCCCGGCAAGGTCGCCGTCGACGGGATCGTCGAGAACGCGGAAGGCCGCTTCTTCCAGCTGCGCATGGTGCAGGCCCGCGACCCCGCCCTGGTCGGCCGGCCCTTCCTCGCGCACTACGACGCCGACGCCGCCTGGCTGGACGAGCTGCGCCTCGACCGCTCCGCGCCCGCCGACATCGCCCGTGCCATCGCCGGACCGGCCTGGCCGGGTGAACCCGAACTCTTCGGCACCAGGGCCGCCGCGCCGGTGGGGAGCAAGGCATGAGCGACATGAGGATGTCCCCGAACCTGGCTCTCAACCAGCTGGTGGCGCAGCGCCAGGCCGCCGGGGAGCCCCTGATCCACCTCGGTTTCGGCGAGTCGAGGCTGCCGGCCTTCGGCCCGCTCGTGGAACGGCTCGCCAAAGGGGCCACCCGCAACGCCTACGGCCCGGTGGCCGGTTCGCCCGGAGTGCGCGCCGCGGCCGCCGGCTACTTCGAGCGCCGCCGGATCCCCACCGACCCGGAGCAGATCGTGGTCGCGCCGGGCAGCAAACCGCTGCTGATGGCCATCAACCTGGCGGTCCCCGGGGACGTCCTGCTGCCCCGACCGGCCTGGAACACGTACGCCCCCCAGGCCCGGCTCGCCGGCAAGCACCCGATCGCCGTGCCCATCCCGGAGGAGTGCGGCGGCGTACCGGACCCGGACGCGCTGCGCGAGTGCGTGCAAGCGGCCCGAGTGCTGGGCCACGACCCGCGCATCATGGTGCTGACCCTGCCGGACAATCCCACCGGCACCCTCGCCCCGCCCGCGATGATCCGCGAACTGTGCGCGATCGCCGAGGAGGAGGGCCTGCTCATCGTCTCGGACGAGATCTACCGGGACGTGGTGCACGACCCGGCCACCGACTACCTCAGCCCCGCCGAAGTGGCCCCCGAGAGCACCGTGATCGCCACCGGGCTCAGCAAGAGCCTGGCCCTGGGCGGCTGGCGCATCGGCGTGGCCCGCTTCCCCGAAGGGCCGTGGGGCGACTGGATCCGTACCGGGGTGGTCTCCGTGGCCAGCGAGGTCTGGTCGACGCTCGCCGGGCCCATGCAGGAGGTTGCCGAGTACGCCTTCGACGAGCCCCGGGAGATCCGGGAGCGGCTGCGCGCCAGCGCCAGGCTGCACGGGATCGTCGCCCGCGACGTCCACCGCATCTGCGTCGCGGCCGGAGCCCGCTGCCGGCCGCCCACCGGGGCCTTCTACGTCTACCCCGACTTCGAACCGGTCCGCGAGGAACTCGCCAAGCACGAGGTGGGCGACTCGCCGTCGCTGGCCCGCCGGATGCTCGACCTCGGGATCGTGGTCCTCGCCGGACACCTGCTCGGCGACGAGGGCGAGGCCCTGCGCTTCAAGTGCGCCACCAGCATGCTCTACGGCGACAGCGCCGAGCAGCAGCAGCTGGCGCTGGACGCCGAGGACCCCCTCTCCCTGCCGCACGTCCGGTCCGTACTCGACCGGATCGAGGACAGCTTCCAACGGCTCCTTTAGCCCGGTAAACGAAGCGGCCCGACTCGGATGCGAAATCCTTGTCGGGCCGGCCGGTGGATCCGGTTTCTCACGCGGTGGATTCTGTCGAGGTCATCAGGGTCTTCCAGAGAATTTCCGGGCTGGCGAAATTCTCCAGTTTCAGTGCGTCGTCCAGGAAACGCACGTCATAGGCGCCTTCCAGTGCGGCGAGCAGTTCGACCGTACCCATCGAGTCCAGCCCCAGATCCTTCAGTTGGGAATCTCCGGTCAGTTTCTCGTCGGGGGAGAGATAGGGCAGGAACGGGCGGACGACGGCCTCGAAAGAGCCGTCCCAGGTGTGATTCGTGAGTTCTGGCATACGGGAATGATGAGGGCGGCCCGCGATGGCTGTCAATGCGTCCCGGAAATGCGCCGGGGAATGAGGAACGAAAATGGAATCAATGGCTTCGACAGCGCTGCACGCACGTTTCCTGCGCGGCCTGGAAATATCGCCCCACGGGGTGGCGGTGCGCGTCGGGAAGGACACCGTCGACTACACGACGGCCCACGAACTGGCCCTGTCCTGGGCGGGAGCACTGCTAGCCGCCCCCGGTGGCCCGCCCAAGGCCGTCGGCATCCTGGCCGGCCGCAGCCTGACCTCGTACGTCGCCGTCCTGGCGAGCCTGTACGCGGGGCTGCCCGCCGTCCCGGTACTGGCCGACTTCCCGGCCGGGAAGATCGCCTCGATGCTCGACTCCGCGCAGGTCTCCGCCCTGATCGTGGACGAGGAGGGCGCGGCCCTGCTCGCCGGGGGACTGGCGGACCGGCTCGGGGCCCTCCCCGTGCTGGCACCCCACCTCACCGCCGCCGGGACACGGGCCCTGACCGGGGGCAGCACCCTGCTGCCCCTGGCCGCCGGGCCGGAGACCGCGCTGCCGGCGCCGCGGTCCGCCGCCCCCGAGGACGTGGCCTACGTCCTGTTCACCTCGGGATCCACCGGCCGCCCCAAGGGGGTCCGGCTCACCCACGGCAACACGGCGCACTACTTCTCGCTGATGGACGCCTGGTACGACTTCACCGCCGCCGACGTCTTCTCCCAGGCCGCCAACCTCAACTGGGACTCCGCCGTCTCCGACCTGTGGTGCGCCTGGGCGGTCGGCGCGCCGCTGGTCTCCGTCTCCCCGCACGCCTACCGCGACCTGCCCGGCTTCGTCGCCGAGCACGGCATCACCGTCTGGTTCTCGGCGCCCAGCGTGATCTCGCTGTCCCGCCGCACCGGCCGCCTGGTGCCCGGCAGCATGCCCTCGCTGCGCTGGACGTACTTCGGCGGCGAGGCCCTCCAGTTCGAGGACACGGACGCCTGGCAGCAGGCCGCCCCCCACTCGGCGGTCGTCAACGTCTACGGGCCGACCGAGATGACCATCACCACCCACCGCCACCGCTGGTCGCCGCAGGAGTCCACCCGGCTCGGCGTCAACGGCGTGGTCCCGCTCGGCCTGCTCCACGACGGGCACGCCGAGCTGCTCCTCGACGAACGCGGCGAACCCGCACCCGACGAGGGCGAACTGTGGCTCTCCGGACCCCAGTTGTCGGCCGGATACCTCGACCCGGAGGACGGCCGCGGCAAGTACCGGGAGCAGGACGGAGTCCTCTGGTACCGCACCGGCGACCGGGTCCGCCGACTCGCCGGCGGCGAGCTCGTCTACCTGGGCCGTACGGACTCCCAGGTACAGGTGCAGGGCTACCGGGTCGAACTCGCCGAGGTGGAGCACGCGTTGCGCGCAGCCTCGCCGGTCACCGGAGCCGTCGTGGTCGGCGTGCCCGTGGCCAACAGCACCGAACTCGTCGCCTTCTACCTCGGCGAGCAGCGCTCGCCGCAGGAGTTCCACCGCGACCTGGCCCCCGTACTGCCCGCCCAGCTGATCCCCCGCCACTACCACCGGCTGGACGAGTTCCCCCTCAACACCAACAAGAAGACCGACCGGCTGGAGCTCACCGCACGCGCCGCCGAACTGCACGGCACCCGCGTACCGGTGACCGCCCGCTGATCCCCGAACCAACCCATCACGGCACGAAAGAGGAAGACCCATGCGCACAAGACCCCGGACCCGTCAGGGAATGGTCCGCAGACTCGCGCTGCTCGCCGTATTCGCACTGACCGCCACCCTGTTCTCGGCCCCCACGGCCAGCACCGCCCAGACCACCTCGTCCTGGCCCACCGGCGGCCACGACATCCGCAACAGCCGCTCCAACCCGCAGGAATCGACGATCACCAAGGGCAACGTCGGGCGGCTGAAGGCCAAGTGGACTTATCCCACGCACGGTGACGTGTCCGCGACCCCGGCCGTCGTCGACGGCGCCGTGTACTTCCCCGACTGGGGCGGCTACCTGCACAAGGTCAACGCGAAGACCGGCAACCGCATCTGGACGCGCAAGGTCTCCGAGTACACCGGTGACCCGGGGTCGGTTTCCCGCACCAGCCCCGCCGTCGTCGGCGGCAAGGTGTACATAGCCGACTGGAACAAGGCCGTCCTGATCTCCGTCGACGCCGCCACCGGCAACAAGGTGTGGAGCCGGGAGGTCGACACCCAGTACAAGGCGGTGCTGACCCAGTCGCCCGTCGTGCACAACGGCGTGATCTACCAGGGGGTCTCCTCCCGCGAATCCGAGGGCGCGCTCGACCCGGCCTTCCCCTGCTGCACCTTCCGCGGCAGCGTGAACGCCTTCGACGCCGCCACGGGCGACCGGCTGTGGCGCCAGTACACGACCCCCGACAACGGCGGGCAGCCCGGCGGCTACAGCGGCGTGGCCGTCTGGGGCACCCCGGCCCTGGACCCGTCGACGAACACCGTGTACTTCACCACCGGCAACAACTACACCGTCCCGCAGTCCGTCAGCGACTGCCAGACCGCCGGCCACACCCCGGCCGAGTGCTACGCCCCGGACAACTACGTGGACACCGTGCTGGCCCTCGACATGCGGACCGGCCAGGTCAAGTGGAACACAGGAGCCAAGCGGTTCGACGCCTGGAACACCGGCTGCCTTCCCGGCTTCCCGCCCAACAACTGCCCGCCGAACCCGGGTTACGACTACGACTTCGGCGACGGCGCGCACCTCATCACCATCAAGGGGCCCGACGGCTGCCCCCGCAAGGTGATCGGCGCGGGCGAGAAGAGCGGCGAGTACTGGCTGATGGACGCGGCCACCGGACAGGTCGTCTGGAGCGCGGCGGCCGGCCCCGGCGGCCACATCGGCGGCATCCAGTGGGGCACGGCCAATGACGACAAGCGGATCTACATCGCCGAGGCCAACTTCAACCGACAGCCCTACCAGCTGGCCGACGGCACGACGACGACCCGCAGCTCCTTCGCGGCCCTCGACCCGCAGACCGGACGCATCCTCTGGCAGGTCGCCGACCGCACCGACGGCTTCGCCTGGGGCGCCCTGACCACCGCGAACGGCGTCGTCTTCGGCGGCTCCACCAGCGGCCGCATGTACGCGTTCGACGGAGCGACCGGCGCCTACCTGTGGGACTTCACCGCGCCGTACTCCTCCAACGCGGGCCCCGCGGTCGTCGACGGCACCGTCTACTGGGGCAACGGCTACGCCCGCTTCTCCAACGGCGGCGGCACCACCGGCAGCCTCACCGAGGGCACTTTCTACGCCTTCACGGTGGACGGCAAGTAGGGCAAGCAGGGCAAGCTAGGCAGGCAACCGCACACGAGTGAGGGGCCGGTACCCAGCGGGTACCGGCCCCTCACTCATGCCCCAGGCTCAGGCGGCCACCGACAGCCGCCGCCGCACCGGCCGCATCGCCGACCTGGGCGTCACCGGCACCACCTCGAAGGCACGGGTCGTGCACGCGACCCGGGTGAACAGCCCGTCCTGCCCGGACACGTACAGCCGGCCGACGCCCGCCCCCTTCAGCGCGGACACCACCTCGGGCCAGCGCACCGTACGGACGAACCCGTCCAGCAGCATCTCCCGCACCCCCTCGCCGGTGGTCACCACGCGGCCGTCCTGGTCCGCGACGAGCGGCAGCCGGGGCTCGGACCAGGTGAGCCCGTCGAAGATCTCCGCCGCCACCCGCTCGCGCAGCCCGTCGAAGAGGTACGAGTGCATGGGCGGCTTCATCGTGTACATCGGCATCCCGCCGAAGGACCGGATCCGCCGCTGGAGCCAGTCCAGGACCGCCTCGTGGACGGTGAGCATCGTGAAGTCGTGGTCGACGACGCAGGACACGTCGCTCCACTCGCCCCGCTCGTCGAGCTCCCCGCGCAGCACCTCGACCTTGTCCTGCGGCACCCGCGCGATCGACTGGGTGACCAGCGCCGGATGCTCCCGCGCGAAGTACTCCTCCATCGTGTCCGCCAGGCGGGCGGTCATCGACACGGCGTCGGCGAATTCGAGCACCCCGGAGTAGACGGCGGCGGCGCGGGCGCCGAAGCTCGGTCCCGTCACATAGGCCGGATCCATCTCCAGCCGCTCCCCGGCCCAACGCGCCAGGGCGAGGCAGTTCACCACGAAGGAGATCTGCCCGTACAGGGAATAGTCGCCCTCGGTCTGCTGGTAGCGGTCGGCCAGCCGATATCCGAGTACGTCGTCGGCGACGGCGTACAGCTCGCGCGCGTACGGATTGACCAGCATGAATTTGGCGACCTCGGAGAAGGCCGTCGGCTGCATTCCGGGAAAGACGATCGCCGTCTCCGGCACACTCCCGGTTTCGGTGTGAGTGTTCATGGATCGAGCGTTGCCGTTCCCCCCCGCCACCGAGCACCCCTGCCGCCCCCTGAGTTGGAGGCCGCGCAAGCGAACCTTAAGGACGCTTGCGGAGTATCGGTGGGAAACGAGGTCCGCACAATCCACGGGCCCGCAGACGCGAGGGGATGCCGCGGATGTCAGAGTCACGCTTCGCCACCTTCACCGAACTGCTCCGCGTTCGGACGGCTGAACTCGCCGACGAGGATGTGCACGTCTTCCTCCGCGACACGGCCGGCGGAGCAGTGGCCGAACACCTCACCTACGGAGAGCTCGACCGCGAGGCCAGACGCATCGCGGCCTGCCTCCAGGAGTACGGAGTGGCCGAGCAGCCCGTGCTGCTCGTCTACTCCTCGACCCTGGAGTTCCTCAAGGCCTTCGCCGGCTGCCTCTACGCGGGCGCCGTCGCCGTCCCCGTCCCGCCGCCCGGCGAGGCCGGGCGCGACAAGCGGCTCAACCGCACCACCGCCGTCCTCAAGGACACCGGCGCCAAGGTCGTCCTCACCGAGACCGGCGCCGCCCCCGAGGTCGCCCTGTGGCTGGCCCGCAACTCCCGGTCCGACGCCGCCTGCGTGGTCACCGACGTCCCCGGCATCGGCGACCCCGAAGCCTGGCAGCCCGTCACCGCGCGCCCCGACGACCTCGTCTTCCTCCAGTACACCTCCGGCTCGGTCTCCGAACCGCGCGGGGTGACCGTCTCGCACCGCAACCTCCTCGCCAACCAGACCGCCCTGCGGAAACTGCTGCAGACCACCCGCGAGGATGTCTTCGGTAGCTGGCTGCCCTACTTCCACGACATGGGCCTGGTCGCCCACCTCCTCCACCCGGTCTTCCTCGGCAGCCACAGCGTCCAGGTGACCCCGCTGTCCTTCGTCAAACGCCCGCTGCGCTGGCTCCAGGCCATCGACGAGTACGGCGTCACCGTGGGCGGAGGCCCCAACTTCTGCTACGACCTGTGCGTCCGCCGTGTCAAGGACGAGCAGATCGCCGCCCTCGACCTGTCCCGCTGGCGCCTCGCCCTCAACGGCGCCGAACCGGTGCGCCCCGAGAGCCTGGACGAGTTCGCCGAACGCTTCGCCCCCGCCGGCTTCCGCCCCGAGGCGCTGCGCCCCTGCTACGGACTGGCCGAGGCCACCCTGGTCGTCTCCGGCGGCGTCCCCGGCACCCCGCACGTCCGCAAGGTGTTCAACAAGACCGCCCTGGAACGGGACCGGGTCGTCACCGCCGGACCGCCGGTCACCAGCACGGAGCGCCACCAGACCCTGATCGGCTGCGGCACCCCCGTGGACATCGAGGTGCGCATCGTCGACCCGCTCACCCACCACGAGCTGCCGCCCGGCGTCGTCGGCGAGATCTGGCTGCGCGGCTACAGCGTGGCCCGCGGCTACTGGCAGCGGCCCACCGAGACCGTGCGCACCTTCCGCGCCAGCCTCAACGACGAGGAGAGCAACTTCCTGCGCACCGGCGACCTGGGGATGCTGGAGGACGGCGAGCTGTTCGTCACCGGGCGGCTCAAGGAAGTCATCATCATCAACGGCCGCAACGTGTACCCGCAGGACGTCGAATGGGCGGCGCGGACCGTCAGCCCCGCCCTGACCTTCGGCGCCGGCGCCGCGTTCTCCGTGGACGCGGGCCGCGAGCACCTCGTCCTCGTCCAGGAGGTGCGCGGAGCGGGCAGCGCCGAACTGCGGACCGTCGCCCAGAAGATCCAGGCCCTCATCGGCCAGGAGTTCGAGATCCCGGCCGGCAACATCCTGCTCGTACGCCCCGGCGCCGTCCGCCGCACCAGCAGCGGCAAGGTCCAGCGCACCCTGATGCGCAAGCTGTTCCTCGACGGCGTCGTGCGCGGCGAGTACGAGGTGCTCACCCCCGACGTGTGGGCGCTGGCCCGTGCCGAGGACGTGCTGTTCGGAGAAGACCTGCTGCGGCCGGAGGGAGCCGACGGAGGAAGGCGGTGGTGACGGCCCTGCTCGGCGACCGGGTCACCACCGGCAGCGCCGCGCAGCAGCGCGAGAGCGCCGTCCGGGCCCGCGTCGCCGAACTGGAGGCCCTGCTCGGCGACCCCTCGGACCCCGCCAACCCGGCCGGCTACACCGCCCTGCTGGAAGCCGACCGGGCGGCCGTGCCCTTCGCCGCAGGAGAAGCGCTCCTCGACGAGTTCGGGATCACCGACGAGTACATCCCGCGCGCCCTGGGCGGCCGGCTCGACGCGATGGACACCCTGGTCAGGATCATGCGGCCGGTCTTCCGCCGGGACGTGGGCCTGGCCATGGGCCACGGCATGACCACCTTCATGGCCGCCTCCGACGTGTGGACCGCGGGCAGCTCCCGGCAGCGCCACTGGCTGGCCGGGCTGCTGCGCGAGGGCGGCAAGGCGGCGATCGCCCAGCACGAGACCGCCCACAGCAACGACTACGTACGCAGCCAGGTCACCGCCCGCCGGGGCCCCGACGGCTACCTGATCAGCGGCGGCAAACCGATGGTCAACAACCTGGAACGGGCCGGGGCGCTCGTCCTGTTCTGCCGCACCGACCCGTCCCCGGGCAGCCGCAGTCACTCCGTCCTGCTGCTGGAGCCCGAGCAGCTCACGGACGTCCACGCGGCCGTCACCGCCCGCAGGATCCCCGTCGGACTGCGCGGCTGCCGGTTCGCCGGCGTGGAGTTCGACGACTGCCCCGTACCCCGGTCCGCGCTGCTGGGTCCCGAGGGCAGCGGCATCGAAACCGCCCTGCGCTCCTTCCAGATCAGCCGCACCGTGATCGCCGCGACCGCCGTCGCCGCCCTCGACACCAGCCTGCGCACCGCCGTCCGCTTCGACCGGGAACAGTCCGGCGGCTGGCAGTCCCGCGGCATCGACGGCGGCCGCACCGGCGCGGCCCTCACCAACGCCTTCGTCAACCTGCTGCTGTACGACAGCCTCGCCGTCGTCGCCACCCGCGCCCTGCACCTGCTGCCCGCCGAGACAAGCGTCTACTCGGCCGCCCTGAAGTACCTGCTGCCCCGCGTCCTCACCGAGACCATGTACGACCTGTCCATCGTCCTGGGCTCCGGCTTCTACACCCGCGAGGGGACCCTGGGCATCTTCCAGAAGCACGTCAGGGACGTCCCCGTGCTCAGCCTCGGCCACGCCGGGACCGTCGCCTGCCAGGCCACCGTCATCCCCCAGATGCCGCGCCTGGCCCGCGGCTCCTGGTTCGTCGAGGACGAGGCCCCCTCCGGCCTGTTCCGGCTGAGCGGCGACCTGCCGCCCCTGCGCACCGACCGGCTCGCGCTCGCCTGCGGACGGGACTCGCTCAGCGCCACCATGCTCGCCGTCGCCGCCGGCATCGACGGCAACAGCTCCGTCGAGCGCGCCCTGCGCACCCTCGCCGGCCAGCTCGTCGAGGAATTCCGCGACGTACGCGGCCGGGTGCTGCGGCTGGAGTCCGCCGGGTCGGGGGCCGCCACGCAGCCCGCGAAGTTCGCCCTCATGGACCGCTACGCCCTCCTGCTGGCCGGGGCCGCCGTACTCGGCCTGTGGGACCAGGGCCGCTACGGCCCCGACCCGTTCCTCGCCGACCCCTCCTGGGCCGCCGCCGCACTGCACCGCATCGCCCGGCGCCTCGGCGCGCGCGTCGCCGACCTCCCGCCGGAATGCGAGACCCGGATCCGGCACGAGGTCCAGCTCCGCTTCTCCACCCAGACCAGCTACGACCTCTACTCGACCCCGATCCCGGGTTGACCGAAGGAGTCCCGACATGACCATTCCCACCGGCCGGCACGCCGTGGCCGCCGACACCGCGAAGGCCGACGGCGTGTACGAGTGGCTGTCGGCCCGCCTCTCCGTCTACCTGCGGCGCGCGCCCGAGACGATCGATCCCACCGTCCCGCTCGCCGAGTACGGCATGGACTCGGTGGCGGCGCTCAGCCTCTGCGGCGACCTGGAGGAGGAGTTCGACCTCGACGTGGAGCCCACCCTGCTGTGGGACTTCCCGACCGTGGCGAGCCTCGTCCGCCACCTGACGGCCGTCCTCCCCGACCTGCCCGCGGCCGCGGCCCCCGCGCGGGACCAGCGCTGATGGGGGACATCGCCATCGTCGGGATCGACTGCGCGTTTCCCGGGGCGGCGGGCGTGCGGGCGTACTGGGACCTGCTCGTGCGCGGCGGGGCCGGCACCGGCCCCGTCCCCGGACAACGGTGGGAAGCACAGGACTTCCCCGCTGCCGGCGACAGCGGCGGTTTCATCGACGACGTCGATGTCTTCGACAGCGACTTCTTCTCCGTCACCCCGCGCGAGGCCGCCGCGATGGACCCGCACCACCGGCTGCTGCTGCCCTGCGCCTGGCGGGCCCTGGAGGACTCGGGCCGCGCCCCCGGGGACCTCGCGGGCACCGAGACCGGCGTGTTCATCGGCGTGATGGGCGGCGAATGGGGCCGGCTCACCATGAGCGACCTCGCACGCGTCACCCCGCTGCTCGGCGCCGGCAGCAGCGCCGGAATGGCCGCCAACCGGATCTCGTACCACTTCAACCTCACCGGGCCGAGCCTCGCCGTCGACACGGCCTGCTCCTCCTCCCTCGTCGCCGTCCACCTCGCCGCGACCTCCCTGCTCGCCGGGGAGTGCGACACCGCCCTGGCCGGCGGGGTCAACATCGTGCTGTCGCCCTCGCTGGGTCTGGTCTACGGACAACTCGGCCTCGCCGCCGCCGACGGACGCTGCAAACCCTTCAGCGCCGACGCCGACGGGATCGGCCGCGGCGACGGCGTCGGCCTCGTGGTGCTGCGCCGCCTAGACGACGCCCTCGCCGACGGACAGCGGATCTACGCCGTACTGCGCGGCAGCGCCGTCAACCAGGACGGCCGCAGCAACGGGGTGATCGCCCCCAACCGCTGGTCTCAGGAACGGGTGCTGAACTCCGCCTACCGGCGCGCCGGGATCACCCCCGACCGGGTCGCCTTCGTGGAGGCCCACGGCACCGGAACCGTGCTCGGCGACGCCATCGAGTGCGCGGCCCTCGGCGCGGTGCACGGCGTCCCCCGCGGCGCCCCCTGCGCGATCGGCTCCGTCAAGGGCAACCTGGGCCACACCGAGGGCGCCGCCGGCATCGCCGGGCTCATCAAGACCGCGCTGGCCCTGCACCACCGCATCGTCCCCGCCAGCCTCTTCGCCGAGCGCGAGAACGCGCAGCTGCGGCTCGGCGAGCGGGGCCTGCGGCTGCTGAAGTCCCCGATGCGGCTGCCGCGCGGGGAGAACCTCGCCGGGGTCAGCAGCTTCGGCATGGGGGGCACCAACGCCCACGCCGTCCTCGGCACCGCACCCAGGACCCCCGCGGCCCTCCCCGCCCGGGCCGCCCGTACGGACGCGGGCGCCTCCGCCGTCGGCGTCTTCACCCTCAGCGCCGACACCCCCGAGGCGCTGCGCCGCAACCTCGCCGCGCAGGCCGCAGCGATCGCCGCCCGCCCCCGGGGCGCCGCGGCCGCCCTGTGCTGGAGCAGCAACCGGACCAAGACCGGCCTCCCGCACCGGTACGCGGCCACCGTGCGCGACACCGGCGAACTCGTGGCCGAGCTGCGCCGGGCGGCCGCCCTGGAGCCCACGGCGTCGAAGGACGGCGCGGCCGCCGGCGGCCGCCCCTGGGGCCGACCGGTCACGGCCTTCCTCTTCACCGGCCAGGGCTGCGAGTACCCCGGAATGACGGCGGGGCTGCACCGCGAGTCCCCGGCCTACCGCCGCCACCTCGCCGAGGCCGACGAGGCCCTCGCCCCGCACCTCGGAACCTCGGTGTGCGACCTGGTCCTCGGCGGCGACGAGCGCGTGCACCGGCCCGAGTTCGCCCAGCCCGCCCTGTTCGCCGTCGGCTACGCCCTCGCCCGTACGCTCACCACCCTCGGCGTCACCCCGGCCGCCGTCCTCGGCCACAGCCTCGGCGAGTACGCCGCGGCCGTCACCGCCGGCGCCCTCGACCTGGACGAGGCCGCCCGGCTGGTCGTCCGGCGGGCCCGGCTGATGGGCGAACTGCCCACGGGTGGCGGCATGCTCGCGGCGGCCGCCGGACCCGACGAGCTCGCCCGGACCCTGGAGGGGGAGCCGGAGGTGGTCGTGGCCGCCATGAACGGCCCGGCGGACACCGTGCTCTCCGGCCCCCTGGATGCCCTGGCCCGGCTCGGGAAGGAACTCGCCGACCGAGGCGTACGGGTCACGGAACTCCCGGTGACGCACGCCTTCCACTCCCCCCTGATGGCCCCCGCCGCCGCCGAGCTGCGCAAGGCCGCCGTGCGGTGTGCCCCGCCCGCGCTGCCCGTGGCCTCGACCCGGCACGGCCGGATGCTGCGCCACGAACCGATGGACGCCGACTACTGGGCCGACCAGATCGAGGAGCCCGTGCTCTTGGACACCGCGCTGGCGGCGCTCGTACGCGACATCGCCCCCACCCATCTGATCGAGATCGGCCCGAGCAGCCGGCTCCTGCAGATCGCCGCCCGCGGCGGACGGGCGTGCGGCGCGGAACTCCTGCATCCCGCGCCGGGGCCCGAAGCGAGCGGCCGCGACCTCGCGGAGACCGTCGCCGCGCTGCACCGCTGCGGACTCGACCCGCTCTGGGCGGAGCTGTACGCGCCGGAGCACCGGACCGTCGAACCGCTCGCCCCGTACGCGTTCTCGTCCGCGCAGCGCTACTGGGACCGGCGGCCGATGCCCGCGAGCGCCCCGGCCCCGGCGGCGGTGGGGGAGGAGCGGCCGGCGTCCGGGGAACGGCCGGCCGCGGAGGAACGGCGGACCGAGCCCGCGGCCGTCCACGACGGCGACCCCGGCGACCCGGTGCTGCTCGCCGTGGTGCAGGCCGTCACCGAGGTCGGCGGATACCCCAGCGAGCGGGTGGTGCGCGAGGCCCGCTTCCACGAGGACCTCGGCTTCGACTCGGTGATGATCATGCAACTCAAAAACCGGGTGGAGGCCCGGCTTCCGCGCGTCGGCGAGGTGTCCGTACAACAGATGCTGCCCGCGCTGCGCTCCGTCGGCTCCCTCGCCGAGTTCCTCGGCGACCAGATCACGGCGAGGTCGGCATGACGGCCGTGTACGTCGCCGCGACCGGCACCGCGCTGCCCGGCGACCCGGTGGACAACGCCGCGCTCGGCACGATGCTGGGCGTCAGCGAGGAGTGGATCGACCTCTTCGTCGGCACCAGGACCCGGCACTTCGGCTGGGACCCGGTCACCGGAGAGGTCCGAGGCTCCCTCGCCGACCTGTGCGCCGAGGCCGCGGCCCGGGCCGTGCACGCCTCGGGACTCGACCTCGCCGACATCGAGTTCGTGGTCCTCGCGACGGCCACCCCCGACACCCTCCTGCCGACCACCGCGACCGAGGTCGCCGACCGCCTCGGCCTCGACCACCTGCCCGTCTACCAGATCCAGGCCGGCTGCTCCGGCGCGATCCAAGCCCTCGACCTCGGCCGCACCCTGATCCTCGGCGGCCGCCGCGCCGGCCTCGTCATCGGCGGGGACGTCACGCACCGGTTCCTGTCGCCCCGCCGGGACGCCGCGAAGCTGCCCCCCGAGGAACTCGTCAACCACGTCCTGTTCGGCGACGGGGCCGGGGCCGCCGTCCTCACCGAGGAACCGGAGGGCGAGCGGATCGCCGTCCGGGCGGTGCTGAACTCCTGGACCGGCCGCGGCCGTCCGCCCGGCCAGCTCCTCGACTGGTACGGAACCACCGACCGCGAATCCGGCCGGCGGATGATGGCCGAGGACTACAAGGCGATCGAGGAGCACGTTCCCACGATCTCCGTGGAGATCCTCTGGGAGCTGCTCGACGGGCTCGGCTGGAGCCTCGACGACATCGGCTTCCTGCTGCCGCCCCAGCTCTCCGAGCGGATGACCGCGCGCATCGTGGAGCGGCTGCCGGACGGCCCCGCGCAGGAGGTCTCCTGCGTCGCCGAGACCGGCAACACCGGAAACGCCCTGCCGTTCCTGCAGCTCGACCGGCTGGTACCGAAGTTCTCCGTGGGGGAGCGCGCGCTGGCCCTGTGCGTGGAGTCCAGCAGGTGGATCAGAGCCGGGTTCGCCCTGGAGAAGGTGTGAGGCACGGATGACCACGGGACTGGACCGGCTGCGCGAACTGCGCACGCAGGGCCTGCTGGAGAAGGCGTACGACCGGATCGCGGCGGTGCTCGCGGACGAGGGACGGGCGAGCGGGACGACGGGCGGGCCCGGGGGCGCGACGGCGAGCGGGGCGCCGGGCGGGGCGCCGGGCGGCGCGGGGGCGGCCGCCGCCGCGGCCGGCCGGCTGCTCGGCGGCATCGACCCCGATGCCGTACTGGCCCACCATCCGGCGACCCCCGTCGTGACGGTGGCCGTCACCGGCCAGTCCACGGTGGGCCAGGTCATCGACCCGCTCAGGGGCGAACTGGCCCGCCACGGGATGCTCCTGCGGTCCGTCCTCGGAGAGCACGGGACCTATCTGCGCGACCTGACCGACACCGCCGGGGAGCTGCACGCGGCGGCTCCGGACCTCACGCTGTGCCTGCTGGACGCCGAGACCCTCTTCTCCCAGGTACCGGCGGTGTGGCGGCCCGAGGACGTGGCGGCGGCGGGGGAGGAGGTGCTGGCCAGGTGCGCCGCGCTGGCGGAGGCGGCCCCGGGGACCCTCGTACTCAACACCCTCCCGCTGCCAGGGGCCTACAGCAGGCAGCTCGTCGACCACCGCTCCCGGGCCCTGCTGGGCGCCGTGTGGCGGGAGTTCAACGCGCGCCTGCTGCGGCTCACCGAAGCCGCGCCCGCGCTGGTCGTGATCGACCTCGACCCGCTGGTCGGAGAGGGCGGACCGGTCACCGACGCCCGCCTCGCCCGCTACGCCAAGGCCCAGCTCGGCGCGGAACTCCTCGCTGCGTACGCGCGCGAGGTCGCGCACCTGGCCCGTGCCGTGCGCGGCACGACCCGCAAGTGCCTGGTGCTCGATCTGGACAACACCCTGTGGGACGGCGTCCTCGGCGAGGAGGGCCCCGACGGGATCGCCGCCGCCGGCACCCTGCGCGGGGAGGCCTTCGGAGCCTTCCAGAAGTGCGTCAAGCAGCTCGGCTCCCAGGGCGTGCTCCTCGCCGTCAGCAGCAAGAACGACCGCGAGCAGGTGCTGCGGGCCCTCGCGGACCACCCCGACCTCGTCCTGCGCGAGCCGGACTTCGTGGCCATCAACGCCAACTGGGAACCGAAGGACGCCAACCTCGCCGACATCGCCCGGCAGTTGGACCTCGCCACCGACGCCCTCGTCTTCGTCGACGACTCGCCGGCCGAGCGCGCCCAGGTCCGCCACGGCCTCCCCGGGGTGGCGGTGGTCGCGCTCGACGAGGAGCCCGCGCTGCACGTGGCGCGGCTGCTCGCGGACGGCTGGTTCGACACGATGAGCCTGACCGACGAGGACCGGGCCAGGACCGGGGAGTACCGGGTCCGGCGGGAGCGCCGCGAGCTGCACGCGAGCTCGGACTCGCACGAGGAGTTCCTGCGGGCCCTGGACATCCGGCTGGAACTCGGCCCGCCCCGCCCCCACGAGTTCGCTAGGATCTCCCAACTGACCCTGCGCACGAACCAGTTCAACCTCGCCGGCGGCGGCCACACGGAGGCCGAGCTGACCGCCCTGGCCGCCGACCCGGGGCGGCACCTGCTGCTGGCCGCCCGCAGCGCCGACCGCTTCGGCGACAACGGCCTGATCGGCGCCGTACTGGCCACGGTCACCGAGGGCCGGTGGCACCTGGACAACATGTGGCTCAGCTGCCGGGTCCTCGGCCGGGGCATCGAACAGGCCTGCCTCGCCGTGCTGTTGAGGAGGGCCCGGGACCTCGGACTGTCCGGGGTGGGCGCCCGCTACGTACCCACAGCACGCAATCAACGCGCCCGCGACTTCTATCCGTCCAGCGGGTTCGCCCCCCGCGAACTTCGCGAGTCGGGGGAACCCGGGGACGGGCCGGTCGAGTTCCACCATGACCTGACCGTGCTGCCGGACCTCCCCGGCCACGTACGCGTCACCGAATCCGGGAAGGCCGGTCGATGAGCCCCGACAGCCCCGACAGCCTGGACAGTCTCGACGCGTTCCTGCGGACCGTCCGCGACGACCTCGGCCTGGACGTCGACATCCCCGCCGGCGCGGACACCGCGCTGGTGGACACGCCCGGCTGGGACTCGCTGAACCTGCTCCGGCTGGTGGCCCTCCTTGAGGAGTCCGGCCACCGGGTACCGGTGCACCGTCTGCTGGAGGCACACAGCCTCCGGGACATCCACATACTCGTGAAGGAGCACCGATGACCGCCCCGGGCAGCCCCACGCTCGGCCCACCGCTCGGTGAGCCCGTCGCCGTGGTCCCGGGAGGCGACTCGTGGGACAGGGTCAGGGACGACCTCGCCACCCACGGGACCGCACTGGTCTACGCGTGGCTGAAGGACCTGGAGCCCGGCGTGCCCTCCGGCGACGAGCTGCGCGAGCTGCTCGGCCGGGACTGGACGCGCTACCTCGACCTCACCCACGCCGACGTGCGCGGCCGCTACATCGCCTCCCGGATGCTCCTCAAGCACGCCGCGGGCGCGGTCCTCGCCAGCGAACCCGCCGACCTGGAACTGGCGTACGGGCCGACCGGCCGCCCGTACCTGCGCGGCTGCGACCAGATCGACATCAGCCTCAGCCACACCGAGGACCTGCTGCTCGTCGGGCTGACCACCTGCGGGCTCATCGGCGTGGACGCCGAGCGCGCCGACCGCGACATGTACGGCGGCGGACTCGTCCGGCACATCTGCACCCCGTACGAGGCGATCCTGCTGAGCGGGATGCCGGAGGCGGAACGCAACGGCGCGCTCGTCCGGCTGTGGACCCTCAAGGAGGCCTACAGCAAGGCGATCGGCCAGGGCATGCAGTTCCGCTTCACCGAGTTCGGCTTCGGCCCGGACGGCCGGCCCGTGCGCGTACAGCGGCCGGACGGCACGGCGGGCACCGGTGAGGAGTGGATCTTCCGCACCTTCCCGCTGGCCGGCGGCTACGTCGTCAGTGCCGCGGTGTACGACGCGGGCTTCGGCAGACTGCAGGACGCCCACGTCACGACCATGCTCGACCAGGACTGCGTGGACGCGATCACGGAGGCCCTCGGCCAGGAGGCCGGCCGGTGAGGGGCGCGGCCCCGATCAGGGCAGGGAGTGCGTCGGCACCTCTCCGGAGAGCATCTCCTGGCGCGCCGCGTTGTAGCCCGCCTGGAAGCGGCTCGTCGCCTCCAACTCCTCGGTGATCTCGGCGATGTGACGGCGGCAGGTCCGCACCGACATGCCGAGCCGGCGGGCGACCATCTCGTCCTTGTAGCCCTTGGTCATCAGCCGGATGATCGACCACTTCAGCTCGTCGGAGGAAGCGGGGGACCGCTGGGACTCCACGACGTACGGGGACGCGCCGTCCCACAGGTACTCGAAGACGGCGCACAGGAACGCCACGAGCGTGGGTTCGCGGACGATGGCGGCCCCGGGCGTGGCGCCCGCGCAGGCGGAGCGTTCCGGCAGGAAGGCCACCTCCCGGTCGTAGATGATCAGCCGGTCGATGACCTCGTCGGCGGTACGGATCTCCGCGCCCTGAAGAGTGACGTCGCGGACGTACGAGCGGGTGGGCAGGTCGTTGCGCGCGGTGTGCTGGTAGATGGTCCGGATCCGGACCCCGCGGCCGAGGATGGACAGGGCGCTCTCCCGGGCGTCCGCGAGGATGTCGGCCGGGCGTGCGCCACCGGGCTGGACGGTGACCAGCTCGCTCTTGCAGTTCTGGCCCAAGTGGTCGAGCAGCGCCTGGATCCGGGAAGGGTCGCTGATGACGTCGAAGGCCTCGAGGCGGTTGCGCAGCCGGCGGCCCTCGAAGTAGAGGGGTGTGAGGGATATCAGCTTCGCGCGGACATCGGTGACCGCCTGCTGGAGGTCGCGGATCTGCCGCTCGGCGGGGCCGACCAGGGAAGCGGCGGCCACATCGGGCGTGACGGGGGTGAGTTTGTTCGGGTTGCCCGGCATGGACTGCAGCAGGCGGACCCCGGTGAGCACTTGCTCGACCCGTGTGATCTCGGCGGGTGCCAGGGACAGCTGCGCGGCGATCTTCTCCCGCTCGAAGAGGCCGTACTCGACGGCGAGACCGTAGGCCGCGGCGCTGACATCGTCCAGCTCGGCGAACCCCGAATCCGCGTACTCCCCTTGGAACACGCCAGCCCCCACTGATCGGTGTAATAGCTGCCAAGTAACTTTACGCCAACGTACAGGCCTTGGCGCATCTGATCGATATCCAGCACTCTATTCGCATCACCCAGGCGCACCAAAGCCGGAAATATCGGACGAAGGTGCGGGCGGGGGTGATCTCGATCATCGACTGGGGGAAGTCGTGAGTGCAGTTTCCAGTAAATTCTTTTCCATTTACTTGACCTTACTGGCAGGTATGGTCATGGCTGTTATGGGGGTGCAGTCCATGTCGGGCCCGGTGGTGCAGGGTACGTCCGCGCGGTCCGGTACGGAGACTCTGGCGGGCGGGCTGCTCCCGGTGACCGTGCACGTGGTCCTTCCGATACCCGTGGACAGGCCCGAGGACGACCGTTGGGACTGACCTGATCCCGTTCCGGTCAGGCCTTTCCGTCAGACCTTCCCGTCAGGCCTTCCCTTCTTGGCGAGCGCTCCCCGCACGGCAGATGCGGGGAGCGCTGCCGTGTGCCGGGGCACCCGCCGCGACCGGCCTGCGGGCCGGCACCGCGATGGCGCTCAACAGCACGCCCCGCTCCGCCGACCAGCGACCGCTGAACGAGGTCGGCCCGGCCGGGGAGAGGGTCTCGGGCGCCGGGAGCAGCCGGGCGCGGAAGGTTTCCTGTCCCGCGTCCACGCTCACCAGGGCGTCGGTGAAGTCCAGCTCCTGGCCCGTGAGCGGGAACCAGGTCTTGTAGACCGCCTCCTTGATGCTGAACAGCAGCCGGTCCCACGCGATTTCCGGCGCCGCCCGTTCCAGTTCCCGCGTCCGCCGCAGCTCCTGCGGCAGCGCGATCGACTCCAGCACCCCCTCCGGGAGCGGGGCGTTCGGCTCCGCGTCGATGCCCACCGAGGCGAACTCCTCCGCACGGGCGAGCGCCACCCCGCGGAAGCCCGCGCAGTGCGTCATGGACCCCACGACCGAGGGCGCCCACTGCGGGACGCCGCGCCGGCCCGGCATCACCGCCGAGGGCTCCACCCCCAGCGTCCCCATCGCCCGGCGGGCGCACATCCGCACCGTGCCGAACTCCAGCCGCCGCTTCGGGACGGCGTTGCGGATCAACGCCTCCTCCTCGGGGAAGAGGCGCAGCTCGTCGGGGTCCGGGTCGGTGGTGGCCTCGGCGGTGGCGACGTTCGAAGGCAGGAGCTTCGTGAGCACGGCATTCCCTCGGGTCGGTGTGTCGGGGTCTGACAGCACCCACGCTCCCGCCGCCGCCCCCTCCCGACCAGCGAAGAAGCCGTCCCCGGGCCCGACCAACCCACCGGAACCCCGGCTTCCTCCCAGCCCGCTGTCATCCCCCGGCCGGCGGGCGTCCCGACTGCCGGGGGCCTGCCACCCCGACCGCCGGCATTGCCATCCGCCTGCCATGCGCGATGCCGTCCGCCGTGTCGTCCGGCGCCCATCCCCTCCGGTCACCCCTCGGTCATCGCCCCCCCGCCATACACCCGCACATGGGTACCCACCGGCAATTCAGGGGCGGAACAGGGGTGTTCGCCGCAGGAACTGCCATCCATCCTTGGTGAATGCCGCACGGAAACCTCATGGGCATCAGCGATCTCCACGTCGCATTCCCGGAGAACCGCCGGATCGTCGAGGAGCTGTATCCCGACAGCCCCGCCGACTGGCTCATCGTGGCCGGCGACGTGGGCGAGTCACCCGACGATCTGCGATGGGTGCTCGACCGGCTCACCCGGCGCTATGCCACCGTGGTCTGGGCGCCCGGGAATCATGATCTTTGGACCCTTCGAGACGATCCGCTGCCCCTGCGTGGAGATGCCCGCTACCGGCGGCTGGTCGAAATCTGCCGATCGTACGGCGTACACACGCCCGAGGATCCGTACCCCGTCTGGTCGGGCCCGGGCGGACCGCTCATCGTGGCCCCCCTCTTCCTGCTGTACGACTACAGCTTCCGCACCCCCACCGCCGCCACCAGGGAACAGGCGCTGGAGCAGGCCTACGAGGCTGGAGTGGTGTGCACCGACGAGTTCATGCTGCACCCCGACCCCTACCCCTCCCGCGAGGCCTGGTGCCGGGCCCGCGTGGCCGCAACCGAACAACGGCTGGCCGCCTGCGACCCCGAGCTGCGCACCGTACTGGTCAACCACTTCCCGCTGGTCCGCACCCCCACCCGGATCCTGCGGCACCCCGAGTTCGCCCAGTGGTGCGGCACCGAGCTCACCGCCGACTGGCACCTCCGGTTCAAGGCCGCCGCCGTCGTCTACGGTCACCTGCACATCCCGCGCACCACCTGGTACGACGGCGTGCGCTTCGAGGAGGTCTCCGTCGGCTACCCCCGCGAGCGCCGGGACCCCGGCCGTCCGCAGGGCGTCCCGCGCCGGATCTTCCCCGCCCCCGGGGATTGATGTCTGGCAACTTCCGGACACCGGGCGGGCGGGGACTCGGCCCATAGACTGATGAAGAATTCTCGAGTCTCGCTCAAGCACTGCTCGATCAGCCCTGTATCCGACTCGCGTTCCCCTTTTCGGACGCACGGAACGGGGACACTGGGGGATCTTATGGTGTTGTTCCGCCGCGCCGAGGAACTGTCTCTTTTGAATGCGCTGATCGACGGCTGCACAGAAGGAAATTCCGGATTACTTCTCATCGAAGGCGCGGTCGGTTGCGGGAAGAGTGAATTCCTCGAAACCGTGGCCGTGAACGCCGAATACCGCGGCGGCATCGTACTGCGTGCCATGGGAACCGCCGGCGAACGGGACCATCAGCTGGGCGTGCTGCGCCAGCTGATCGCAGACGCCCCGGCCGGAACGCTCCCCGCGCCGCCGTCCCCGGAGGAGGCGGGACGGATCGAGACCATGCGGCTGTTCGCCGCGGCCGTCCGCGAACTCAGCACCACCGCACCGGTGGTGATCTGCGTGGACGACCTCCACCACGTGGACGAGCTCTCCAGCCGCTACCTGCTGCACCTCACACGCGGCACCCGGCAGGCCAAGGTCCTCCTGGTGCTCGCCGAATCCGTGCACGAACGCGGCGACGACCCGCTGCTGCGCACCGAACTGCTCCGGCTGCCCCACTTCGTACGCCTGCGCCTGGAACGGTTCACGCCCGAGGCGATCCGCGCGATGCTGCCCGACCGCACCGACAGCGAGACCGACCGGCTGCACCGCGCCAGCGGCGGAAACCCGCTCCTGCTGCGCGCCCTGCTCCAGGACCCCGGGAGCCGGCCCGGCGAGGCCTACACCCAGGCCGTACTCGCCTGCCTGCACCGCTGCGGATCCGCCACCACCGAACTGGCCGAGGCCATCGCCGTACTCGACTCCCTGGCGAGCACCCCCCACGTCGCCCGGCTCACGGGCGCCACCGAAACCGCCGCCGCCCGGGCCCTCACCGCCCTCGACGCGGCGGGCCTGCTCGCGGCGGAACCCGGGGCGCCACCCGGGGCCGAGGAGCCGGGGGCCGCGGAGCCCGGGCAGGGGCTCCGCCACCCGGCCGCACGTGCCGCCGTACTCGACCGGATGGACCCGGCGGCCCGTCGGGCCCTGCACCGGGAAGCCGCCCTGCTGGCCCGCGCCGCGGGCGCTCCCGACACCGCCGTCGCGGCCCAACTCCTCGCCGCGGGACACACCGGTGAGGAATGGGCCCTGCCCGTCCTGCGCTCCGCGGCCGACCAGCACGTGGCCGACGGAGCCCTCGCCGAGGCCACCGCCCTGCTGCGGCTCGCGCACGAGGCGTGTCCGGACGACGCGCGGCGCGCCGAGGTGAGCGTCAGGCTCAGCGTCGTCGCGGGACGCACCGACCCGGCCGCGGCCGAACGCCACCTCGCGGAACCCCTGGCCGCTCTGGCCGCAGGCCGGCTGCAGCCGCGCGTCCTGGGCCCGCTGGCCCGCGCCCTGGCGGCGCAGGGCCGCATCGACGAGTCGACGGAGGTGCTGGAACGGCTCGCCGCCGGCGAGGGCCGCCACCCGGGCGAGGGTCGGCACGCGGGCGAGGGCCGGCACCTCGGCGAGGCCCGCCACGGCGGTGAAGGCGGCCTCGCAGGTGAAGCCCGCGCAGCCGGTGACGTCCGGCACTCCGGAGACGTCCGCCACCCCGGTGAAGGCCGCCACCCGGCTGATGGCCGCCATTCCGCCGCCGAGCGGGAACGCAGGCACGCCGGTGATGTCCCCGGCGACGAACCGCTAGACGGCCTCTCGGCGTTCCCCCAGTGGGCGGCCTCCGGCCGACGCGGCGCCCCCGCCGAGCCCGGAACGCACCCCGCGGGACGCGGCGCCCGGGGAGCGGTCCACCCCGCCGCCCTGTGGGCCCTCCCGGTGGAGGCCGAGGAAGGCGCGGCCGTGCAGGCCGCCGATCTCTTCCTGCGCGGCGCGACCCTGGCCGAGGGCACCGTGGAGCCGGTCGTACAGGCCCTGCGCACCCTGCTCCACCTGGACGGAGCCGGCCGGGCGCTGCCCTGGTGCGAGGCGTTCGCCGAACAGGCGGCGCGGCGCGGCGCCACCGGCTGGCAGACCGTCTTCGCCGGACTGCTTGCCGAGGCCAGGCTGCGGCTCGGCGACCTCACCGGCGCCGCCGCGACCGCCGCAGCCGTCCTGGGGGCCGCGCCCGCGCGCGGCGGCGGCATCCAGCTGAGCGCCGTCGCGGGCACCCTGGTGCGGGCCTACACCGCCATGGGCCGCCCCGAGGAGGCCGCGGCCGTACTGAGCCGCCCCGTCCCGGCCCAACTGACCGGCAGCATCCACGGATTGGCGTACCTCCGGGCCCGCGGCCACTACGCGCTGGCCACGAGCCGCTTCCACGCGGCCCTCGGCGACTTCCTCGACATCGGCCGCCACATGAAGCGCTGGGGCCTGGACCGCCCGCGGGTCCTGCCCTGGCGGACCGACGCGGCGGAGGCCCTGCTGCGGCTCGGCGAAACCCACCAGGCCGACCGGTTCCTGGCCGACCAGCTCACCACCCGGGACGCCGCCGACCCCTGGGTGCGGGGCATGTCCCTGCGCCTACGGGCATCCCTGCGCGAGCCGAAGGAACGCCAGGCACTGCTCACCAAGGCCGTCGACGACCTGCACCGCTCCGGAGACCAGTACGAACTGGCCCGCGCGATGGGCGACTTCGGCCAGGTGCTGCGGGATCTGGGCGAACCGGCCCGCGCGGCGATGGTCAACCGCAGGGCCTGGCACGTGGCCAAGGAGTGCGGCGCGGAGGCCCTGTGCGTGAAGATCCTCCCCGGCCACACCGGAGACGGCCCGCGGACTCCGGAGGCGTCCGACGCCCCGCACGCCGACCTGGTGGCGAGCCTCAGCGAATCGGAGAAGCGCGTCGCACTGCTCGCGGTCCACGGCCACACCAACCGGGAGATCGCGCAGAAGCTGTACATCACGGTGAGCACGGTGGAACAACACCTCACCCGCGTCTACCGCAAACTGGAGATCCCCGGCCGCCAGGCCCTCCCGGTGGACTTCCACCTGGGCGTGGCGGAGTTCGTCTGACCGCTCCCGGCCCCCTCCCGGCCCCACCCATGACAAGGTGATGACAAGGTCGCCCCGCCCGCGCCCTTCCCTGGCAGACAACTGGCGCCCGACACCCCCGCTCCCCGCCTGCTTCGCGTGCTCCACCGCCCCACGTTGGCTCCCGCGAGGCAGGTCCGGGAAGGTCAGGTCATGAGCCGCAGCCCACCAGGGAGGGCACCATGACCACCACACCCACGCACGACCAGCCGTGGCGGACGGCGACGCCCGGACAGCTGCGCGACGCGATGCTCGACCGGGTCGAGGAGCGTCTCGCGCGGCTGCTCGCCGAGGAGCACCGCAGCCGCCGCACCTCCGATCCGCGCAGCGCCGTACTGGTGGCGGGCGTGGCCGAACTCGTCCAGGCCGGCGCCGAGCGCGCCCACCCGGTCATCTGCCTCACCGGCTACCTCGCGGCGGGCGGCGACCCGGACGGCGACGAGGCCGTGGCCGCGTCCGCCGCGCTCGAACTCCTCGACACCTGTCTGATGATCCGCGACGACGTACGGGAGAACGCGACGCTCCGTCGCGGCATCCCCACCCTGCACATCAGCCACGCCGCCGAACACGAACGCAACGGCTGGCGCGGCGAGTCCCGCCGCTTCGGTGAGGGCACCGCGGTCCTCGCGGGCGACCTCGCCCTCGCGTACGGTGACCGCCTGGCGGTTCGACTCCCCCCGGCCGCCTGGCAGTTGTGGGACGACCTGCGCACCGAACGGGCCATCGGCGCACACGCGGAGGCCGCGGCGGCGACCGAGTACCTCGACGACGCCTGGCCGGGCCAGTGCCTCGACGGCTGCGGAACCGGCTGCGGCGCGGGCTGGTACGGGCTGCGCCACGCCCTGCTGATCGGCGCGGCGCTCGCGGGCCGGGAGGACCTGCGCGAGTGCTACGAGGAGTACGCGCGGGCCCTGCACGGCGCCTGGCGGATCCGCGGCTTCCTGCGCGGAGGCCCGGGCTTCGACGGCGACGCCCAGTTCCTGCGCGACATCTTCTTCGACACCCGCGCCCGCGACACCGCGGAACAAACCATCGCCGACCTCCTGGCCCACGCGGACGAGGCGGTGGCCGCGGCTCCCCTCGCCCCCCACTGGCGCAAGGAACTCAACGCCTTCGCCCGCCGAGTAGCGGGCAGCGAACACTGACCGGGCCCCGAGCCCGCCCCGAGCCGTATCCAGCCTCATCGCCACTTCGGGCCTGAGCCAACCCCCAGCCTCGCCGACCTCGGCGTCGCCTCCAACCTGAGCCAAATTCAGCCTCGCCGGCGTTTGAGGCGCGGGTCCGGGCGGAGCCCGGCACACCGGCGGAGCCGGTGGTCGCCATCCCCCGGCCTGAGCACGGCCACCGGCTTGGGCCAAACTCCAGCCTCGCCGGCGTTGAGGCGCGGGTCCGGGCGGAGCCCGGCACACCGGCGGAGCCGGTGGTCGCCATCTCCCGGCCTGAGCACGGCCGTCGGCCTGGGTCAAACTCCAGCCTCGCCGGCGTTTGAGGCGCAGGTCCGGGCAGGGCCGGCACACCGGCAGGGCCGGCACACCGGCAGGGCCCGGCACACCGGCAGGGCCCGGCACACCGGCGGAGCCGGTGATCGGCCCCCGGCCGCACTACTCCGGCGTCGGCCGCGCCCCACCCGGCCGCAGGCGGCCGAGCCACGTACGCAGGGCCGCGTGCCGGACCCTGCCGTGTTCGTCGCGCGGCAGGGCCCCGACGATCTCCAGCCGCGCCGGCAGGAACGCCTCCGCGATGCCCAGCGCCGTCAGGTGCTCGCGCAGCTCGGCCGGCCGCGGCGGAAGCTCCTGCGCACCCGGCACCACCACCGCGCACGGCATCTCACCGTGCTCCGGATCGGTGTAGGCGACCACCGCGGCCTCCCGCACCCGGGGATGGGCCAGCAGGGCCTCCTCCACCTCGGCGACCGGCACCATGAAGATCGCGCCGGTCCGCGTCCCCGCCCGGGCCAGCACCCGGAGCCCGCCCTGCGGATCGGCCGCGGCCAGGTCGCCGGTGTCCAGCCAGCCGTCCCCGTCCTCCCAGGTGGACACCGGCGCCGCAGCGCCGTGCGGCCAGGTGCCCAGGGCCACGGACGGCCCCCGCACCCTGAGCGACCCCGCGCCCGCGCCCGCGCCCGCGCCGTCTCCGGAGCCCGCCTCCGGCTCCAGTTCCAGCTCCAGCCCCTGCAGGGGCACGGCGGCGTCCGCACCGCCCCCCGGCTCCGACAGCGCGCCCATGCCCAGCTCCGGCGCCCCCCAAGCGGACAGCACCGGCACCCCGAACACCTCCCGCAGCTCCGCCGCGAGCGGTTCCGGCGTGCTGGTGCGGCCCCCCGACAGGACCAGCCGCAGCCGCTCCAGCTCCCGCGGCCGCCGCCGCTGCGCGGTGAGCAGCTCGGCGAAGTACGCCGGCTCCGCGTAGACCTGGTCGACCCCGGCCGCTGCCATCAGATCCAGGCAGCGGCCCGGGTCCCACACGTCCTGGTAGACGCCCGTCCCGCCGACCGCGAGCGGCCAGCACACGGTGTAGATCAGCGAGGCGAGCGAGGTCAGCGGCAGCGTGCTCAGGAACACCTCGCGGGGCCGCCGGCCCGGGCCGTCCGGATGGCGCTGGGCCGACACGTTGGCGTACAGCGTGTCGGGGGAGTGCAGCACCGAGGTGTACGAGTCCCGCAGCCCCATGACGCTGATCAGCAGCGCGGGCCGGTCCGCCTGCCCCGGCAGCGGCCTGCTGCGCCGACCCGCCGCGGTCCGCTCGTGCGCGGTACGCGCGAAGTACTCCTCGAAGTCGATCGCCCCGGCCGCCGCCCCCGCGACCCCGGCCGCCCCCACCGCCCCGGCCCCCACCGAGCCGCCGCCCCCCAGGACCACCCGGTGGCGCAACCACGGCAGCCGCGGCGCGAGTTCCGCGAGCGCCTCGGCGTGCGCGAAGCCCTCCCACGCGTCCGGCACCACGCACACCCGGGCCCGCGTACCGTCGAGGATCCGGTGCAGCCCGTGGGCCCGTACGGTCGGCAGCACGGGCACCGCCACCGCCCCGGCCCGCAGACAGGCCAGGGTGAGTGCGGCCGTCTCCCACCAGTTCGGCAGCTGGTACGCGACCGGGTCGCCCGGCGCCACCCCGAGCGAGGTCAGCGCGCCCGCGAACCGATCGACGTACAGGGCGAGTTGGGCATACGTGAGAGTGACCCGGCGCCGGCCGGCCGGCCGCAGCGCGCGCTCCGAGACGATCGCCGGCCGCTCGGGCGCGGCGGCCGCCGTGCGGTAGAGGTCGTCCAGGAAGGTCTCCGACCGCCACCAGCCGGCCGCCCGGAAGCGGGCCGTGACCCCGGCGGGCGCCGTCAGTTCCAGGACGCGGCGCTCCACCGTGCCGAAGGTCAGGCCCATCGGCCCACCGCCCCGGCCACCTGCACCCGCGAGGTGCAGCCGAGCCGGCGCATCACCTGGCGGACGTGGTTGACCACGGTCCACTCCGAAATGTCCAGCCGGGCCGCGATGTGACGATTGGTCAGCCCTTCCGACACCAGCAGCGCCACCTGGACCTGGCGCGGGGTGAGCGACTGGGCCTCGGCCGCCGAACCGGCCGCCGGGCGGCGCGAGGGCGCGGGCGCCGACAAGGCCTCCGCCATCGCCATCGGCGCCGTCATCCGCACTCCCTCCGCCCACGCGGTGGCGAAATCGGTCCAGTCCAGCCGGGAGCTCAGTTCCGTACGGGCCCGCTCGGCCTCGGAGCGCCACTCTTGCGGCACCTCGGCGCCGGTCTCCCCGCGCAAGGAGTCCGCCGCGGCCAGCAGTCGTACCGCGCGCGGCCGCTGCGCCGGCGAGGTGCGGAGCAGCAGCAGGGCGAACTCCTCCAGAACGCCCGGCAGTTCGGTCCGTTCGTCGACGGACCCGTACAGCCGCAGCGCCTCCCGCAGCGAAGCCTCCGCCCGGTCCGGCTCGTCGCCCTCCAGCGCCATCGCGGCGGCCGTCCGCAGCGCACCCGCCAGGCCGCGGCCGTCCCGGACCCGCCGGAAGGTCTCCTCGGCCCGCTCCAGCATCTCCACCGCCTTGCGCCGGTCACCCTCGGCGCGCAGGGCGGCGGCGAGCGAGGCCGCCGCCTCGGCCGTGCCCCCGGTGACACCCATCGTCGCCAGTGCGCTGAACGCGGTCACCAGCACCGCCCGCGCCCCCGGAGCGTCGCCGGACCTCAGCAGGGCCGTGCCGAGCCGGGTGGAAGCGAGCGCGTTCTGCCGGCGGTCGCCCACGCTCTTGCCGAGCGCGAGCGCGCGCCGGTGGCGGCGTACGGCCTCCTGGGGATCACCCAGGGCCAGCGCGAACACCCCGGACAGGTCGGCCAGTCGGGCCCGCAGAGCCTCCGGGAGCGGCTGACCGCCGCCCTCGGCCACCGCGTCGCACCACTCCAGCCCCTCCCGCAGCCGCCCCTGCGCCAGCCACGGCAGGTGGCAGCCCAGCACCAGGGCCGCGGCCGCCTCCCCGTCGCCCCGGTCGCGCAGCCGCCGCAGCGCCGCGAGCACGTTCGCGCCCTCGGCCGCCGAGTCCCGCAGCAGCCGGTCCTGCCCGGTCCCGGCCAGCCCCGGCAGCGCGGCGGCCACCAGCCGCCGGTACCGCTCGGCGTGCGCGTCCAGCGCCGCGGCCTCACCGCCCGCCTCCGCCAACTCGGCGCGCGCATAGGACCGTACGGGCTCGGGCACCGCCAGCCGCAGCTCGCCGTGTTCCTCACCGACCACGGCGAGCAGCCCGCGGTCCATCAGCGGCTCGAGACCCTCCTCGTCCGCGAGCCCGGCCGCGGCCAGACCGAATCCCGGCTCGTACACCGAGAGCCGACGCAGCAGGGCGCGGGCAGCCGGCTCCAGGCCGCGGCAGCTCCACTCGGCGAGCGAGGCGAGCGAACGGTGCCGCTCGGGGGCGTTCGCCGGACCGCCTGCGAGCACCGTCGTACGGCCGCCGCGCAACCGGGCGGACAGCAGGTGCGGCGGCAGCAACCGCATGCGCAGCGCGGCGAGTTCGAGCGCGAGCGGCAGTCCGCCCAGCAGCAGGCAGATCTCCGCGACGGCCCCGGCGTTCTCCAGGGTCAGCGCGAACGAAGGATCCGCGTCCCGTGCCCGCCGCACGAACAACGCCACGGATGCCACCTCATGCAGCTCGCCCTCCCCCTGCCCCTCCCCGGCACCGTCACCGGGTACGGGCAAGGGCGCGAGCGACAGCAACTGCTCCCCGTACACCCCGAGCGGCTCCACGGCCGTCGCGAGCACCACGACCCGCGCCTCACCGGCGAGCGCCACGACGGCCCCGGCGGCGGCCCCCCGCGCCTCGTGATCACACCCGTCGAGCACCAGCAGCACCCGCCCGCCGCCCCCGGCCCCCCGCGCGGCCTCGACCCACCGCTGCTCCTGGCCGACCGCGGCCGCGTCGAGCACCTCCACCCGTTCGAACTCCGCGCCGATCTCCCGTACGACTTCCCCGACCAGCCGGGACTTGCCCACACCGGCCCGCCCGGTCACCGTCACCAGCCGCACCGCCGGATCCCGCAACCGCTCCCGCAACGCGGCGACTTCGAGCTCCCGGCCGACGAGCTCCGTCCGCGGACTGAGCGCTACCGCCATGGTTCTCCGTAGGTAAGGGGCGACCCACCGAAGAGCCCACCCGAACAGATCCGCCAAACCCCGGGCCGAGCCTCCACGGCCCACACGCCACCGGCCGCCGGCCCGACGCTCCCCGCCCCGAGGCTGCGCAGGGCGCGCTTCGTGTACGTCTCCAGGCGGTGGTCGCGCAGCGTGCCCGCCAGGCGCAGGCACTCGTCGAACCAGACCCGGGCCGACTCCGGCCCCTCCTGGGCCAGGGCCACCAGCGCCCGCGCCCGGCTCGCCTCGTAGCGGCCCCGTGTGCGGCCCGGTGCCGCCAGCGCGGCCAGCGCCGGTTCCAGCAGGGCGGCCGCCTCCACGGTCGCCCCGCGGTCCAGGCGCAGTTCGGCCAGCCCGACCAGCGCGCGGCCCGCCTCCTCCTCGTCGCCGGCCTCCCGGGCCCGTTCCAGGGCCTCGGCGAAGAGCTCCTGCGCGCGCCCCAAACGCCGATAGCGCCAGGCGAGTTCCCCGAGCGAGCGCAGCATCCGCGCCTGCGCGCAGCGGTCCCCGTACCGCCGTGCGGCGTCCAACCCCAGCGTGTAGCAGGCCTCTTCGGTTTCCGCGTCGACCTGCGACGCCCACCCGCCGCCCGCGTCCGTCAGCCGTACCGTCAGCTCCCACAGGCCGGCGTCGTACGCGGTGCGTGCCAGCCGTACGAGACCGGCCGCGCCGGGCTCCGGTACGCGTCCGGCCTCCACCGCGGCTTCCGCGGCCTCCGCGTACGCCCGGCACACCCGCAGCGCCACGGCCCGCGCGACCTCCGGGGCCTCCTCCTCGGCCAGCCGCTCCACCGCGAGCAGCCGCAGCAGCTCCGGGAGCCGCCACGAGCCCCGGTCCGACGCCTCCACCAACCGTTCGTCCGCCAGGGCTTCGAGGGAGCCGAGCGCGCGGGCCTCGCCCAGGTCCAGCGCGGCGGCGGCCTGCCGGGCGCCGAACCGGCCCGGCGGCAGCACCGACAGCAGGCGGAACTCCCGCCGCCGCTCGGCGGGACAGGACGCGTACGCCTCCATGAGCCGGGCCCGTACGTCCACATCGCCGCTGCGCAACACGTCCAGCCGCCCGTCCTCCCCGCGCAGCCGCTCGGCGAGGGTGGCCGGCGTCCAGTGCGGCCGGGCCGCGAGCTGGGCGGCGGCGGCCCGTACGGCGAGGGGGAGCCGCCCGCACAGTTCGGCGACGGCAGCGACCACCTCGGGCTCGGCGCGGGCGCCACCCCGCGCATCGCCCCGTGCTCCGCCGTGCCCGCCGAACAGCCCGGCGAGCCGCCGCGCCTCCCGGGGGTGCCAGGGCCCGAGCACCACCACGCGCAGCCCGGGAAGCCCGGCGGGCACGCGGCGCGCGGTGAGCAGCACGGCATGACCCAGCGCCAGCAGGGGAC
The DNA here is from genome assembly GCF_036237315.1 of Streptomyces sp. NBC_01351. GTDB lineage: Bacteria > Actinomycetota > Actinomycetes > Streptomycetales > Streptomycetaceae > Streptomyces. Next base: position 1,711,569 of record NZ_CP108356.1, on the reverse strand, counting down.
GTACCTGGGCCTCGGAACTCACCCCGTCCACCACCACCAACGCCGGGGAGCCGGGACCGGGGCCGCCGGCGACCGCAGCACCCGGCCCGCGCGGAGGCAGCCCGCCCCCGGCCCCGTGCCGCAGGTCCGTGAAGTACACGCCGCCGGGGAAGGCGTCGGCCACCCGGTGCGCGGCCTCGACCGCCAGCGCCGTCTTGCCGGCACCCGGCATACCGGTGACGGCGATCCGCCCGCCACCGCCACCGCCGCCACCCGCCCAGGCGGCCGCCGCGCCGCGCAACAGCCCTTCCAACTCATCGAGTTCCGTACCCCGACCGGTGAACCAGGGGTCGGACGCCGGCAGCGGACCCAGATCGGCGCCACCTGCCGCACCTACGTGGGAAGGCCCTTCGCCCCCGACCACCGTCTCGCGTTCCCCCGCACGCGCCAGCTCGGGATCGCCCTCCAGAATGCGCCGCTGGAGCTGCCGGGAGTGCGGGCCCGGCTCGATGCCGAGCTCCTCCACCAGGGTCTGCCGCAGCAGCGCGAACACCCGCAGCGCCTCCGCCTGCCGCCCGCACCGGTACAGCGCCACCATCAGGTGCGCGTGGAACTCCTCGTGCAGCGGATGCTCCGCCACCAACTCCTGTAGTTCCGCCACGAGTTCGCGATGCATCCCCAGGTGCAATTCGGCCCGGACCCGTTCGTCGAGCACCGTCGTGCGCGCCTCGCCGAGCCGGACCGCCGCACCGTCGAGGAGCGGCCCGTGCGGGGTGTCCGACAGCAGGGGCCCCCGCCACAGCGCGAGCGCGCGCCGCTGCAGATCGGCCGCGGCGGCGAAGTCCCCGGCCAGCAGCGCCCGGTGGCCGCGCCGGGCCAGCTCATCGAAGGAGCCGGCATCGAGCTCGCCCGCCCCGACCTGCAGCAGGTAGCCGGGGCGCCGCGTGACCAGTACCTCCCGGCCGTCGTGCGGATCCGCCGCCCGGAGCGACTTGCGCAGGTGGGACACGTACACCTGGAGCGTCGTCGTCGCCGTGCGCGGAGGAGCTTCCGGCCACAGCTCGTCGATCAGCGTGTCCACCGACACGACTTCGTTCGCACGGACCAGCAGCGTCCCGAGGACGACCCGCAGCTTGGCGGCCTGCGGGGCTCCGCCGGTGATTTCCAGCGGGCCCAGGATCCCGAAACGCACCGTGCTCACGTACTCAGTAGTCCTGGACGACGGAAGTACGGGCCTCGGCCACCGCACGCCGCCGCTGGGTCAACGTCAACGTGACCGGCACCGTCGGCCGGCCCTCGGAGTCCCGGCCCAGCGGACCGGCCACCGCGACGCACCGCAGCGGCAGATCGCGCTCAGCCTGCCCGCGGAAGTGCACCTGGCAGGCCCCGAGCGTGCTCCGCGCCGGGTCGAGCCCGTGCATGCGGCCCGCGGTCAGCAGCGAGGTCTGGCGCAGCGCCTCCAGCAGGTGCAGGCCGGAGAACTGCCCGGCCGCGCCCTCGAACACGGGGCTGACCGGCGCGGACAGCACCCAGGTGCTGATCCGGCCGCGGGAGGCGTCGGTGGGCTCGCTGATCACGACGTTCTCGTCGGCGTACCGGCTCACTTCGGCTGCCTCCGCCGGCCGCGGCGGCCCGTCCGGAGCGTCGTCGAGCTCGGGCGCGGCACGCATGGCCTGACGGGAGTGCTCCACGTGCTTGCGGTACAGCTTCGGCATGAGGAAGACCAGCCCGGCCGCACCCGTCGCGCAGGGACGCCCGTCGATGGTCACTTCCAGGTGGAAGTCGAGCCCGCGCGGCACCTCGGCGACCACGTTCGCGGGCCGGGCCCGGATGTGCGTCTCCATGGCCACGGCGCGCCCGCCGGCGCGGTCCGTCCGCCAGGCGGAGAGATCGGTGAGGTCGAGCGCGAACCGGTAGAACAGCCCGGGCCGGTCCTCGGGCACGCCGAAGTAGCGGTGCCCGACGAACTCGCCGATCTCGCGCACGGTGCCGGTCGCGATCTGGAGGTCGTGGAAGTACCCGGGTCCGTCGTTGAAGAGCGGGTGGGTGACGGGGGTCTCGCCGACGAGGGTGAAGTTCTCCTCGCCCAGACTGGGCGCGTCGAGGGCGTAGTAGGCCCGCGCGGGCGGCCGGTGGATCAGATGCTGCGCCACCGATGCCGCCGTTGCCGTTGCCAGTGCCGCGTGTCCATGGATGGCGGGAGCCGAGGTCGTGCGGTTGTCGACTGTCATGTCCCTCTCCTTGTCTCGGCCCATGGTGAAGCGCCCCGCCAAGCCCCAGCCACCCGCCCCCGGTGTCCACAAGGTGCATGGCATAAAGGTGCACGGCCGCGAACTGGGCCTGCCCCACCGCACCCGCCCCCGGCCCAACCGCACGGTTCCGGACGGCGCATGGATGGACTGGCGCGACGGCCGGATCGTCGCCAAGAACCCGGACCCGGCCGCCCTCGCCGTGCTCCGGAGCGTCGCACGCGCCTTGGGCGGCGGGGCCCGGGTCCAGGGCGACGACGGCGAGCTGTACGACTGAGGCCACGGCCTGACGGCCACGGCCTGTCGGCCGTCCCCGGACGCCACTGGTCGATCATGGTCCTGGCTCCGGTCCCTGCCCCGACTCCCGGCTCCGGACCCGAAGGCAGGAGGCCCCTTGCGGAGCCCCGTAAGGCATCGGCGCCCTTTCCCCGGGGCGAGGGGCGTGTGCCCGTCCAAGCCCTGGGTCCCGGCCGGCCTGTCGGACCGTGCCCGTCGGCCGTACCCGTCGGCATCGCCCCCGCCGCCGACCCCCACGGTCTCCGGCCGAAGGGCTTTAGCCGCGTACATGCGCCCGCAGGCACGCTCCTTCACGAGAGCCCCGCCCCCGGGACATCCCCCAGCCCCGGGGCGGGGCCTTCCGTACCGTGGAGGAAGGATGCCCCCGATGGCCATCACCGGGACCGCCCGCACCCGGGTCGCCCCGCCGGGCACGCCGACACCCCGACCCAACCCCGGTGTGATGACGCGTCGGCTGCGGTTCGGCTACGCCTCGGGGTCGCTCGTCACAGGGACGTTCACCACCCTCCCCGGGCTGCTCCTGCTCCCGTACCTCACGGACACCCTGGGGGTCGGCGCCGCGCTGGCGGGGGTGATCGTGTTCGTGCCCAAGGCCTGGGACGCCGTGCTCAACCCGTTCGTCGGCCGAGCCAGCGACCGTACGAGGACCCGCTGGGGCGCCCGCCGCCCGTACGTCCTCGGCGGCGGACTCGCCATGGCCCTGGCCTTCGCGCTGACCTTCGCCGGCCCGCTGCCCGGCACCGCCGGCGCCTGGTTCACCGCGGCCGGATACCTGCTCACCGCGACCGCCTTCGCGTTCTTCCAGGTGCCGTACGTCGCCATGCCCGCCGAGCTCGCCGACCGCGAAGCGGACCGCATGCGCCTGGTCGGCGGCCGCGTCGCCGTCATCGGGGTCGCGGCCCTCGTCACCGGCGGCGTCGCGCCCGCCCTCGTCGAAGCGGGGGGCGGCGGCCTCGCCGGGCACCGCTGGGTCGGGGTCTTCGGCGCGACGATCATCGCCCTCGGCGCCCTCTGGGTGTTCGCAGGCACGGCAAAGGGCGCGGCCGCCACCAGAACCGGCAAGGCGACCGGCACCTCGGCCTCCGTCCCCACCTCGGCCTCCGCCCCCGTCCCGGTCCCCACCCCCGTCCCGGCCCTCACCCCAGCGGCCGGCCCCACCCCAGCCCCAACCCCGACCCCCACCCCCGCCAACGAACCCACCCTGCGCGAGCAGTTCGCCGCCGCCCGTTCCAACCCGCCCTTCATGGCCCTGCTGCGCTGCGTCGTCGTGCAGTCCGTCGCCACCGGCGTCCTCCTGGCCGGGGCCCCGTACTTCGCCGAGCACGTGCTCCACGACTCCTCCGGAGTCGGCGCCCTCGTCGCCGCGTTCGTCGCCCCGAACCTCCTCACGATGCCCCTCTGGCAACGCCTGCGCGGCCCCCGCGGCTACACCGTCGCCTCCACCCTCTTCGCCGTCGGCTGCCTGCTCTTCCTCGCGGCCCCCGTCCTGCCCGAAGGAGCGGTACTGCTCAGCATGGCGCTGGCCGGCACCGGTCACGCCGGTCAGCTGCTCTTCCTGTACGCGATGCTCCCGGACTGCATCGCCCGCGACACCGCCCGCACCGAACGCCGCCAAGCAGGCGTCCTGTCAGGGGTGTTCACGACCGGCGAGGGCCTCGGTGTGGCCCTCGGCCCCTTCCTCTACGGGCTGGTCCTCCAGCTCTCCGGCTACGTCTCCTCCGGCACCGGCCACGCCGCCGAGCAGTCCGCGACGGCGGAGCTCGGCATGCTCGTGGGCTTCGCCACCCTCCCCGCCCTGGCCACCGTCGCGGCCGTCCTCCTCCTGCGCGCGTACGACCGCCCCTACTGACCCCTCATCGGCAGAGGTGCCCGAACACGGGTATGCGGCACGCCACCCCCGCAGGATGATGGATTCACGATCATGATTCGTGGGCATCGGGGGGTGGCTGTCGTGACGTACGCGCAGGGGTGGGACACGGCCCAGGTCGGCTTCGGCCCGGAGGCACGCGCCCTGATCGCGCGGGCCCTCACGCCGAACGCCCTCACCCCGCACCCCTCCACCCCGAACCCCACCGTCGTGGTCCGCGCCGGGACGTACGTCGTCGACCCGCCCTTCTTCGGCAACGGCGACATCGGCCGGGTAGCCGTCTGCGGCGCCGTCAACGAACTGGCCGCCACCGGCGCCGAACCCCGTCACATCGCCCTCGGCATCGTCCTGGAGGCCGGCCTGCCGCTGGACCTCGTCCGCCGGCTGACGGCCTCGGTCCGCGCCGCCGCCGGCGAGGCCGGTGTCGCCATCGCCGCCGTCGACACCCAGGTCGTCCGCGCCGGCGAGGCCGACCGGGTCTTCGTCACCGCGACCGCCTTCGGGGTGCTCAGCGGCCCCCCGCTCGGCCTGGACGCGGTCCGCCCCGGCGACCGCATCGTCGTCACCGGCCCCCTGGGCAGCCACGCCGCCCACCTGGTCTCCCTGCGCGACGGCCTCGGCTACGAACACCACGTGCCCAGCGACTGTGCCCCCCTCGGCGGGCTCCTGCGCGCCGCCGCCGGCGCCTCCCGCACCGACATCCGCCACGCCCGCACGGTCGCCGCCGGCGGCCTCGCGGAGGTCCTGCGGCAGTGCGCCGCCGGCCGCGGGCTGACCCTGCGCGTGGAGGAGGCCGCCGTGCCCGTACGGGACGAGGCGCGCGTGGCCCTGGCCGCCCGCGGCCTGGCCCCCCTGGACGCGGCCTGCGCCGGCTGCCTGTGCCTGTTCGTCCCGCCCGAACGCGTCCGGCCCGTCCTGGCGGCCCTCCGCACCCACCGCTACGGCCGCCACGCCGCCGTCGTCGGCGAGGTCACGGCCGACCCGATGGGCGACGTAGAGCTCGTCACCCCGGACGGCGACCTCCACACGCGCACGACCCCCGCCGGCTCGGTCCCCGAACGCCTCCTCTGAGCAACACGTGCCGTTGCCCTGGCGCACGCCCGTGGGTCACCATCGGGAGATGTTCGAGTTGCTGCCGGGGACTGGTCTCGCATTGCCGCACAACGCCGGGGTTCTGCGGTTCGGCATGTCGGAGCGGGAAGCCCAGTGGGCGGTCGCGACTCTGGCGGATGTACGCGAGACCTGGGTCTGTCAGGCGGGTTGGGCCTTCACCGCCTGCCACGAAGGCTTGGAGCTGCTCGCCTACGGTGACAGCAGGGACCGCCTGGGCCGCGCCGAGCACGAACGGGACGGCCTCGCCGCCGTCCAACTCCGCAGATGCGGTTCCACGCCGACCGGGCCGTCCGCCGTACCCGTGGTTCTCCAGGACGTCGACCTGTTCGGATATCCGGCGACAGAGGTGCTGGCCGTCCTGACGAACCCCCACCCCACCGTGAGCCTGCCGCCGGCCCAACCACCGGCCGCCTACCTTCCGACCGTCCGGCTCTCGGCCCGCTTCTAGAGTGATCCACATGCCGCTCCCCGTACATGCCCTCGCCCACCGGCCGTTGAGCGCTGCGGCCGTCGCAGAACTACTGGAGCTGCCGGCCGCCCCGCACGTCCCGGAGAACTTCGAAGCCGTCGACGCGGAGGTGCGGCGCCGGGGATGGCGCTGGGAACACGAGCTGCTCTGCGACTCCTTCGGGACCGGGCACGGGCACGTGCTGTGCACCGACGGGATGAGCCCCTTCGGGCGCGAGGCTGCCAGGACCTTCCTCGTCTTCGGAGAGCTGTACCCCGTCGACCCGGACGATGAGGGCATGGACAACGCCTCGTGGCTGCACGGCGTCCTCGACGACTGGCAGGCGCAGCCCGGCTGGAGCGGCCACGAACCCTGCACGGACCAGGACTGCGAGGCCGTACTCGAGCAGGCCGCGCAGGCGGTGACGCATCACCTCGGCACACCCCCCGAGCGATCGACCCTGTCCTCCGCGGCCGTGGTCACCGGGCCCGCGCTGACGCACCGGATCTGGCGCACCCCCACCCACGCCCTGGTGCTCGGACCGGCAGCCGACAACGGCCCCTACGGCCTCCTCACCCACCTACAACTGTCCTGTACCCCCCTCACCCACGGCCCCGACCTGCCCCCGCCGGACGACGAGGCCGCGCTGGCCGACTGGATCACCGCACACGTCGACTGGTGAGCGCCGGGGTCACGACCCGGTGCGCGACAGGTGCGCGGGTGGCGCGGCCGCCCCGCGATGCCGGATGTTGACGGCCGAAGCCTTGGCCAGGGCCACCGGGTTCAAGAACCGCAGCGGGCCGATCAGGCGGGACGCGAAAAGGTGCATGTGCCGCGCCACCGATGCATCGCGTGCCGCCGCCGAGAACATCAGCCGCTCCACGGGATTGAACGGACGCGCCTTGGCGAAGTCGGCGGCCAGGTACTGGTGTCCGCCCAGCCGGCGCCGGTGCCTGCGTGCGTACGTCGTGAGCGCTCTGTCGAGGTCCCCCCGACCGCTCGCGGCCGGAGCGACCGCCTCCGCCAACCACTGCGCGGACTGCAGGGCCCACCCGCATCCCACCCCCCACAGGGGATCGCCGGTCAGGGCGGCGTCGCCGATGAGCGCGAGGCCCGGGGCGGTCGCCTTGCGGCTGTGGAGCGGGTAGTCGACCGTGCCGGTGATCTTCGTGATGCGCTCGGCGGAGTCGATGGGCGGCGCCTCGGGCAGGGCGCGGACGAACGCGAGGAAGCTGCCCTCCAGGTCTTCCCTGAAGGCCGGCAGCCGCTTCTTGTCCGGGAGCACCGCGACCACCGTCACCCCGTCGTCGTTCGGAAACGCGTACGCCATATCGGGCTCGAGGAACCATGTGTGACTGACCCCGCCGGGCAGCGGAAGGCCGCGGAAGTGCGCGAGGTAGCCGAACCGCGCGTTCTCGTACCGCCGGGCAGGCACCCCGGCGAACTTCGCCACCGCCGAGTCCTTGCCATCGGCGCCGACGACCAGGCGGGCCCGGATCTCGCGCTCGCCCCGTGGTGTCGACGCGCGTACGCCCACGGTTCGCCCGGCTTCCCGGACCAGCCCGGTCACCTGGTGACCGAGGAGCAGATCGACGCCATGGGTCTCTGCCGCACGGGACCTGATCAACGGGTCGAGGGTGCTGCGCCGAACGTTGTACGCGTACGGCAGCTCGGGGCCCGCCGGTGCGGCCCTCGGCTCGATCCATCCCCAACGGGTGTACCAGCGGGCCTCGTTGCGGACCGCTCCGGCCTTCTCGAGGGCGGGGACGAGGCCGAGTTCGTCCAGCACCGGGTAGGCGCAGGCCGTGAGGGAGTGGGTGCACAGCACCTTGTACGCGCCGGCGTCCGAGCGGCGTTCCAGCAGCGCGACGCGGACACCGCGTCGCGCGAGCAGGATCGCCGCGGCGCTGCCGGCGAGGCCGGCTCCGCTGATGACGACGTCGTAGTCGTAGTCGTGGTCCTGGCCGTATCCCGCGCTCTCGGGCTTGGTCGTCATGCGCTGATCGCTCCCTGCAGGTGTTGTGCCGTTGGTGGGAGTGGTGCGTGGTGGTGCAGTGCCACTGCTGTCAGGTGCATGAAGAGTTGTCAAGGGTCAGGCAGCGGCGCCGGACCGGCACGGCCCGGGCACGTCCGGCGGATCACGGTGATGGCAGGGTGTGCACATGGCGATGACGAGGGCGATGGCGATGACGACGCCGGCAGACAAGTCCTTCCAGGACGCGGTGCGTCGAGCAGACGTCGGCTGGCTGGCCGGCCATCTCGACGCGCGGCTCTGCCCTCCGGCCGTCTTCGGACGCCTCATCCGGCACGAGGATTCCCGCCTGCGGTACCTGGGGTTGGTCCTGCTGACGGAGCGCGTCACGTCGGGCCGGACGGGCGACGAGCCGGAGATGGCCGAGCTCGCGGGGCTGCTGCCGGTATCAGTGGAGGGGCCGCCGGAGGCGGTGCTCGTCCTGGCGCGGCTCCATGAACGACTGGGGCCGTATCTCCGGGGGCTCCGCCGGCCGTCGTGGCGTACGGCCGAGCTGCCGGTACGGGTGCAGATCGCTTGGCTGTGCGCTGAGCTCCTGAACGAGCCCTCGGTGATCCGGAACGAGCCTCGGGGTGAACTGCTGTACCAGGCGGTGCGGGAAGCGACCGCCACCCGTGCGCACCGGCCCGAGCAACTCGTGAACGAGCTGGTGGACAGCGGTGATCCGGTGCTGCAGGCCGCGGCGCTGCGGCTGGCCCGGCAGGGGCTGCACGCCGGCCTGCTGGCTCCCGCACTGGTTCGCGAGCACGTGATCAGCCTGCTCGGCGCAGACATTGCAGGTAGCGCAGGCAGCGCAGACCTCGTCGCCGACGCACTGGATGAACTCGCCCAGCCGTGGGCGACGTTGGATCCCCTGCCGCCGGGGCGTCTGTCTCCTTTTCTCGCCGCCGATTCGGTGAACGCATGGCCCAAGGCTGCCGAGGCCGCACTCGTGGCCGCAGCCCACCACGGGCACAGTGGCCTCCTGCAGCAGGTCATCGACGATCCGCACCTCCCGCCGGGTCTGCGTCGGCGCGCGCTGGAACTACTCGGAGACCTGGCGGACCGCAGTGACATCGGCGCGTTGACGGCCGTAGCCGCACGGGACCCGCTGCTGTTCGGTGGGCCGGCGATGACATGCCTGCGCGGGCTCCACCGGCGCGGGCACTTCCCGGACGGTCCGCACGTTCCGTCCATCATCGGCCTGGCGCTGGCCGATCACTCGATTCCGCCCCGCGAGGTCGCGACGATCCTGTTCACCTGCCGGCAGGTGATGTTCCGTGAACTGGTCGATGCGGCCGCCGACGATCCGAGCTGGCGGCGGCGGCTCACGCTGTTGGTCGCCCTCGCCGGACAGGGGGCGGGGGAGCTTCCGATCGGGGACGCGATCACACGCGTTCTTCCCTCGGCCCCCGCGCCGGAGCCGTTCCTCGACGCGATCCGTGCGTTGCGCCATGCGGATGCCGAAGACGCCGTGATCGCCCTCCTGCCGTCGGCGCCCGCAGCGGCCCTGGAGGCTCTGGAGGCCATCGGCGGGCACCGGACGACGACAGCGTTGAGGGAAGGGCTGGGGCTCGCCGCGGAGGAGAGCGCGGGCGTGATCGCGCCGCATCTCCGCGCGGTGCGGAACCGCGCCCTTGAGGTGCTGTGGCACCTGACCCTCGATCCGTCACAGCGGCGGGCCCTCCTCGTCCGCCTCGATCCCGCCGATCTGCCGGCGCGCATCGCGGCGGACCTCGGTGGCCCGGACGAACAAGAACTGGCCCTCCTGAGTTCCCACCTGGACCCGGACGAGCCGGTGGCGGCACTGTGCAGACTGGCCGCCCACGGCAGCGCCGGCACGCTCCCGGTCATCGCGGACCTGCTCCTGCGCATCGTGGCCGAGCTGGCGACGTCCGGGGAACCTGGCGGAGCCGCCCCGCGACTCGAAAGCGGACAGCCGACCGGTGAGCCCGTGGTACCCCAGGAGATCCTGGTCGCCGTACACGGCCTGGGCCGCCGCCTCCACGAACGGAGACGGATCAGGCCGTCCTGCCTGCTCGACGCGGCGACCGCACAAGAGGCCGGACACGCGCTGGTCGCGACCATGGCGCTCGATCTGCTGGACCGGCCCGGACTGTCGAGCAGCGAGCAGGCGATCCTGCTCGAACTCCTGCTCCGAGCGCCCCACCCGGGCACCCGCGCGCGGGTGCACCGCCTGCTGCGCCACCGTGACCGGCACGTGCGCAAGCACGTGATCGCGTTGCTCGCCCGCGAGGCCACGGGGGAGGACGCACAGGCGTTGTCGGCCACGTTGATCGCGCTGACCGCCGCCCAGGACATCCAGACCGTACGGCAGGCGCTGCTCGCGCTCGGTCACGCGCGGGCCCGCTGGGCCTCCACCGCGATCGCCGCACGTCTCGGCCATCCGAACATGAACATCAAGCGGACCGCCGCCGAGGTCCTGGTCCGCGCGGGCACGCCCACGGCGGTACCGACACTGCTCTTCTGGCTCGGGCATCACGACAACCCGGGCCTGCGCGGCACGCTCATCGAGGCGCTGCGCACCATCCTCGGCGACGCGTACCAGGCGACCGTCCTCGCCGCCGCCGAACACAGCGAAGGCGGCCGCGCCCGCGAACTGCTGCTGGAAGGCCTCGACCGCACCCTGTCGGCGCGCTCGGTCCTCGCACTGGACGGCCAGGCGTCACCGGTCGCACCGACCCTGCTCGCCCTGGTGGCGACCGGCCGCGTCCGCCTCGCTTGCGGGACGATCGAGGACCTGTCGACGGCCATGGCCAAGCACGGGATCCCCGCGCCCGCCGCGCCGCCGGCAGGTGCGGACACCGGAGCGGACCTCGACGTCACGTCGCTGGAGGCGGAGGGCTGGCGCACGTCGGTCGCGCTACGCATCGCCGCACGGGAGGAGTTGCCGCACCCCACCCGGCTGCGGGTGTTTCGGCCCATGCTGCCGGACTGGCTACGCCTGGCCGCCTCCGAACCCGCTGCGCGAGGTCGCGTACTGCGGCTCACGCTCCGGCTCTGCCCCGCACCGTGGAAGCCCGAGGAACTGAGGGCCTTCGCCCGGTCCACCAAGGTCCTGCTCGACGGGCTCGCCGAGGCCGCGACGGAAGACCGGCACGACCTCCTGGCGGTACTCGAAGCGGTCGCGCCGACCCTGTCGGCGGTCGAGAAGCAGGCTGTCGCCGACACGGTACGCGCGCTGCCCTGCGCACCCGCCGACGGCCCGTCCACACTGACGCTGCTCCGCAGCCTCGGCGCGGTGCCGGTCCGCGCCGATCTCGACCACGCACTCGCTTCGGCCCGGCTGGGCACCAACCCCTGGCAGGCCGAGACCGCCGTACTACGGGACGCGTTCGCCGTCCCGCAGGCCCCTCCGGCCACCGCGCGGGCCAAGGCCAACGCCAAGGCCGAAACCGTATCCGAAACCGCACCCGAAACCGGATCCGAATCCGACACCGAATCCGAGACAAAGGCGTGGCGAGCGGCCCTGGACGCCGCCGTCCGCACACCGGCCGCCCTGGAGGAATTCCGCAGACTCCGCCGGAAGCACGACGGAACCATCCCGGCCTCCCGGGACCGCCTGACCGCGCTGATCGATGCCTACGCCCCAGCCGGCACCGAGGTCCGCGCCGCCCTCATCGACTGGATGACGGACGTCCAGCCCCTCGACGCACCACCCTGGACCATCACCGAAACCGCCCACGCGCCGGCGCCGCGACCGCGGACCGTGCACATCGACGACCTCGACCAGCCCCGTTCGACCGCACTGCGGGACCGCCTGCTGGCCATGCTGCAGGCATCTGCTCCGGACCGCCGGCACGCCGCGGCCCTGGCGCTCTTGGAGTGGCCCGAGCCCGAGTGCAGGCTTCCCGTGCTCCGAGCGTTTCTGCAAGGCCGCATCGACGTACCCGTCGGTGTCGACCTGGCCCGCACACTGAGCGTCATCGGCGAGAGGGAACTCCGCGCGGACGGAATCCGGCACGACAGGGTCGCTCTCACGGCAAGCCGACTCGACCCGTGGGACCTGGAACCGCTGGTCCCGCTGCTGCTGGAATGGTGGGAGCACGACCCGCCGTCCAGCAGCTCCGCGGCCGGGCAGGCACTCGGCCAGGTCCCCGCCGACGTACTGGCGGAGCACCTCGGCGACCGCCTCGACGCCGGCGCCTGGGGGCTCCTCGACCTGCTCCGCGGGCGTTCCCTGCTGCGTACCCCCGCGCTGACGCGGACCTGTCGGCGGCTGCGCGCCGAAGGCCGCGACGACCTCGCGGACCAGCTGCTCCTGGTCGAGGGACCGCTCCGCAGCCCGGACACGGCACGCCAGGACGCCGACGCCCTGGCAGCGCTCCGTGACCGATCCCCCGCCGCGCGTGCAGCAGCATCACAACCCCCCTCCCGGCAGGAGCTGTTGGACCTTGCCCGTACCGGCGACCCGGTGCAGATACGCCAAGCGCTCACGCGACTGACCGAAGGGCACAGCGCCCCGGGCGCAGACCAGGACCCCGGCCTGCGGGACCTGATCGATGAGTTGCTGCACCACCCCAAGCCCAAGGTCCGCCTGCACGCGCACCGGACCTCGCGGGCCGTGCTGGACCGGCAGACCTACCTGCACCACACCTCGATCTTGCTGGACGACCCCCAGCCGGACCTGGTGCGCACGGCGATCCGTACCCTCTGTCACGCGACCTGGGCACCCGCGATCCCCGCCGTGACCGGAATGCTGGAACACCCCCATCCCGTGGTCCGCAGCACTGCGGCCGAGGGACTCATCGCCATGGGCACACCGGCGATCCCCGCCCTCAGACACGCCGCCGACCATGCCCGTCCCGACAAGCGGTCCCTCTACACGGAGATTCTCGAACGGATCACGGCCACCGGAGCCGAGTAGCGCTCTCACGGTCGCCGGCGCCCGTTCCACCGACAACCACGTTGTCGTAGGGTCCGCCCATGGCCGAGCGGGTGGTTCCGGAAGGGCAGCGGTCCGGGCCGTCCTCGGTCGCCGCAGAGCTCGTGACCCTCGGTGCTCGCCCGGATGTCCCTGTTCAGCTCTTGCGGGCCAACGGTTGCCCGGCGAAGCTCACCCCTGCCAGGCCATGGGCCATGAGGTTGCGAATGTTGCCGTGATCAGTGTCGTTCGGCGTCGCCAGCACACTGCGATAGTGCTCACCGAATGCCAACAGCGCTTCTTGGTCGCTCAGCCCTTCCAGCAGGGCCAGTCCCAGCGTCTTGCAGGAACCCTCGTTCTCACCCGCGGCATTTTCCACTTCCCCGTTGCGGAACGCCTGCGGCTGATACTCGTACTGCGCAGAGATGAAGGCCAAGGTGTCGGCGAACTCGTGCTCACCCGACGCAAGGCTTGCCCGCAGCGAGTTCAGATCAGTCATGTGGGTTCTCCTGGGTTGAACAGACGATCCGATTGCCGTCCGTGACCGGACGAGATTACCCCTTGTGGCCAGCCGGTAAGAATCGCGCGACACGTCCGAACGAGCGGCATCTCCGCAGGTCACGACGTGTGTCTGGGCGACCCGCAGAGAGCCGGTCTCGTTCCGGCCTGACCAACCTCGAAGTCAACCGCTGACGACACGCTGACGAACGATCAAGAACCCAGACTCCGCCCAAGAGAATCAAACCGGCACCGACAGCGAAGCCGACGCCGTCCGCCACTCCCTCCGATATGCCCCAGGCGGGTCGCCGAAGTGTCGCTTGAATGCCTTCGCGAACGCGAACTCCGAGGTGTAGCCGGTGTTCTCGGCCACGGCGCTCAGCGAGTCGACCGTCTCCCGCAGCATCCGCGCCGCGACGGCCATCCGCCACGTCGTCAGGTAGCTGAGCGGCGGCTCGCCGACCACCGTGGTGAACCGCCGGGCGAACGTGGCGCGCGACAGCCCTGCCCGGCTCCCCAGCGATTCGACGGTCCACGGATGCGCCGGGTCGTCATGGATCGCCTTCAGCGCCGGGGCGATCAACGGGTCGTTCAGTGCCGAGGCCCAGCCCTGTGTCTGCTCCCTGGGCAACTGGGCGTACCAGGACCGCAGAATATAGAGAAGCAGCAGATCGACGAGCGCCGTGACCACCGAGTCCGAACCCGGCTGAGGCTGGTGGATCTCGGCGCAGAGCTGCTCGACCGCCGAGCGCAGCGCCGGATGGCGACCGGGGCTGGCCGGGAGGTGAATGACCTTTGGGAGATCGCCGAGCAGCGGATGCGGCCGGTCGATGTCGAGGTGGTAGGCCCCGCATACCAGCACGCTGCGAGCGCCGTCGCCCTCGACGGTGAAACTCCCGATCGGAGAGGAGGTGTCGACGCGGTCGGGTTCGAAGGCGACCAGCTCGCTGGTGACCGCGTCACAGATGGCGTGATCGGTGCCGCGCCGCAGGAACACGACGTCGCCGGGGCCCAGGGCTATCGGATCGCCGCCGACCGGCAGGAGAAAGCAGTGCCCTTCGACGACGACGTGAAATCCGGCTCCCGCGATGGGCTGGAAGCGCACACCCCACGGCGCCTGCGCGTCGGTACGGACAACAGACGGACGCCCGGTGCGCAGGGCCGCGAGCGTGTCGCTGAGTATGTCCATGCACTCACCATAGCGTGCTGAGATCGAGACGATCAGACAAAGAATCGAGACTTCTGACCATTCGTTGTCTCGGCCGTGACACGTAGCGTCCTCGCCATGAACAACACAGCAGACACCCAGCGTGTCGTCGTCATAGGTGGCACCTCCGGCATCGGATTCGCCGTTGCGCAGGCCGCAGCGACTCAGGGCTCGAACGTGGTCGTCGCCTCCAGCAGCCAGGGCCGGGTCGACCTGGCGGTGAAGAAGCTCGGTGGCCCGGCCGAAGGCATCTTGCTGGACGTCGCCGACGAGGCCGCGCTCGCTGCCTTCTTCGACCGGATCGGCGAGTTCGACCACCTCGTCTACACGGCGGGCGAGTCCCTGCTGCTGAAGCCGCTCGCCGACCTCACCGCCGAGGAGTCCCGAGCGTTCTTCGAGCGCCGCTTCTGGGGTGCCCTGCTCGCCGCGAAGTACGCGACGCCGAAACTCCGTCCCGGCGGCTCGATCACCTTCACCTCCGGCGCCTTCGCCACCCGGCCCGCCCCCGGAGCCTCGCTCGGCGCAAGCATCACAGCAGCCGTCGAGGGTCTGACGCGAGCCCTGGCCCTGGAACTCGCCCCACTGCGGGTCAACGCGGTCCGCCCCGGCGCGATCCGTACCGAGCTTTGGGACAGCACCGTGCCCGAGCCGGAGGCCTTCCTCCAAGCGCAAGGCAGCGGCCTTCCCGTGCAGCGCGTCGGCAGCCCCGAGGAGGCCGCGGCGGCCTACCTCTACCTCCTGGGCAACGGCTACGCGACCGGCACGGTGCTCACCCTCGACGGCGGAGCCGCACTGGCCTGACATCGGTTGCTGCCGGACCGACGAGCCCGGTCCACACGCCAGACTGCTGCCCACCACCAGCACGAGTACGCCGGCATCCTTCGGCGATGGCCGCCAACTCCGGATTGGGGGCGCGCGTTCCAGTCGGGCTCGTACGAGGTGGCCCTCGGACCCGAGGAAGACGACGGGCTGCTCGGCCAGTGGCCGGCGCGGCGGGGAACTGTCGGTCATCGGTGGGCGTCACGGGGACAGGCCGGCCACGGGGTCGGACCTGCCCCGTGCGGACCGGTGCAAGTGACGAGGGCCGCTGTGACAGGGCCTCAGTCGTCGCAAGGCGAGCATTCCGCCGATGCCGGGTACGAAGGAGAGCGCGCGGGCTCCTGTCGAGGCGTCGGTGGCGGTGAGGGAGAAGGTCACCGCGATGGAAATGAGGTAGGCCGCCCCGTGCACAGGCCCACCGAGTGAGGAGACCGATGCGGCGTGGATGGTGAGCACGTTGGCCATCAGGGCAAGAAGCGAGGCGGCCTCGACACCGGCCGCAATGCGCAGGACCTTCATGCTGCTCATGCTCATGCTCCCGTCGTGGAGCCGGGGCGGACGATCATCAGGACGACCACGACCGACCACACCAGGTTGAACGTTCCGGTGAGCATCGTCAGTCGGGAGGCCGCGGCGTTGAGTGCGTCGTCGTCGGCGGCGTCCTGCCCTGCCAGTGCGAGCAGCCGCTGCTGGCGCGGCAGTATCGCGCCCGCGAGCAGGATCGCGGCGAGCGCGGTGAGGGCCATCGATGCGATCAGCCACGCGTCGGTGAGGACGCCGAGCTGGGCGGCGGTGGCAAAGCCGAAGACCGGCACGACGAGCCCGGCGACCGCGTATCCGCGGCAGACCCGGTGCAGGAACCAGGCGACACCGGAGGGGTGGCCCTCGTCCCCGCCCTTGTCGGTGACCATCTGTTTCGCATAGCGGGGGAAGAGCGATGTCGCCACGGCGATCGTTCCGACCGCGAGGATCGCGGCGATCACGTGCACGGACAGCAGGAACTTGGTCACGGTGGGGCGCCTCCAGACAGGAAGGGTGACTCGGCAAAGGGCAGTGCTGCCAATATGTTGGCTACCAATAGATAGCACGCCTACACATGGCTTATGTAGACTGCCTACTCATGAAGACGGATGCGTTGCGCGGCCATTTGGACGGACTCCTGCTGGCGGTCCTCGAACCGGAGCCCCTGCACGGGTACGCGATCATCGCGGCGGCGCAGCAGCGCAGTGGCGGTGCGCTCGAACTGCGCACGGGCACCATCTATCCGGCACTCCAGCGCCTGGAGCGGCTCGGCCTGCTGCAGAGCAGCTGGGACGCGGTGGGTGAGCGGCGGCGCCGCCGCTACGAGTTGACCGAGGCGGGCCGACGCAGCCTGGCCCAGGAGCGCAGTGCCTGGGCGGAGTTCACTGCGGTGATCAGCTCGGTCCTCAACCCCGTGATCCCGTCGCCGGGACAGGCCACATGAGCCCCGAGGCCGCCAAGGAGACGCGGGTGATGCAGTCGTCTGCAGACGCAGTGCCGGGCGACGCGCCCGACCTCATCGACGCGTACGCCGCCACCTTGTCGCACTCCCTCCAGGGACCGGCCCGCGCCAAGGCCCGGATGGTCGAGGAGCTGCGGGGTGGCCTCGAGGACACCGCTGCCGCCTACGCCGAAAGAGGCGTCCCGCACGAGCGTGCCGTAGAGCTGGCCATACACGATTTCGGCGCACCGCACGACGTCGCAGCCGCCTTCCAGCACGAGCTGACCATCGCCCAGACCCGGCACACCGCGCGTGCCGCCGTGCTCGCCGCGCCGTTGGCGGTCGGCTGCGCCCTGCTGGTGTGGGGCGCCGGTCACCACCCTGCCTGGGAGCTGCCCCGCATGTCACAGCTCCTGACCGTGCACCTGGTCGGCATCGCCGCTGCCGCCGCGTCCGTGCTGGCCGTGGTCACCCTCGCCGTCACCGGGCGCCTCGCCCGCACGCTGCCGACGCCGCGGCAGTTGCCGCGCACCGTCGCCTGGATGGGCACGGCCGCGAGTATCGCCATGGCGCTGGCCGCGTTCGTCCTCGCCGTCCTGTCCGTCGTCGTCGCCGGCTGGCCCCTGGCGGTGGCCGCCGGCGCACTCGCCGCGACGGCGCACGCCGTGCTCGCCTCATCGGCCCGCGCCTGTCGCCGGTGCACCCGAGTCCCCTCGTAACGGGCGAAGAGCACCTCCGCCTGCGGGAGGTCCTGGTCCTGCTCGAAGACCGCACGGAAGAGTGGCCTGGTAGCACCGACGAAGCGGTCGGCTTGCGGGCTCTATGCGTTGCCGGTTCGCCAGGCCCAGGCGGCGATCTCCACACGGTTGCAGGCGGCCGGCTTGAGCTGGACGCTGGCGAGATGCGTCTTCACCGTAGAGAGGGAGACATGCAGCGATGCGGCGACCCCCGCGTTGGTGTGGCCGAGGGCGACCAGGCGCATCACTTCCAACTCCCGTACCGTGAGGGACTCTTACGACTTTGGGGCCGATGTCGGGGCTGCAGGTGTCCGGGTCGCGGCAGTGATGCGTTTGAGCAGGCGAACCGTGACCGAGGGGGAGACCCGCGAATCGCCGACCGCGGCGGCGCGACGGCCTCCGCCAGGAGGGTCGGGCCCCGGGCCGCCAGGACCTCGTCCGCCTCGATCACGGTTGCCGTCGCCCCACCAGTACCAAGGGTCGGCGTGGCCCCACCCCCGGGGCGCGGGTAGCCCCTCAGACTGGAGTCCGGGGGCCGAATGCGGTGGAAGCGAGCTGTCGTCAGCCTTTGAGGTAGGTGAGGACGGCGAGTACCCGGCGGTGCTGGGCGTCGTCGGGCGGCAGTCCGAGCTTGGCGAAGATGTTGCCGATGTTTTTCTCCACCGCGCTGGAGGAGACCACCAGTCGCCGGGCGATGGCCGTGTTGGAGCAGCCCTCCGCCATCAGCTCCAGGATCTGCCGTTCACGTGCGGTCAGCGCCCCAAGGGCGTTGCCGCGGCGCTGCCCGGCCAGCAACTGAGCGATGACCTGGGGGTCGAGCACCGTCGCGCCGTGGGCGACGCGGTCCAGCGTGTCGAGGAACTCCTCGATCCTGGCGACCCGGTCCTTCAGCAGATAGCCGACAGCGCCGGAACCGTCCGCGAGCAGATCGGCGGCGTAGGACACCTCCACGTACTGGCTGAGCACCAGCATGGGGGTGCCGGGCAGCTGTCTGCGGGCCGCGATCGCCGCCCGCAGACCATCGTCGGTATGGGTCGGCGGCATCCGTACATCGACGACCGACACGTCCGGGCGGTGTGCGAGCACGGCCTCGACCAGGGCAGGACCGTCACCGACCGCCGCCACCACCTCGTGACCGTCCTCAGCGAGCAGGCGGACCAGGCCCTCGCGCAGCAGCACCGCGTCATCGGCGACGACGATCCGCAGCGGATCTCGGGCCGTTGGGTCCGACCCTGCTTCAGACCCTTTTTCGTCCGAGGTCAGCGACACGGCAGCTCCGCGGTGACCGTCGTCGGGCCGCCCTCAGGACTGTCGACTCGCAGTCGGCCACCGACCGCATGCACCCGGTCGGCCAACCCCTGCAGTCCGTGTCCCTTGGCCAAGGCCGCGCCGCCCGCCCCGTCGTCCGTCACCCAGACCCGCAGGATTCCCTCAGCGTGACGTATACCGATAGTGCACCGGCGAGCATGGCTGTGCTTGGCCACGTTGGTCAGCGCCTCGGCGACCACGAAGTACGCGGTCGTCTCGACGACGGCGTCCGGCCGACGACCCAGAGGACCGGAGTCGAGCTCGGCGGGTACGACGCAGCGCGCGGCCAGAGTGGAGAGCGCCTCCCGCAGTCCGCGGTCGGCGAGGATCGGCGGGGCGATGCCTCGCGAAAGGGCCCGCAGCTCGTCCAGCGCCTGCTGGGTCTGGACGACCGCGTCGGCGAGTGCGGCCCGGACGAGTTCCGGATTGCGGTCGAAGTGATGCTGCGCGCGACCCAGTTCCATCGCCAGACGGACCAGCTGCTGTTGGGGCCCGTCGTGGATGTCGCGTTCGAGCCGACGCAAGGCAGCCGCCTCAGCTGTCACCGCTGCGACGGCCTGTGCGACGGCGGTGTCGCGGTCCTGCTCCAGTCCGCTGATCCTGCGGTGCAACGCGGACATGTTGGACAACAGTGCCTGCCCGAGACCGGTCTGGGCCGCGACGCATACCCGGGTCACCAGCGGCAGGGTGAACAGCAGCAGCACGGCGACTGTCATCGCGAAGGCCAGCCGCTCGGCTGGCGACGTTAGCCCAAGACTCAAGGCGATGTGGGACCGGTCGCTGCCCGCGTACAGAGTCAACGGCCGCGGCGCCCCAGGCGTGACCTGGCTGCGCAGGGGGTACGTGGCGGTCGCGACTCCCACGAACCACCACAGCACTGCCACCACCGAGGTGACTAGGACGACGGGGAGCACCAGCACCGTGTGCGCCAGGTCGAGCCACAGCCCCGGGTCGGCCGCGTCGGCCGTCTCCTTCGACCGCGGCCGCCAGCCCGTGCCCCGGGCCCCGCCCGCCCGGGAACGCACCTGGCCGATCCGCCACCATTCCAGGTCGCCTGGCCACCGCGCCAGCGCCAGAGCCCGGGCCGCGACGGGCGACCCGCTCTGCAACAACGAACCGACTGTTCCGACGCACAGGCCGCCGACCACCAGTGGCAGGCCGACAGCAGCGCTCAACGGCGCGGTAACGAGATACACCGACTCCACGACTGTGCGACGCGCGATGCGAACGGCAAACCCGGCACGTGGCCGCCACCGACCCGCGGCCACGGAAGGCAACGACTCAACCATGCCCCCAGCGTAATGTTCCTCCCGCCCAGAAGGCCGCCATTTTCACCGCCCGCGGCTGACCGACTGCGACGGTGCATCACCAGCTGCCATTGAAAAAGTTCAGGAGTCCTGGATCGGGATCTGCTGCGGTGGCCCTGTTTACCGCAAAGATCAAAATGAAGAAAAGCGACAACACTGTCGACGAAACAGCGAACGACACCAATACGCGCCTCGTTCGCCTGTCAGTCGATCCCTTTCGTGCATACTTCTTCCACAACACCACGCTCGCACCCATGAAGACGAGTGCTATAGGCACCGCCGCGATCTCGCGGACCACGTGGAACCGCACGTAGTCGCTGACTATTCCCTCAAGGGCAGGCCGAGCTTGTTCGCTCCTGCCCGTGGAGTCAGTCAGGTGCTGCTTGATTTGGTCGACTGTATCGGCAAGCGCTCCGTGGGAGGCACCCCCCAGTAGCGGCAGGATCGAAGCGAAGGGCGCTGCCGCACCCTGGAGACTGGCCACCGCCGTCCATAAAGCGAACAGCGCGAACCCCACGACAGATACGCCGGCCGAGACGAGGGCGACCCTCCTCACCCTTTCAGGTCCTCCATCTCTCAGGAACGTCTTCCAGAGAAGGGAGCCAAGCGCAACGAGAACGATCAGCAGGACCGTAGCGATCACACCCTTGACCACGTTGTAACGGAACCAGTAGTCAACAACCCTCTCCAGGTCTGGAGAATATTGCTCTTTCCCGGAATGCCAATAACCGATGAACGCGTCGCGTAGGTCGTCGACGAGGTTGCGCCTATCGGCTAGGTCGCTGTTTCGACCGCGTGTCGCCAGAATGCCAGGCGCGAAGACGAGAGCCGCACCGAGAGCTCCAGCGAGGGCGGTGAGTACAGCAACTGCACGTGTGGGGAAAACTGCGGATCTCGACGGTGATATGGGCCGGCGCAAGAAACTTCCTTCGGCTCGAAGGCGCACTCAAACGGTCGATGCACCACCGCTGTTCAAGAGGCCAGCGTAGACCTCGGCCGGTGATCGGTAACCAAGGATCTTGCGGGGGCGGTGGTTGAGTTCCTCGGCGATGCAGTCCAGGTCGGCCTGGCTGAGTTTGCGGAGGTCCGCGCCCTTGGGCAGGTACTGCCTCAGGAGTCGGTTCGTGTTCTCGTTGGTCCCGCGCTGCCAGGGGCTGCGGGGCTTGCAGAAATAGACGGGAACGCCCGTGGCCGCGGTGAAGTCCCGGTGCTCGGCCATCTCCCGGCCTCGGTCCCAGGTCAGGGAACGTCGTAGCTGCGTCGGGATGCCGAGGATCGAGCGGGTGAGGTGCGGTCGGACCTGTTGGGCCTTGATGCCGTCCGGGAGGGCGACAAGGGCTGTGTAGCGACTCGTGCGCTCGACCAGAGTCCCGATGGCGGACGGGCGTGTGCCCATGACGAGGTCGCCCTCCCAGTGGCCGGCGACCGCCCTGTCCTCGATCTCGGCCGGGCGGGCACTGATCGGCACCATGTCGCGGATGACTCCGCGCCCGGACGGCTTCCGAGCGCCCTTGGGCTGGCGGATAGGGCGGCCCGTCCGAAGGCGCTGGGTCAACGTGCGATCAATGGCCGCCCGGCGTCGCGGGTCATACAGCGCCAGATAGATCGCCTCGTGCGAGACCTGCATGGCGACATCGCCCGGGAACTGACGCCGCAGCCATCCGGAGACCTGCTCAGGCGACCAGTGCAGCCCGAGCTTCTCCTCGACGATGGCTCTCAGCGTCGGCAGCTGGGCGAGTTTGGCCGCCTTCGGACGCCGCGCTCGCTGGTACGCCTCAATGTCCGCAGGTGTCGCGCGGTAGCGTTCCCGGCCGCCGTTACGGGCGATCTCCCGGGAGACCGTCGACGCCGCCCGGCCAAGACGCCTCGCCATCTGACGCGCAGAGTCACCGACGGCGAGACCGCGAGATATCTCCTCTCGGTCGGCAGGCGTCAAGTGAAGGCCGGACCGCCTCTGCGGAGCAGCACGAACTCCGCCTGTCTGGGCGAGAAAAGAGCGGATCCGGTGCATCGGGGAGCCCAGAGCCCGGCCCATCGAGTTGAACGATTCGCCCTCACGCCACCGCCGCCAGATCTCGTCCTGCTGGACTGCCGAGAACCCGTAGTCACGCACGTGCACCTCCATGACGACATGATCATCTATGGGGTGGTGCATCGACCGTTTGAGTGCGCCACACTTTGTCAGACGGCCGGTGTGGTACTGATCTACCAGGTCCCTCGCTGCGCCCGGACCACTTCCGGGCCGGAGCCCACACAGCCTCCGGCCGAGCCGGCCCGCCGGTCAACGTCACTGTCTCAGCGTCCCCTTGACGACTGACTGATGATCCTTGACTTCGCGGCTTTGAGCGACCACCTATGAACCACCGCTCTCGGTCCCGGGCGGTCGTCCTCTGTCCGTGACGGCCCGTCGGACGGGGATGCCGTCGTACGGTGGCGGGATGATCCGTGACTTCTACCGCGCCGAGGGCGGTGCCCGCTTCTCGGCGCCGCCGGGCCCGGCCTGGCCCAAACCCCGTCACGAGTCACTTCAGGTTGTCCGCGACAGCTTGCCAGACATCCGATCGAGTCGCGTCAGGTCAGACCGGCGTAGATCAGTGCCGTCATCGTCTCAACGACGAGCGGGCAGGCGGATAGCTTGTAGGTGGCCTCTTCGTCAGGTGAGCGGCACACGAGCCGGTTTCCTTTGATCGCGACCGAGGTGAGTTCGGTGCGTTTCCATGGGCTGGGGATTACCAGGTAGAGCCGGCCGTCCTTGTGGGTGATTCGTATCGATTTCTCGACCTCGCCTTCGACGACCCGCAGCACGTTGATCATGGCGATCGCGCCCTCAAGCACGTGGACCTCGATCACGTCCTGAGGGCCTGAGGCGACCGCGTCATCCCCGGTGAGCAGGAGTTGGGTGACCTGGCGCAGGATCAGATCCGTCTGGTACCGCGCGGTCACTTCGAACGACTCCGGGGCGCTGTGCCACGTCGCATCGAAACGCATGACCGTGAAGTCCTCGGAGAACGACGTGTTCCTCACTTGCGCCAACGATCGCTCGCCGGCCGGGTTCTGATCGATGTGCAGCGACCGTGCGGAAGTATCGAAGTACAACGACGGCTCGGCCGACACCCGGATCACGCCGGAGCGGTAATCCCACGAGAACACGGCGCTCTTCGGGTCTATGACGAGGTGCATTGGGTCTCCCGGTTTGCACAGAACAGCGATTCATTCGGTGAACCGGGCGGATACCGCAGCTGGGTTCGTCGTGTTCAGCATCGGCGCGACAGCCCAACTCGCCGGGCATCGACCTGACCAGAGTCTTCCAGACTCCTCCTCCCGCCGCTGCGATTCCGCATCGTCCGGATGACGCCCGACGACCTTCACCCCTTCAAGCCCCGACTCCAGGAAGAACGCGTAACTCCAGCGCGGCTCCCAGGCGTCCGACGTCTTCTCCGCCGATTCCGCGGCGTCGTCCTCGGTCGTGTAGCCGATCGCCACGTAGGTAAACTGCGGTTCCGGATCGATGCTGTCGATCCGGAACGTCAGCGCGTAGATCCCGCCATCCGCCGGAATCTCTCCGACGACCTCGCTGGCGCCCCGTTCCCCATGTTGCTGAAGCGCCATATGACCTCCTCCTCGATCAGGTCGAAGATCATAAACTGCCCGGCTTGCGATTAGATCCTGCACGTGACGGCGCTGTTCCCACAGCGCACCACCGCCCACACCGTGTTGGCTCCCCGGGACGGCACGAGGCAACAGCTCATGCAGGCGACGGTCCTTCGGTACCAGGCGATCCTGAGCCGTGTTCATCTCCACAGCCATAC
This sequence comes from Streptomyces sp. NBC_01351, assembly GCF_036237315.1. Lineage (GTDB taxonomy): Bacteria > Actinomycetota > Actinomycetes > Streptomycetales > Streptomycetaceae > Streptomyces. The sequence continues at coordinate 1,687,573 of NZ_CP108356.1, read as the reverse complement.
CTACTCAACGACGTCCCCAGATCAAGAATTTCCCAATGCGACGGCAACTGCCGCAGCCGGTGCTGCACGGCTCGCGTCTGTTCCAGCACGTCATCGACGAGCTCGAAGGGGAGGTACTGGGTCAGCTTGCCCAGGTGGCCGGGAGCGAAGACACCATCCGCGACCGTGATGATGCGGGTGAACGTTGTGGTGGCAGACTGGCCTGACAACGGGACCTCTCGTGGCAGGAAGACTTTGGGCGGTCTCCCGCTTCTACCAGAGGTCCCGGCCTCACAACCCCAAGCACGCCCTGGGCCAGGCGAGTTGAAGTTTCCCCCGTGCGCTTGACTTCGTGGCCTTGTCTGACCACCCGCACCCCTTGACGCCGGACGCCCAAGGCTGACTACACGGTATTGGTACTAGCCGATCCGGCGACGGGACTGCACAACGAGGACGACGGCCTCCTCCAGAACTTCGTCGTTCACCGCGAGGCGGACCTCCGTGACCGTGCCGGGCCAGTCTGCGATCAGCTCCCGGCAGATCGCGTCGTTCTCCAGGATGGCCATGACTTCGCCGCCCCGGACGGTCTGGCCGGGCTCCACCAGGACCTCGGTCACGCACCACGGCACGCCCATCACGGCCTGCGCGGTGAACACCACCGGCCCCAGCTCGCGCCAGACCGGCGGTGCCAGCGGCCCGCCGATGCGCTGCTCGACCTGGTCGAGGGCTACTCCGGCGCGCCGGGCGAACGAGGAGTCGTCTGCCAGGTGCTCGCGCAGCAAGGGCCCGACCGCGCGGGCGTCGCCCAGCCGCGCCAGCGTGTTCACCGCTTCGGACCGCGCCTCGGGGTCGGCCAGGCACGCGGCTACGGCCTCCGTGTGATCAGCCGTCCCGTTCTCGGCCAGACCCCGCAGCGCTCGACGGCGGTACTCCGGGCTGCGGGTCCGCAGGTGCCGCTCCAGGAACGGCAGAGCTCGGGGATCCTTGATGTACTCCAGCGTCTCCAGGATCGCCCATTCATGCATGGGGTCCCCCGCCTCGTCGAAGAAGGTGTCCGGGAAGGCGCGGGCAAGGTGTATCTGCGCTTCTCCGGGGCGCCGGTAGTCGTCCCGGTCGTGGCGCATGATCTCCGCCATGTCCCATCCCGGCTCGGACCGGCCCGCCCGAATGGCGAGGAGCCGACGAAGACTCACCGGACCTGCTGCAAGCAGGCCGTCGAGGGCGCTGTCGTCCCCGTGCATGTAATCCGTGAGGAGACTGTCGATCTCCTCGAGTGCCAGGTCCATGGGGAGTCGGCCAACTTTCAGTAGACCAGCGGGCCAGGGCGGGCGGCTTCTCCGCCCGGCCGACGACTCCGACGACCGCGACGGGCGTTGGCGCACATCACCAAGGGAAGAGTGGTTCTGGGGGTGGGTACCCGTCAGATATGCCGGGTAATCAGTGGGCATTGGTGGAGCCGTTGCTGCCGTCGGTGCGGGTAGGGCCGAAGGGCGGGCGACGTGAGAAGCACCCACGTCGCCGGATCGTGGACGCGATCTTCTGAGTGGTCCGAACCGGGTGTGCCTAGTGTGATGCGCCAGAAATCCTGATGGTTAGTTCTGCTCTGTTTGCTGGTTGGCGGTTCCGACCTTGCTGAGGTAGTCGGCGAGGGAGTTGAGGATCTCGTCGGCGGTCTTGGTCCAGGTGAAGGGCCGTGGATTCTCGTTCCAGGTGTCGATCCACGCGGCGATGTCGTCCTCCAGGGCCTTCACGGACCGGTGGACGCCGCGGCGGATGAGTTTGTCGGTCAGCAGGCCAAACCACCGTTCGACCTGGTTCATCCAGGAGGAACCGGTCGGCGTGAAGTGGACGTGGAAACACGGGTGCTTGCCGAGCCAGGTCTTGATCTCGGCGGTGTTGTGGGTGGAGTAGTTGTCACACACCAGGTGCACCTCGAGCTCGGCGGGCACCGCCTTGTTGATCCGGATCAGGAACTTCTTGAACTCGATCGCCCGGTGGCGGCGGTGCAGCGCCGATATGACAGTGCCGTCAGCGATGTTGAAGGCGGCGAACAGGCTGGTGATGCCGTGCCGGTAGTAGTCGTGGGTCCGGCGTTCGGGCATGCCCGGCATCATCGGCAAGACCGGCTGGGAGCGGTCCAGAGCCTGGATCTGGGACTTCTCGTCCACGCAGAGCACTACCGCCTTCTCGGGCGGGTGGTGGTACAGGCCGACGACGTCGACGACCTTGGCGACGAACTGCGGATCGGTGGACAGTTTGAAGGAATCCTGCAGGTGGGGCTTGAGGTCGAACTTCTTCCAGATCCGGCCGATGGTCGACTTCGACAGGCCGGTGCGCTGGGCCATCGAGGCTCGTGACCAGTGCGTGTCCCTGCCCGCGGACGACTCCAGGGTTGCCACGATGACCTCCTCGACCTGGTCGAGGAGGATCGAGGGCGGCCGGCCCGAGCGGGGCTCGTCATGCAAGCCGTCGAGGCGTTTGGCAATGAACCGGGCCCGCCACCGGTCCACGGTCGACTGGTCGATGCCGAGGTCGGCCGCGGCCTGCTGATTCGTCCCACCCTCCGCGCAGCGCAGCACGATCTTGGCCCGCAACGCGAGGAACTGGGCAGTCTTCGCCCTCCGCGCCCACTGCGTCAGCTGCCTCCGCTCAGCCTCGTCCAGGACCAGGTCGGCCTTCGGCCGCCCGATCCAGCCGGCGTCCTCAAGCCCGGCGAGCCGCTCTGCGGCGAAAGCCCGACGCCACTTGCCAACCGTCTTGGCCTGGACGCCGACGATCCGTGCGGCACCCGCGTTTGACATGCCATCAGCGCACGCCAGGATGATGCGGGCCTTCTCGGCCGAGCGCCGGTGCGGCATACCCGTCCGGCGCACCAACTCGGCGCGCTCGGCCTCGGACAGCGTGATCTCCACAGCAGAAGGACCCGAATGCGACATGGCAACAGGGTAGTAAATAACCATCAGGATTTCTGGCGCATCACACTAGTGCTCTGACCGGGAAGGTTCGCCGGGTCGCTGGTGCGGTGAAGAGCCGGGTTTGGCGAAGAAAGCTGATTGTGGGGGTGTGGGCATGCCTGACACCGTGCGGGTTTCCGCAACTTCCGCGAGGTTTCCCATGACGATCTACTTCTACGGCGCCGGCGAAGTCCCTTATGGATGCTTCTCGAATTTTTCTGATCATGGCTTCGACCTTGACGGGGTCTGGTGGCCAACCTCGGAGCACTACTTCCAGGCGCAGAAGTTCAAGGGCACTCGCCACGCGGATCTCATCCGGCGTGCTCGCACGCCGCTGCGGGCAGCGGAGCTGGGCCGTGACTCGTCCAGGCCTCTACGGAGGGACTGGGAGCGAGTCAAGGACGACGTGATGAGCCGCGCGGTGGCAATCAAGTTCCGCGCACATGTCGATATCCGTGACATTCTGCTGTCCACCGGTGACGAAGAGATCGTCGAGGACACCACCACCGATCACTACTGGGGTCGAGGCAGAACCGGGACCGGCAAGAACATGCTCGGGCGGATTCTGGTGCGCACCCGTAGCCAGCTGCGCGTCGAACTCGCCGAAGACCTCGACAGCGATGGCCGCAGCTCGAGGCGGTGAGTCGGGAAACGTGTGCGGTGTGCCGCATGCGTAGGACGACTCAGGCCGCGGTCTCGAGGATGGGGCGTCCTCCCCAGGGGGATGCGTTTCTCGCCGCGGAAGCGTGCCCGTTCTCGGCGTTGTGCGGCGAGTATGTCGGGGTGGCGGGCGTTGGCGCTGCGCCAGCGCAGGTAGGCGGGCAGGGCCCGGGTCTGCACTGGGTGGTTGGGGTGGTTGGAGTTGGCGATGGCGAACTGTCGCAGCGGTCCGAAGTGCACGTCGATCGGGTTTGCCCACGAGGCATAGGTCGGGGTGAAGCTTCGGCCCCGCCGCGATGAGCCGCCCGAGCACTTCGCGCAGCTGCCCGGCAGTGACGGTGGCGGTGCCGTCCCCGGGTGCCAGGCGGAGCGCGTCCAGGGGTGCGGTCCACGAGCTGCGACCGGGCTCCAGCGCGCAGACGATCGACTACGGCCAGCCGGGAACGGGATGTCCTGGTCCTTTCCCCGGCCGTATGTGTGGCACAGGATCAGCTCCGGCGAGGTGTGGGCGTCAGGCCGCAGCCGGCAGGTGATGTCGACGGCCAGGACAAGCCGGCAGTCGGCAGCCCGCGGCAGCGGACCCGATGCCAGCGCGAGCCGCAGCCGATTGGTGTCGACTCGGCCATGGGCTACACCGGCGTAGAGTCCTCCGTGGCCGCGGCGGTGGACGGCTTCCAGCACATCGGCTTGCTCAAGCCTTGGGTGTCACCCTGAACCTGTGTCGTCCGTCGCCTCCAACTCGGGGAGCCCAGCGAGCCGTCGGGCTTGGATGATGTACGCGATGTGCTTCTCCGAGTTCTGGACGTGGTGCTCCCGGAGATACCTGATGCGGTCCAGCCACCATGAGCCCCAGTCGCCTTCACCCGGTGCCGTCCCCGGTGGACGGTTGAATGGGAGCTGGTTCGGTCCCCGGGAATCCACCTCGCGAGCGATGTCCCGGTCGTAGCCCGCGGTGCTGTCTGCCCAGTTGTTGGCCGTGTCGAGAAAGACCACACCACCGTGTTCATCGCGCCCGAAGTCGAGTCCCATGGTTCTGGTGTCCCACAACCCACGCTTGTTGACGATCCTCCACGTCAGCCGCGCCACGACCACGACCGCGACGCCCAGAAGAGCCCACAGCCACCAGCTCATCGCCACCGTCCCCCTTCGCGAGCTACTTCCGGTCTCGCCCACCGCGATGGTGTCAGATCGCGCTGACATCGTCTTGAGGTTTCCACCTGTGGGCGTAGGGCCCCGCAGTGCCAGGTGACGGGAGCAGTGGACCGGAGTGTGGCCATCCGCCACGAGTGGGTGCACCGCATCGCGGCGACGGCCGGCCGCGGCTGCCGCACGGTGGTCCCGTTTTGGGGCGATGAGGGGTGGAGGGGTGTTCTCGTCGGCGACTTCTCCCTTGATCGCGTGGAGGCGGCAATGGCGACGATCCCGCGGCCGATGGAGTGGCACGGTTCGGCCCATTCGTCGCCCTGCTCGGCCAGGGCCGCGCCGGTCACGCGGATGACGGCGGCGCGGTGCCTGATCCGTCTGGTCGCGACTCCTCCGGGCCTGGGCGGGCTCGGTGCGGAGTCGGCCGCGCGTCCCCACCGAGCCCACGTCGAGCGCTATGGCAACCCGGTGGACCTGTCCGGCCACAGCGCTGGTCAGGGCTTTGCCGGCCGCCTTGTGGAGTGGGCCCGTGCGATCCTCGGCCGCGAGCTGGAGATCGTGGGCAAGGCCCCGGACCGGCGCGGGTTCCAGGTCCAGCCCAAGCGTTGGGCCGTCGAGCGCACCTTCTCGTGGATCACCGCCCACCGCCGCCTCGCCCGCGACTACGAGCAGCACACCGCCCGCTCCGAGACCATGATCCGCTGGGCCATTGGTGGTGCGACGAGCCCGAGCTTCGAGCCGCTCACGCCACCCTGCCCGGCCTGGCCCGAAGTGGCGCAGTCCAGCCAGTTCGTGGCCGTGCAGGAAGCCGACGATCTGGCAGAAGGAGGCCTCGGTCACCAACATGTCCGGCTTCTCGCGGACGCAGGCGCAGTGCTCGCGTTCGGTGATGGCCAAGAGGGGTTACCGCGAGACGTCGCCGGTCCCAGACCGACCTGACGCCCCGTAGGCCGCCCCGATGCCGTCGAGCGGCAGGGCTTCGGCAGGTCCTGGCCCCGCGGCTTCCCCATCGATAGCATCAGGGAGTGCTGCCCATGGAATTCGTAGACGGCGACGCCACCGCCCCTCAGGCCGACGGCAACAAGATCATCGCTCATGTCTCCAACGACATCGGCGCCTGGGGCGCCGGCATCGTCCGGGTGATCTCGTGCCGCTGGCCCGAGCCAGAGCGGGAGTTTCGACGCTGGTACCGCGAACGTGCCAGCACGGGCTACCGGCTCGGTGCCGTGCAACTCGTACAGGTCGAGCCCGACTTGTGGGTAGCGAACATGGTCGGCCAGCACGGCATCCGGACCCGCGAGGGCATCAGGACCGAGTCCGGGACCGTGCCCGCCGACAGCGGCCCGCCCATCCGCTACGACGCGGTGCAGGAGTGTCTGCACGTCCTAGCGGAGCACGCCGAGGGGCTGCATGCCTCGGTCCACATGCCCCGTATCGGCTGCGGCCTGGCCGGCGGCACCTGGGACCGCGTCGAACCCCTCATCACCCAGGCGCTGTGCGCCAGGCGCATCCGTACGGTCGTCTACGACCACGCATAGCCGCTGGTGGCTCGTCGGCCGGAAGGGCCGACTGCGGTCGGGGAGCGTCGTCGCGGGACACCGGTTCCCGCGCCGGCAGCCGGTCGACAGCTCGTACCGGTCCAGGCGTGCCTCACCGTCGCCGTCTTCCTCCTCGGTGAAGGCCTGGACGGAGAACCCGGACCGCCGGGGGTGTCACGCCGCTTCGTCGAGGTCGAGGTGTCGACCGCGTACGCCCAGGCGCCGTGCCGGCTGCGCCCGCTCCTCGGCCCTGCTCGCGCCGGCGGCAGCAATGGCTCCACCAATGCACAGCTTTGAAGCTGCCCGGGGATCGTCGGCCATGTAGGGACGGATACGTTCTGGCGTCAGCGCCGGCGGGAGGCGTTGTTCGCTGCCTTCAGAGCCGGTTGTGTGGTCGGCGGGTGCCGGGGGAGTGATGCTGCGGGATCGGCAGGCAGGTGGGCGAGGCGGCGGAGGCGCCAGACGAGGACGTCGCTGACTGAGGTGGCGCTGTCCAGCTCCCGATGCCGTGTGGCTTCGGCGAGGAGGGCGGTTGGGTTGTGGCCAGCGGCCTGGGCATCGGCGAGGGTGGCCGCCAGGGCGGGCCAGCCCGGCTCGGCCAGAACTTGTTCGGCAGTCTCGGGCAGCGCTTGGCGTAGGACGGCTGCCTGTCGTCGCTGCAGTGGCAGGGAGCGGCCTCGCTGGTGGAGCACGGACATCGGCTGGGCTGCCGCGATCTCGTAGGCGGCGCGCAGGTGTTCGGCGGCTTGGTGGGCGGCTTCGGCTTGCTGGGCGTGCTTCTTCTTGGCGTGCCAGTTCGCTGCCGCGGTGACGAGGAAGAACGCGGTGTCGATGAGCATGGCGGTGGTGGCGCCGTCCTCTCCGATGCCGAGGGCTGGTCCGCTGTGGATGAGGTCGTGCGCGGCCTGGCGCAGGGCGTGGTCGTGCCCGTGTACGGCGCGGACGTGGGAGCGGGAGGCCCGCTCGAACGCGAAGGCTGCATCACGGAGTTCTCGTCGGGTGTGGGCGGCGGAGGTGTCGGCGAGCGCGTCGAGGACCTCGCCGGCAGCGGCGATCTGGGCTGCTGCCGTGCCGTCGGCGCCGTGCTCGATGAGCAGCAGCCTCGCCGGACTCCACCTCGCTGCCATCTTCATCTGGTCAGCGAGGTGATCCGAAGGAAACGGCCTAGGCACTGTTTCTCGGATCTCCTGACGGGAGTGGGGTGTTGGGGTCAGGCTGTCCGTATGGGGCGTGGGGATCTGACGAACGCAGAGTGGGACCGGCTGGAGTCGTTCTTGCCTCCTGGCGGTGCCCGTGGGGGCCGGTGGAGTGATCACCGCCGGGTGATCAACGGGGTGCTCTACCGGGTCCGGACGGGCGTGCAGTGGAGGGATCTGCCGGAGCGGTTCGGGCCGTGGGAGACGGTCTATAAACGTCATCGCCGCTGGTCAGCTGATGGAACGTGGACGATGTTGTTGTCTCGGATCCAGGCGGCCGAGGACGCCGCGGGCCGGATCGACTGGGACGTGTCGGTGGACTCGACAGCAGTGCGGGCCCACCAGCACGCCGCCGGCGCGAGGAAGACACCGGCGGCCGCCGATCCTCAAAAGGGGAACGTTCGGGGGACGAACCAGGTCGATCCGGTGTTGCGGAAACTGGTGATCCGACTCGGGGAAGTGGTCAGATCGGCGAGTGTCTGGGACGCTCCCGCGGCGGATTCACCACCAAGATCCACCTCGCCGCGGACGGGCGATGCCGGCCTCTCGCCCTCGTCCTGACACCGGGGCACTACGGTGACGGGCCCCAGTTCGAGCGGGTGATGGAGCAGGTCTCCGTACCCCGTACCGGAGTCGGCCGGCCCCGCACTCGACCGGACTACGTCCTGGCGGACAAGGCCTACACATCGCGGAAGAACCGCCGCTACCTGCGACGACGCGGAATCCGGCACACCATCCCCGAACGTCTCGACCAGCAAAGACACCGCAAGAACCGCGGGTCTCGAGGCGGCCGGCCCACCGGCTTCGACAGCGAGCGATACAAAAAACGCAACACCGTCGAACGAGCCATCAACCGGCTCAAGGGTTTCCGCGCCGTCGCCACCCGATACGAGAAACGCGCCTACATCTACCTCGGCACCGTCACCCTCGCAGCCCTCATCATCTGGCTCCGCACATGATCCAAGAAACAGTGCCTAGTAGTCGCGACGACGGGTGGCACAGCATCTGCCGTGCCACCCGCTGTCGTTACCCTCCGCAACCGCGTGTAGTCGAAGGTGGTCGGCGGTGCGGGAGGGCCAGCCCCAAGGCGCGGGGGGAGCGCCCGGCATGGGCGGGCTGCGGATTCTCCCCAGATTCTCCCCAGCCGCGGATGCCTCCGAAGACGGATGACCACTGGTCAGGAGCACGATCCTGTGTCGGTACGCGTTACGCGACGCAGTCGAGGCAGAGATGGGGGAGTGGTGGCCGTCGCCATGCGCACTGTGTCACGGGCAAGAAGGGGAAGAGCCCAGCTCTAGTGCGCCAGAGGTGGTGGCAACCTTCTCTTGTGTGTGACGTCTAACCGACGATGTGGGTCGTTCACGCCGACGCACTTCCACTGCGACTCGGCCTACCGAGGCCGCTGCTTGTCATGAGCCTCACTCCTGCCCAGGGCCGACATCCCCAAGCGCGGCTCCCAGCCGACGTACACCCTCGGTCAGCTCGGCGTGATCGGCCGTCGCGGCGAACCCGATACGCAGGTGAGCCGCCGGCGGCTCGGTGGCGAAGTAGCGACTGCCAGCGCTCACGGCGACGCCGCGTTGCCGGGCGGCGCCGGTGAGGACCGTGTCGTCCACGCCCGACGGCAGGCGAACCCACAGGTGCAGTCCGCCCGTAGGCAACCCGGACAAGGTCGCGCCGGGGATCTCCCGCGTGACTGCGGTGGCCAGCACGGCGCACCGCTCCCGCAGAGCCGTACCGAGAGCGCGGACGTGCCGGTCCCAGGAGGGGGAGCTGAGCACTTCCAGCGCGGCTTCCTGGAGCGGGCGCGTGACGAAGAAGTCGTCGACCAGGCGCACCGCCCGCATGCGCTCCATGACCGGTCCGCGGGCCACCAGAGCCCCGATCCGCAGGCTCGGTGCGGCGGGCTTGGTGAGTGAGGTGACGTGGACGACCGTGCCGTCACGGTCGTCGGCGACCAGCGGTCGCGGCACGGCGCCGCCGTGTCCCAGGTGCCGTGCGAAGTCGTCCTCGAGCACGAACGCGCCCGAGGCGCGCGCCACATCGAGGATCTGGCGGCGCCGTTCGGGCGTGAGCACGGTGCCGGTCGGGTTCTGGAAGGTCGGCTGGCAGTACAGCAGTCGCGCGCCGGTCATCGCGAACGCGTCGGCGAGCATGTCGGGCCGCAGTCCGTCGGCGTCGAGCGGTACCGGAACGGGCCGCAGCCCTGCGGCGCGGGCGGCGGCCAGGGCCCGGGGATAGGTGGGCGACTCGACCAGGACCGGGCTGCCGGGCCCGGCGATGGCCCGGAACGCGATCGACAGGGCGCTCTGCCCGCCGGCGGTGACCAGCACGTCCTCTGGCGCCACGCTGCCGCCGATGATCCGGGCGAACACGGTGCGCAGCGCCATCAGGCCGCCGGCCGGCGCGCGGTCCCAGCCGTCCGGACGGCGTGCCGCCCGAGCCAGCGCCGCGCTCAGGGCCCGGGTGGGCTGGAGCGAGCGGTGTACGTAGCCGCCGTCCATCGTGATCGTCCCGACCGGCGGCGGGCCGAGCGGGTCGGCGATCAGGTGGGTGTCGACGGCGCGGTCGGTGAGGGCAACCGTCTGCCAGTCGGTATCCGTGTCGCTGCCGCCGGGTGCGTCGCGGAGCCGGCCCAGCTGTGCCGCGAACGTCCCACTGCCCGGACGGGTCACCACCGCGCCCTCGGCGGCCAGCGCGGCGATGGCCCGCGCCACTGTCGCCGGCCCGACCCGGTACTCCTTGATCAGCTCCCGGCTGCTCGGCAGCCGGTCGCCGGGGGACAGCCGGGAGACCAGCGTACGGAGGCTGTCGGCCAACTCACCAGAAGTGCTACCGTCATTCATGAGAGACAACAGTAGCGCTTCCGGTCCTGGTCAGGAAGCACTTCGGCTGGACGTCGCCGCCCTGCGGGCCGACACCCCGGGGTGCCGCCAGGTCATCCACTTCAACAACGCGGGCTGCGGACTGCTGGCGGCCCCGGTCCTCGACGCGATGGTCGGCCATCTGAACCTCGAAGCCCGGATCGGTGGTTACGAGGCCTCAGCCGCCCAAGCCGCCGAAGTCCGCGAGTTCTACACGGAGATCGCCGCCCTCATCAACACCACACCCGACAACATCGCCTTTGCGGGCAGCGCCACCCACGCCTACGCCAACGCCCTGTCGTCGATCCCGTTCGAGGCCGACGACGTCATCCTCACCACCCGCGACGACTTCATCTCCAACCAGATCGCCTTCCTGTCCCTGCGCAAGCGATTCGGCGTACGCATCGTCCACGCGCCCGACACCCCGGAGGGCGGGGTCGATGTGGTTGCGATGGCCGCGCTGATGCGGACCCACCGCCCCCGCCTGGTGTCTGCCACCCATGTCCCCACCAACTCGGGCCTCGTCTCACCCGTCGCGGAAATCGGCCGCCACTGCCGGGAGCTGGACCTGCTCTACCTCGTCGACGCCTGTCAGTCGGTGGGCCAGTTCATCATCGACGTGGAGGAGATCGGCTGCGACCTCCTCACCGCCACCTGCCGCAAGTTCCTCCGCGGCCCGCGCGGCTCCGGATTCCTGTATGTATCCGATCGCGTCCTGCGCGCGGGCTACGAACCGCTGTTCATCGACATGCACGGGGCCCGCTGGACCGAGCCGGGCGGCTACGAGCCCGTGGCGACGGCGGCCCGGTTCGAGGAGTGGGAGTTCCCGTACGCCACGGTGCTCGGCAGCGCCGCCGCAACGCGCTATGCCCGCAAGGTCGGCATCGAGGCCATCGAGCAGCGCACCCCGGCGCTCGCGGCCCGGCTCCGCGACCGGCTCGCACCGATCCCGTGGGTACGCGTGCTCGACCGCGGCCCGCGTCTTGCCGCGCTCGTCACCTTCGGGGTAGCGGGCTGGCAGCCGCAGCCGTTCAAGGCGGCCATGGACGCCCGCGGCATCAACTCGGCGCTCAGCTTCCGCGAGTTCGCACAGTTCGACTTCGGGGACAAGGACGTCGACTGGTGCCTGCGCCTGTCGCCGCACTACTACAACACCGAGGAGGAAGTGGACCACGTGGCGGACGCGGTCGCGGACCTCACCGGCCAGGGACGGCGATGACCGCCACGCAGACACGCACCGAGGAGCCGTCCACGGAGAGCCTCTGGCGCCACGGCGACTTCCTCAAGTTCTGGCTCGGCGAGACCCTCTCGCTCCTCGGTACCCAGGTCACGAACCTCGCCCTGCCGCTTACCGCCATCATCGCCTTCAATGCCACCGACGAGCAGGTCGGTGTCCTGCGGTTCCTGCAGCTCGTGCCGTATCTCGGGCTTGCCCTGGTCTTCGGGGTGTGGGTGGACCGGGCCCGACGGCGGCGGATCATGCTCGGCGCCAACTTCGTCCGGATGATCCTGCTGGCTCTCGTCCCCGTCCTGTACTGGACGGACGTGCTCAGCATGGGCTCACTGCTGGTGATCGCCTGCGCCGTCGGCGTCGCCTCGGTGCTGTTCGACGTGAGCTGGATGTCGTACGTACCCACTCTCGTACGCGACCCCGAGCGCTATGTAGAAGCCAGCGCCAAGATGGGGATGAGCTCGTCGGCGGCCGATGTGGCAGGGCCCGGACTCGCGGGTGTCCTGGTCGGCGCCCTGACCGCGCCCGTGGCGCTGATCGTCGACGCGTTCTCCTATCTGGTGTCCCTGGTCTCGCTGCTGCTCATTCGCACGCCCGAGCCCCGTCCCGATCCGCCGGCCGCACGGCGGCACCTGCCGACCGAACTCCGGGACGGCTTGCGCTGGGTGCTGAAGAACCGGGTCCTGCGGTCTCTTGCGCTCATCGGGTTCTGCTGCAACTTCTCCATGGTCACCGTGTGGACGATGTTCCTGCTGTACGGGGCACGGGACCTGCACCTGGACTCGACGACCCTCGGCGGCATCTTCGCCACTGCCTCCGTGGGCGGTCTGATCGGCGCGGCGATCTCCCGGAAGGTCATTGGGCGCTTCCGGCTCGGGTTGGTCTACCTCGTCGCCCAGTCGGCCCTCCTCATCGGCCCGACGCTGATCGCCCTGGCCACCGGCCCCCGGCCGATGATGGTGGGGATGTTCGTCCTCTCCTTCTTCACCACCTACCTCGGACTCGGAGTCGCCGGCGTCGTCATCGTCAGCCTGCGCCAGGCCAGTACCCCGCAGTCGATGATGGGCCGGATGACGGCGGTCTTCCGCACCTTGCTGTTCGGCGGCGGCGCACTCGGCGGCCTGTTCGCGGGCCTGCTGTCCGGCTGGATCGGAGCTCGGGGGGCGTTGACCGTGGCGGCGATCGGCTCAGCCGCCGTGCTGATCGCACTTGTCCTGTCCCCGGTGAGCCGACTGCGTGGCCTGCCGTCGGCACCGGAAGAACCCGTCACGGCGGCATCGGACGGGCAGCCAGTCGGCTGAAACGGAGAACGTCGAAGCGCCCCACCGCAAACGGTGGGGCGCTTCGCCAGTGTGCCTGATGAGGCACGCCACTTCGCGTTCCAGGGTCGGTGGGCCCGGAGTCGTGGTGGTCCTGGGCCTCACGGGCGGCACTGCCGTCGCGGAGATGGCTGAAGCCGACGAGGGCCGGGGCGAAGAGGATGGCGGCCCACGAGGAGATCTTCTGCAGTGCCCGGGCAGCGCGAGTAGGCGCGAACATTGGCGTCCCCGGCGGAGGTCACCAGCCGGCGAAGCCCTCGTCACAGCACGGCCCGTCCAGCCGGTCCCGTACCCATGTCGCCGTCGTGCCAACGGGATTGCCTGCCGACGTCACCCGCGCTCAAGTTCCCCGACAAGACCCCTGCACCGACGGATTACCGCACTATCTGTGGCGGGCTGCGCTGGCATGGCAGTGCTCGCCGGCCGGGCGAGAGGTCCGGAGTGGCTGGTCTGGGGCCGATGACACGTCCCCCCCAGCGCCGCGCATTCTCCCCAGAGCTCGCGAAGTGGCGGCCTAGCACATTTGCTGCTGGGAAATCGAAGACCTAGTCCGCCTTGCCAGCTACAGCCAGTCGCGCTTCTTGAAGATGACGTACAGGCTGACGCAGACCACCGCCATCAGCAGGATCGCGAAGGGGTAGCCTCCTGCCCATTTGAGCTCGGGCATGTCTTCGAAGTTCATGCCGTAGATGGTTCCTACGAGTGTGGGTGCAAACAGGATGGCGGCCCACGAGGAGATCTTCTTGAAGTCGTCACCCGCACGCCGCTGACCTGCGAAAATTCGCTGCACAGGCCGTCTGACCTGCAGTGATCGACCTTTCGGAGCCTTTCACCCTGCTGCCCATATATGCAGCCGATTCCCCCCAGCCGCCCCCCAACGAGGCCTCATTCCCCCCAGATTCCCCCCAGCGGACACTGTCTCGCCAAGAGGGACGCCGCAGGTCGGGGGCCGTCCAACGTCGCTCACGACAGGTTACTCAGGGGAGTGGCGGCGGGGCGGGAGCTGGGAGTGCCCTGACTGAGTCGCAGCGGACCGGCCGTCCAGAAACGACGAAGCCCCGCCGGCGTAGTGCTGGCGGGCTTCGGTGACGTCAGCTGTTGTAGCCCCAGCGGGCTTTGCCGTCCTTGCCCATGAAGCACTTGGCGGGACGGCCGTCGGCGGTGGTGGCGGTGGCTCCGACGGGGGAGCAGGAACGGCCGAATCCGACTCCCGTGGTGCCGCCGCCGCTCGATCCGCTGCCCCCGGAGGAGGAGGTGCTGCCCTCGTCGGTGTCGGGGGTCGGCTCCGGCTTGGGTGCGGGCGGAGGGGCGGGTACGGGCTCCGGGGTGAGGCGGGTGCCCTCCTTGTCCGGGCACTTCACGTCGGGTGCTGCCAGGACCAGGCGGGTTTCACCGGGCTTGACGGGGGCGCCTTTGTCCGGGGTCTGGAAGCAGACTTTCCAAGTGGCGTGGTCGGCGGGGACTTCGACGTCGGTGTACGCGGATGCGCTCTGCGGAGCCCCGCCGCCGACAGCCTCGATCTGCCTGACCGCATCCGTGAAGGTGGCGCCCACGGCTTGTGGCATGAGCGCGGGAGCCGGGGCCGGGCTGGTGGGCTGGGGGGCCTGCGCGGTGACGGTGACGGTGACCGTGGGGGCCGGGGCTGGGCTGGGAGGCGGCAGCGGGGAGCAGGCCGCGGCGATGAACAGCGGGGTGAAGAGGACGGTGCACATCGCGCTGATGCTCAGGGCCGTCTTCTGCTTCGCGGTGAACTTGCCGGGGTCTTGGGGCGGTGGGGGCGGGGGCTGTATGTGCTGGTCGTAGGTGGGCAGGGTAGGCATGGGTTTCCTTCTCGGCGTGGTGGGTGTGGGCTGGGGTGAGGGGTTCGGAGCGTACACAGATTGTTGAAGATCGTTACCGGTGGTACGAGGGCTGAGACGCTCGCGTCCATGACGAAGCCCCCGCCGATCCGGGAGCGCGGGTGCGGGGGCTTCGTGCGGAGTTGGGCCGCAGCTGTTCCGCACGGAACCTCTTGCGGGCCGGGGTCATCGCGAAGCTGTAGAGCCAGTTCTTGGGGACCCGAGGAGTCCGCACACCTCGTCGTTGGTGAAGTCGCTGTCCATGTGCGGTCCGTTGGTACGGGCGCCGCCCCCGCCCCGTGGCGCACGCGCCGGCAGGGGCCTGTGGGCCGCTCACAAGGGGGAGGTGAGGGCCACTTGGAGGGCTTGTGTGCCGTCGTCACGGGCGTTCATGACGCGGACGAGGCGGTTTCGGCCGGAGGCTTCGGAGGCGCCCAGGAGTAGCTCCGCGAGCACTTGCCCGGACTCCCTCGCGGTCAGCCGTAGCCGGGTCTGGTCACCCTTGTCTTCGACGGCGACGGTGTAGGTGAGCGTGGTGGGGCCGTAGGCCATACTCATCGCCGGGCAGGCTTCGGCCGCTCGCGAGACGTCGCCAGGGAATCCGGCCCCGTTCCACTCCCGGACGAGGAGGTACGCCGCCTCGCCCTTCTTGAAGCCCCTGGTGGTGTCGGTGTCTTCCTCGTGGCCCAGCAGGGAGAAGAGCTTCTCGCAGGCGGCCGGCGAGACCTGGCCCCGCTCCATCTCGGCGCCTTTCAGAACCGGTTCGCTCTTCCACCCGGCCTGTTCCATCTTCTCGGACAATGAGGGACCGCCGCCCCCTCCGCAGCCCGTCAGGGCCAGGGAGAGGACGGCGGCCAGGTAACGCTGCTTCACTTCACTCCGAGGTACTCGTACAGCTCGGGACCAACCTGCCTGGCCAGATCCAGGAACTCGCCCAGGACGACGGGCTCGTCCGTCTCCAGCGTGAGGACTTCCTCGATCTCCGGCGACAGGCGGAGCTGTTCCGGCGACGTGCTGTTCTGGGCGGAGATCGTCGGAGACTCGCCCGAAGGGATCAGCTCGTGGATGACGTAGGCGACGACCAGGTCCCTCGGCTCGCACACGTCACCGTGACGCACCCGGGCCACTTCGGTCGCCACGCCCAGAAGCCGCCGGGCATCGGGATCCATCGGTCGCATCGGTCCTCCTGATCAGCCGGTGAGGTACTGCGTCTTGGAGTAGAAGACGGGCAGCGCCCAGGCGTTGCCGTGCTGCCCGTAGTGGGTGCCCACGGTGCGGTACATGTACACGCCGGAGAGCTTGGTGCTGTCGTCGTTGACGTGGATGGTCTTGGCGGTGGAGTAGCTGGTGACCCCGATGCCGCGGTTCCACCACTTTCCGCCGTCCAGAACCTGGAGCTGGGCCCTGGTGTTGGCCTTGTCGAGGCTGTCGGAGCACTTGACGCGGACCATGCCACGGACGACGTCGGTGCCGACGCTGTATGGGGCTACGACGCCCTGGTCCCAGCCGCAGGTGATGGCGTGCTGCGGGCCGAGCTCGCCGCCTTCTCCGCTCAGGGAGTGAGGCTCATCTGCCGCGTTCGCGGTTCCGCCGAGGACGGCGAGTCCGGCGATCGCCGTGGCGATGGCCGCGAGGCGCAATGTGGTGATGGTCTTCAAGAGACTTCTCCCCGTGCAGATCCCGGGCCAGTCCCCGGCTTCGGGGAAGCTGATGGCCCTTGGTCTGCACCAGGACACTAACCGCGGTCTGCCTCTTTGCGAACTGTTCAACCGGGTTTAGAGCGCTGTTCGAGATTCCGGATGATCTGGTGGATTTGGCTGGGTGAGCCTGTCCTGTGGGAAATGATCCAAGGCGCCACGCCTGGAGTTGGCGCTCCGAATCAGTCGAAAATAACGGGGAGTTGGTGCGGCGCCCCCGATCTCCTAGGCCTCGGGGAGGCGGGGATGTGTGCGGCGGTCAGGGCTTGCGGTGACGTCCGGTCCCGGGGGCGAGAGGGTTGCGTCCGGTGACGGGGCCCGTGTCGGTTCAGTGGGATCCCTCGTTGGGGCTGAGGTAGCGGCAGGCCGCCGCGTAGTTGTCCACCGTTGCAACGCTCCAGGCGAAGCCGTCCTACTCCAGGATCATCCGCGGGGCTTCTGGGTCGTGGGCGGCCTGCTGCAGGCCGCCCACGAGCAGGACGGCCTTGCGCTCACCGGGCTTGCGCAGGCGGCCTTCACGACGTGCGGCCCAGCATCGAGGTATGCAGCGGCGTGGCCGGTACCGCTGTCGATCTCCAGCGCAGTCTCCGGGCCGCCGAGGATGTCAGGCCCGGGATCGGTGGAGTGGTCCTTGTACTGGGTCCAGCGGAAGCAATGTTCCCCGCTGCTGGGGTCCTTCCACGTGCTCTCGGCGAAGGCGTCCCACAAAACAGTCTCGTGTTCATTGTTGTGCGGGGCAGCGGTTCATGGCGAAGTCCTTCGCGAACGCAGGCGGGGCCCGCCGCGCCGCTGGCGAGGCCCCGTCGCGTGGCCAGATCACGCGCCGCTCCAGCGGGCTTTGCCGTCCCTGCCCATGTAGCACTTGGCGGCGTGGCCGTCGCTGGTGGTGGCGCGGGCCCCGACGGGGGAGCAGAACGGCCAGTGTGACTTGCTTCCCACTGATCGTGAGTGTCCGCACGGCTCCCGCACAAGGAGGGAGCCGCACGGGCAGGAGACCGGGTAGGTGTGGGTGATGCGTCGTGGTCAGCGGCCGGCGCGGTTCTTTTCGTAGGCGCGACGGGTCAGCTCGACGGCAGCCAGGACGGCGAGGACGGTGGGGTGCTTCTTCAGGTCGACACACGCCAGGTGAACGTCCCGCTGGAGGTGTGTCTTGTATGTGACGAACTCTCTGAGGTCGCCGAAGTCTTCGGGGTCGAGGTGGATGTCGATGTCGCCGCCGATGTTTGCGACGGCCGGGGCGAAGGGCGTCTCCGGCGTCTTCTCCCAGACGCTCCGCTGGTCCAGAACGCGCACGTACGGGGTGCTCGGGGCGACGTGAGCGGTCAGGTCGGGGTCGATGAGGACGCGCTGGACGTACAGCTCCAGCAGGGCCGTCAACTCGTTCTTGGCGGGCTGGTTTTGCCGCCGGTCGGCGAAGAGGTTGGCGATCTTTGCACGGGTCTCGGGGGTGACATGCTGCATTGGGGATCTCCTTCAACTGGGTACAGGGGGGACGCTAAATCGGGGTGCCCGGAGAGGGGTCGCGTGTTCGTCATCCGAGACGCGGCTTCTCTCCCACCCCTCTCCGGTAGGTGGGTCGATCGGTTACCCCGTGACCTGCGTTTTTACTGCTTACTTGGAGGTAATCGGTCCCGTGGGGTACGAGCTGGGCGTGCAGGCGCGGCATGTGACCCCAGCGCCTTCACCAACTCCGTGTGTTGGATGCCGACACTCGCGAGCAGGACCGTGGGCCGCAGCAGGCTGCTTCTTCCGACAGCGAGCGGACCCACGGCAAGGCGTCGGCGCGTCTGTGCCCGTGTGCGTGCAGTCGGTAGTCCCCGACGGGCGAACACGGCATCAGGCGTGCGAGAAGTCCAGCCAGTCCCAGAATGAAAGGGCTGCTCAGACGGTCGACCTTGCGCCGCTCCCGGATCTGGGGCCGGAGGCAGCCAGGTATCGGCAGCGGGTGGAGGAGCGGGAACCGAGGACCCGGGGCCATCGCACGGACGCAGGAGGCGGACGCCTCATCCGCCAGTGAAGCGGCCCGCAGGGCGGTTGCCTTCCGTAGCGGTGGCCGGTGTGAGAATCCAGAATCCAAGGTCAGCCGGACGATGTCACCGATGTCGGGGATCCCAGATAGGAGGTGGACCACGTCCAGGAGTTGGGGGCG
This sequence comes from Streptomyces sp. NBC_01351, assembly GCF_036237315.1. GTDB lineage: Bacteria > Actinomycetota > Actinomycetes > Streptomycetales > Streptomycetaceae > Streptomyces. The sequence goes on along the minus strand of NZ_CP108356.1, from coordinate 1,669,005 downwards.
CGGCGGCCGTAGCATCCGGGGTAGATGATCGCCCTGCGCCCGAACTGCCACGCGATCTCGCCACGCCGAGTAGGTTGCATGTGGAGGCGACGTCCTCCAAGCGTGTCGGCAGTGGTGTGTCTGCGAGTGAGGTCAGCTCGTAGCGGTTGGGGATCAGGACATCGACGCGTTTGAGTAGGGTGGCGGGCAGCGGTTGAGCGGGTGCCGGGTTGAGGACGAACAAGGCGTCGCCCGCGATTTCGGCGGAGGCCTCGACTGCTGTGAGGCGAGGCCATCGCAGGCCCCGTCCTCGCACGGGTACTGCTCACCGGCGAACCGCTGGGGGACACCCTGGTCCCGCGCCTGGTCGACCTGATCCTCGACGGCGCGCGCCTGACTCGTGGTAGCACCCAGCTGATCCGTAGAGTCGGGTCGCCCCGGGTGGCAGAGGCGGTGGGTGTGCCGTCCTCAAGTGGTCACAAGGCCTCGTCGTCCCATTGGTCGAGGAGGTGTTCGACCATGTCGGCTCCTGGTCCTTCTTGGTTGTCGTGGAGCGACTGCTCGGTCCAGATCACCTTGCCGCGTGGGGTGTAGCGAGTGCCCCAGCGTTCGGCGAACTGGGCGACGAGGAACAGGCCGCGGCCTCCCTCGTCCGTGGTGGCCGCGCGCCGCATGTGCGGGGAGGTGCTGCTGCCGTCGGAGACCTCGCAGATCAGGCTGCGATCGTCGTCGTGCAGCATGCGGACGCGGATGGGCTGGGTGCCGTAGCGGATGGCGTTGGTGATCAGCTCGCTGAGGATCAGCTCGGTGGCGTACCCGATTTCCTCCAACCCCCATGCAGTCAGAGTGCGTCCGCAAGCGGAGCGGACCGGAGCCACGGCCGCGGGGTCGGAAGGGACCTCCCACTCGGCGACCCGGGCGGGGTCCATCAGCCGGGTGCAGGCCACCAGCAGGGCGACGTCGTCGTCGGGGTGGGCGGGCAGCACGGTGTCGAGGACTGCGGCGCACGTTTCGTCCGGCGTACGGTCCGCACCCGCGGCCAAGGCCACGCGCAGCAACTCCAGGCCCGTATCGATGTCGCGGTCACGGTCCTCGACCAGTCCGTCGGTGAAGAGCACGAGTCGTGAGCCCTCGGGCAAGAGAAGTTCGGCGCTCTCCACGGGCAGGCTGCCGCCCACGCCCAAGGGCGGGGAGAGGGGTACGTCCGGGAATGAAACGGTGCCGTCGGGGAGGACCAGCGCGGGACCGGGATGGCCGGCCCGGGCGATGCTGACCCGGCCGGCGACCGGGTCGTAGACGGCGTACAGGCAGGTGGCTCCCGCGAGCCCCGGGCCGACGCCGCCGGCTGCCTCGTCGCTGTCGATCTGGCTCACCAGTTCGTCCAGGTGCACCAGGAGGTCGTCGGGAGGCAGGTCGAGCGCGGAGAAGTTGTGCACCGCGGTGCGCAGGCGGCCCATGGTGGCGGCCGCGTGCAGCCCGTGGCCCACGACGTCGCCCACGACCAGCGCCACCCTGGCGCCGGGCAGCGGGATAACGTCGAACCAGTCCCCGCCCACCCCGGCCTGCGCGGGCAGATAGCGGTATGCGACATCGAGCGCGGAATGTTCGGGCACCCCCTGTGGCAGGAGGCTGCGCTGCAGGGCGACCGCCACGGCGTGCTCGCGGGTGTACCTGCGGGCGTTGTCGATGGCCAGCGCCGCGCGGCCGACCAACTCCTCGGCGATCGACACGTCCTCCTGCTCGAAGGGTTCGGGCTTCTCGGAGCGCCAGAAGCTCGCGACGCCCATGAGGACGCCCCGCGCGCGCAAGGGGATGACGATCATCGAGTGGATGCCGTGGTCGATGATCTTCCGGGCGATGGCGGGATCCTGTTCGCGCCACTTGGTCGAGCCGGGCAGGTCCGCCTCCAGCACCGGCTCCATGGTGCCGAAGCCGATCGCCTGCGGGGCGGTGGCCACGAAGTCGATCACCTTGCCGACCTCGTACAGGGGGTGGTCGTGCCGGATGCCGGTGACGGCCGTACGTCGAAGGGTCGTCCCCGTCGGCTCCTCTCCCTGGAGGATCGGAGCGACCAGATCGACACTGGCGAAGTCGGCGAAGCGGGGGACCGAGAACCGGGTCAGCTCCTCGGCCGTCCTCACGACGTCAAGGGTGGTGCCGATCTCGGTCATCGCGTCGTAGAGCAGTTTCAGCCGTCGCTGGGCCACGGCGGCCTCGCCGGCGACGATCCGCAGTTCGGTAGTGTCGCGCAGCGTCACCACGCTCCCGGGCGGGCCGCCGTACGGCTCGGTGGGCCGCACGTTCACCGCCAGCAGCCAGTCGCCCGCGGTATGCACCTCGTCGGTCGCCTCCCGGCCGGCGAGCAGCAGTTCGGCCAGTGGCGGAGGCAGGCCCAGGTCCGGGACCTGGCGTCCCTCCGCGTCCCCGGTCAGGTCCAGCAGCCGCCGTGCCTCGTCGTTGGCCAGTACGAGGCGTCCGTCGCCCCCGACGATGAGCACCCCCTCGCGCGCCGCGTGGAGCACGGCATCGTGGTGCTCGTACATCCGCCTCAGTTCGGCCGGCTCCAGACCGTGGGTCTGGCGCCGCAGTCGCCGGCTTACGAGGGCCGAGCCGGCCGTCGCCAGTAGCAGGGCGCCGGCTGCGGCGACGAACAGGAGCGGCAGCTGGTGCGCGACCCGTTCGTTCACGCTTTCGACGCTGATTCCGACGGCCACCAGTCCGACGACCGTCCCGTCGGCGTCGATGACGGGGACCGTGGTGTCCACGGCCTGGCCGAACGGTGTGACGAAGGTGCTTGTGTACGGCTCGCCTGCGAGTCCGTGCTCGAAGGTGCCGGTGACGTGTTTCCCGATCAGGTTGGGGTCGGGGTGGGTCCAGCGTGTCCCGGCCGGGCTGAACGCGACTACGTAGTCGACTCCGGACTTCTTCCGGGCCTGCTCCGCCCGCGGCTGAAGCAGTGCGGTCGGGTCGTCGGACTTCATGGCCGTCAGCGTCTCGGGCGCGCTCGCGAAGGTCTGGGCGCCCACGAACGAGCGATGGCGGGCATCCTCCATGACCCCGGCTTGAGCCTGCAGCACCTGCGCCACCACGGCTGCTGCAACGAGCAGCACCACGATCGCGAGCTGCAGTGCGAACACCTGGCTCGCGACACTGCGCACCCTCAGCGGGAACCGGCGACGCTGCCCCTCGGTGGGCGGTGGCGCCTCGGGGTCGACAGGGTCCCCCCGTGCCCCGAACAGGCCGGTAAGCCTCATAACGCTCTATTTCTAGCACCGGCCGCGGCCCGAGGCGACTGCTCGCTTGCCTCAGTCCTGCTGTCGTTCGCCGGGCAGCCAGTGGAGGGCGAACCAGAGCTCCATCCGGACGTCGGGGTCCTGGACGTCGGTCTCCAGGAGGTCGGCCACGCGGCCGATGCGGTGGCGCACCGTATTGCGGTGCACCTGGAGTGCGGTGGCGGTCTGGTCCCAGCTGCAGTGCAGTGCGAGCCAGGTGCGCAGCGTCTCCAGCAGCACGGCGGGGCCGGGCTGTGCGGCAGTGTCCAGCGGGGCGAAGCGGGCGCGGGCGAGGGCCCTGGCATCGGCGGCGTTGACGATGCCGTGCACGCTCTGCTCCTCGGCACGGTGGTGCACGACCGGCTCACCGGTGGCGAGGGCGCGCCGCAGTGCGCGCTCGGCCTGCGTGTCGGCGGTCGGCAGGTCGACAGTGGCCGAGGGCGAGCTGAGGCCGAGCGTCCAGCCCAGCCGGGCGGCGGCCTCGGCGTCGATCGAGGGTGCGCCCGGGACCAGGGCACGCAGCGCGTCGCCGTCCAGGTCGAGGTAGGAGGTGCTCAGCGCGGTGCCAAGTGCTGCGAGCTGTACGGGGTCGCCGCCGACGGGCACGCTCGAGCCGGCCTCCGGCCCGCCGCGGTGGCCGTGGACGACGACCCAGCGACCGCCGGGCGGCGCGTCGGCAGGGAGGAGGGCGGGGGCGACGTCCGCGGGTGACGCTCCGAGCATCAGCCGGACCAGCGCGCCGGCGCCGGCGCTGTCCGTGCCGAGGGCGTGGCGGGGGCTGGTGAGCAGGGAGAGCAGGACGGTGGCCACGCCGGTCGCCGCGCGGTGCACGACCGTGGGCGGCGTGGTGGCGGCGATCCCGACCACGAGCGGCCCGGTGCTGCCTTCCCTGCCGGGGAGCGTGTGCACGGTGAGCCGGCTGCCCGCGTGGTGCTCGGCCGCGGCGGTCGGCGGCTGGGTGCGTCCCGCCCTGGCGAGCCGTGATCGGGACATCGTGCGTACGGCCAGATCGAGCATCTGCTGCCGGACGGCCGGGGCGGGCCGGGGGCCGGCGCTGAACAGGTCACGGCCCTGCGCGTCGATCAGCACGGTCCAGGCGCCGAGGTGGGAGGAGAGCTGGTGAAGGACGGCGGGCATCGCATCGGGGCGGGCCGCGGCGGAGGCCAGGGCGGACTGCGCCTGGGAGATGTGCCGCAGGTCGCGAGTGCTGGCCTCGGCGATCGCCCCGTAGAGGGAGCGGCCGATGGCGACGAACGGTGTGGTGACCGGGACGCGCAGCAGGGGAAGGGAGTGCCGCTCGCAGGCTGTGACCAGGTCCGGCGGCACCTCGTCGTAGACCGGGGCCACGCCGAAGCCCAGCGCGGCCGCTCCCGCGCCGACCACGCCGCGTACGTAGGCGTCGATGCCTTCGGGGGTCTGCGGAAGGCGCACGCCGGCCGTGAGGAGCAGTTCGCCGCCGATCAGGTACGGAGCGGGGTCCTCGACCTCGGTGGTCCCGGCGGTTCCGATCAGCCGGTCGTCGACGGGGCCCGCGATCTGTTCCAGACCCAATTCGGGGTCGGCGAGCAGCGTGGCGAGGGGGAGGGCGGGGGAGCCGGGCGCGGGATCGTGGGGAGTGGTCATGATGCGCTGTCCGTCCATTGGATGGTTCATCCATTCTGCCCCATCACATTGGATGAAACCTGCTCTTCTCTGGAGTCCGCAACCGGAATAGCGTCTCTCTCATCCCCGATCCACCAGCTCTGATGCCGCCACCTCACCCCGTGGTCGGCCGTCGCTGTCCCCCTTTTCGGAAATCATCGGGCGGCCACCTCCCCCTCGCGGCCGCACCCCATCGGAGGACCCCTCATGGCGATCGACTACGTAGTGATGATCGGATACCTGCTGGGTATCGTCGGCGTCGGATGGTGGGGCAAGAGACGCGCCTCGTCCAAGAGCGACTTCCTCGTCGCCGGGCGGCGTCTCGGCCCCCTCATGTACACGGGCACCATGGCGGCCGTCGTCCTCGGCGGCGCCTCCACCATCGGCGGCGTGCGCCTCGGCTACACCTACGGGATCTCCGGTGCCTGGATGGTCTTCGCCATCGGCCTGGGCCTGCTCGCCCTGAGCATCTTCTTCTCCGCCCGCATCGCCCGGCTCAAGGTCTACACCGTCGCCGACATGCTCTCGCTGCGCTACGGCGACGCCGCCAGCGTCATCTCGGGCCTGGTGATGTGGGTTTACACCCTGATGCTGGTCGTCACCTCCACCATCGCCTACGCCACCGTCTTCGACGTACTGTTCGACGTGCCGCGCTGGGCGGCCGTGGTGATCGGCGGCTCCATCGTGGTCGGCTACTCGGCCATGGGCGGCATGTGGTCCATCACCCTCACCGACATGGTGCAGTTCGTGGTGAAGAGCATCGGCGTACTCGTCCTGCTCCTGCCGATCGCCGTGGTCAAGGCGGGCGGCTTCGCGGAGATGAAGGACAAACTCCCGGACAGCTACTTCTCCTTCACCTCGATCGGCGGGGAGACCATCCTCACCTTCGTGCTGATCTACACCTTCGGCATGCTGATCGGCCAGGACATCTGGCAGCGCGTCTTCACCGCCCGCACCGACAAGGTCGCCTCCTACGGCGGCACCGCGGCCGGCGTGTACTGCCTGGTCTACGCCCTGGCCGGCGCCTTCATCGGCATGGCGGCCAAGACCCTCTACCCGACGCTGGAAAGCGCGGACAGCGCCTTCGCCACCGTCGTCAAGAACCTGCTGCCCACCGGCGTCAAGGGCCTGGTCCTCGCCGCGGCGCTCTCGGCGATGATGTCCACTGCCAGTGGCGCCCTGATCGCCTCGGCGACGGTGGCCAACAATGACATCTGGGCGCGGCTGCGCACCCTCGGCGGACGCCCGGCCCGGGAACTGGCCGACGACCACGACGAGGTCCGCTCCAACCGCGTGACGATCGTGGCCCTGGGCGTCATCTCGATCGTCATCGCCTGCCTGCTCGACGACGTCCTCGCGGCCCTGACCGTCGCCTACAACCTGCTGGTCGGCGGCCTCCTGGTACCGATCCTGGGCGGCCTGCTGTGGCGGCGCGGCAACATCCAGGGCGCGCTCGCCGCCATGACGACCGGCGGCCTCACCGTCATCGTCCTGATGGCCACCAAGGGCGTCCTGGCCAACGAGCCCATCTACTACGGCCTCGCCGTCAGCCTCGTCGCCTACCTGGTGGTCAGCCTGACCACCCGGCCCACGGACGCCGGGATCCTGGAACAGTGGCGCCACCGTCTGGCCGGTCAGAACACCGCACACAACGACGAGCCCATCGCCACCGCAGTCGCCGCCACCGCGATCGCCGAACGCTGACCGCTCAGCGACCGACCGCCGACTGCTGACCGGACGGACTACCCCGTGAACGCCACCGAACTCGACCTGCGCCGCGAACTCGCCGCCGTCTACCGCTTGGTCGCGCACTTCAAGATGACGGACCTGATCTTCACCCACATCTCGGCCCGCCTCCCGGGCCCCGAACAGCACTTCCTCATCAACCCCTACGGTCTGCTCTTCGAGGAGATCACCGCATCCGACCTGGTGAAGATCGACCTGTCCGGAAACGCGGTGGAGCCGAGTCCCCACCCGGTGAATCCGGCCGGCTTCGTCATCCACAGCGCGATCCACAGTGCCCGAGAGGACGCCCACTGCGTCCTGCACACCCACACCCGGGCGGGCTGCGCCGTCGCCGCCCAGGAGGGCGGGCTGCTACCGCTGAATCAGATGTCGATGGAGTTCCACAACCGGCTGGGCTACCACGACTACGAAGGCGTCGCCCTCAACCTCGACGAGCAGCAGCGCCTGGTCGCCGACCTGGGCGGCCACCCCGCGATGATCCTGCGCAACCACGGCCTGCTGACCGTCGGAACGAGCCCCGCGCAGGCCTTCCTGCGCATGCACTACCTGGAGAACGCCTGCCAGATCCAGACCACGGCCATGGCGGGCGGAGCTCCGCTCCTGATCCCCGCCCCCGAGGTCTGCGAACTGACCGCCCGCCAACTCTCCGGGGACGAGCACGGCTCCGACTTCCAGGACGACAAGGCGTACGACCTGGCCTGGGCCGCCCTGCTCCGCCTCGTCGAACGCATCGCCCCCGACTACGCCCACTGAGAGGCGCTGATGAATACCGCAACACGCGCCCGGATGGCCAAGACCCTTGCTGGGGGAGTCCGGTGAACCACGTCCGCAACGGCGGCGATCTCGTCGTCGAATCACTCACCGCACTCGGCGCCGACTGCGTCTTCGGCCTCCCCGGCCAGCACGCCCTGGGCCTCTTCGACGCGCTGCGCCGCTCCCCACTGCGCTACGTGGGCCTGCGGGTCGAGAACAACGCCGGCTTCGCCGCCGACGGCTACGCCCGCACCGCCGAAACCGTCGCGCCCCTGTTCCTGTCCACCGGACCGGGCGCCCTCACCTCGCTCGCCGCGCTCCAGGAGGCCGCGGCCGCCTCCGTCCCGGTGCTCGCCGTCTCCAGCCAGATCCCCTCGGCCGGACTCGGCGGCCGCCGTCGCGGCTACCTCCACGAACTCACCGACCAGCAAGCCAGCTTCCGCGACATCGTGAAATCCGTACACACCGCGCGCACCGCCTCGCAGATCCCCTCCGCCCTGGCCGCCGCATGGCAGTCCGCTCTCACCGTGCCGTACGGCCCGGTCTGGGTGGAGATCCCCCAAGACGTACTCCTGGCCCCCACCACCGTCCCTCCGGTGACCGGCCTGCGAGCCGAGCCACGCCCCCTGGACCCCCGGCCCGAGCTGATCGCCGAGGCGGCCCTGCTCCTGGCGCAGGCCGAGCGGCCCGTCATCCTGGCGGGCGGCGGAGTGGTGCGCTCGGGCGCCACCGCCGAACTCCTCCTGCTCGCCGAACTGCTGCGCGCCCCCGTGGCCTCCACCTACGGCGCGAAGGGCGCCTTCCCCTGGGAGCACCCGCTCTCCCTCCAATCCTGGCTGGAGGACCGCCACACCACCGACCTGCTCGAAGACGCCGACGTCCTACTGGTGGTCGGCTCCGGACTCGGTGAACTCTCCAGCAACTACCACACCTTCGCCCCACGCGGCCGGCTGATCCAGATCGAAGCGGACCTCGGCAAGCTGGAGTCCAACCATCCCGCCTTCGGCATCCACGCCGACGCCCGACTCTCCCTGGCCGCCCTGTACAACTCCATCCCGGCTAGGCAACCGGACGGCCGAGCCGAGGAGGCAGCGGCCGGCCTCCTCAAACGGATCCGGGCCCGACTCGACGAGCAGGACCTGGAACCGGAACGCGAACTGCTGGCCGCCCTGCGACGCGCCCTGCCCGACGACTCCCCGGTCTTCTTCGACATGACGATCCTCGGCTACTGGGCCTGGTCCGCATTCGACGCCCGCCGACCGAACACCATGCACTCCGCCCAGGGCGCCGGCGGCCTCGGCTACGGATTCCCCGCGGCGCTCGGGGCGGCGGTCGCCGCCCCGGACCGCCCGGTGCTCGCTGTCTCCGGGGACGGCGGGGCGGTGTACTCGATAGCCGAACTCGCCACCGCCGCCCAACTCGGCCTGAACGTCACCTGGCTGATCGTCGACGACGGCGGCTACGGCATCCTGCGCGAGTACATGACCGACACCTTCGGCGGGGCCACCGCAACCGAACTCACCCGCCCGGACTTCGTCCGCCTCGCCGAATCCTTTGGTGTCCCGGCCACACTGACCAGCCCGCCCGACCTGGAACACGACCTCGCAGCAGCCCTGGCAACCCCCGGCCCGAGCGTCGTGGTCCTCCCCGCCCTGCTCCGCATGTTCGCCCCCACCCACCTCGACGAAGCCCGGGGAAGTGGCCTGTAGGACTGACGAAGACCGCCAGACGGGCTCGTTGCGGCGGACGGAAGGAGCTGGCCGATGCCGGGGCTGACTCGTCGTTATGGCCGGCGGACCGAGCGCCTACGGTCGACGCTGGCACTGTCGGTCTCGCGCTCGCCGCTCGGGCGGGGGCCCGCAGGCGTGCCGATCACCGCTCGCGCTCAGGCCAACGCCGTCGACTCAGGCTTTCAGTAGGTGGCGCAGTTCGCGTTCGATGGCGGCCTTGGGCTTGGCACCCACGATGGTCTTGGTGACCCTGCCGCCGACGAAGACGTTCATCGTGGGGATGGACATGACGCCGTATGCGGCGGCCGTTTCCGGGTTCTCGTCGATGTTCAGCTTGACGATTTTGATCTTCTTGCCGTGTTCGGCGGCGATGGCTTCGAGCGACGGGGTGAGCTGGCGGCAGGGGCCGCACCAGGCTGCCCAGAAGTCGACGAGTACGGGCTTGTCGCTCTGGAGGACGTCCTCGATGAAGGATGCGTCGGTCACGCTCTTGAGGGCCACGGTGCGGCCTCCTCTCGTGTGTGGTGGCGGTCAGCGCGCGTCGGCGAGGGCGGCGAGGTACCGCTCTGCGTCGAGGGCGGCGAGGTACCGCTCTGCGTCGAGGGCTGCGGCGCAGCCGGTGCCAGCGGCGGTGATGGCCTGGCGGTAGGTGTGGTCGACGACGTCGCCCGCGCCGAAGACGCCGGGGAGGCTGGTGCGCGTGGACGGGGAGTGGACCTTGAGGTAGCCCTCGGCGTCCAGGTCGAGCTGTTCGGTGAAGAGCTCGGTGCGCGGGTCGTGGCCGATGGCGATGAAGAGGCCGGTCACGTCGAGGTGTTGGGTCTCTTCGGTGATCACGTTGCGGACGGTGAGGCCGGAGAGCATGCCGTCCTTGTCGTCCAGTTCGGTGATCTCGCTGTCGAAGAGGAAGGAGATCTTGTCGTCCGAGAAGGCGCGGTTCTGCATGACCTGGGAGGCGCGCAGGGTGGAGCGGCGGTGGACGATGGTGACCGAGCGGGCGAAGCGGGTGAGGAAGGTGGCTTCCTCCATGGCGGTGTCGCCGCCGCCGACCACGACGATGTCGCGGTCGCGGAAGAAGAACCCGTCGCAGGTGGCGCACCAGGACACGCCTCGGCCGGACAGTTCCTCCTCCTTCGGGAGGTTGAGCTTGCGGTAGCCGGAGCCCGTCGCGATGATCACCGCCTTCGCGCGGTGGACGGTGCCCTCGGAGTCGGTGACTTCCTTGACGGTGCCGGTCAGGTCGACGGAGACGATGTCGTCGTCGATCATCTCGGCGCCGAACTTCTCCGCCTGGGCCCGCATGTTGGTCATGAGGTCCGGGCCGTCGACGCCGTCCGGGAAACCGGGGAAGTTCTCGACCTCGGTGGTCGTGGTCAGTGAGCCGCCGACGAAGATCGAGCTGCCGAACAGCAGGGGCTTCAGCTGGGCGCGGGCCGTGTAGAGGGCTGCGGTGTATCCGGCGGGGCCGGAGCCGATGATGATGACGTTGCGTATGCCGTCGTCAGCGCCGGTGGTGGTCGCGTCGGTCATGGAGTCAGACCTGCTTCTTGGCGTCGATCTCGGCGATCAGGCCCTCGATGAGGCCCTTGATCTCGTCGCGGATGGGGCGGACGGCCTCGACGCCCTGGCCGGCGGGGTCTTCGAGCTGCCAGTCGAGGTAGGTCTTGCCGGGGAAGTACGGGCAGGCGTCGCCGCAGCCCATGGTGATGATGTAGTCGGATGCCTGGGCGGCCTCGGGGGTGAGGACCTTCGGCTTCTGGTCGGAGATGTCGATGTCCAGCTCGGCCATGGCGGCGACGGCGGAGGGGTTGATCCGGTCGCCGGGCACGGAGCCGGCGGAGCGGACCTCTACGCGGTCGCCGGCGAGGTGGCGGAGGAACCCGGCCGCCATCTGGGAGCGGCCCGCGTTGTGGATGCAGACGAACAGGACGGAGGCGGCAGGAGCGGAGGACATCTGTTCTTCCTTGGGGTGAGGGGACTGCGGTGGGGATGCGGGACGAGCTTTACAGTGCGAGCTGGGTGAGGAGCTCGGTGATGTGGGCGTCGATGGCGTCGCGGATGTCGCGGACGATGGCGATCGGCGCTCCGTCCGGGTCGGCGACGGGCCAGTCGAGGTAGCGGCGGTCTGGCACGACGGGGCAGGCGTCGCCGCAGCCCATCGTGATCACGATGTCGGCGGCCTCGACGACTTCCGAGGTCAGCGGTTTGGGGTAGGCGTCGGTGAGGTCCGCGCCGGCCTCGGTGAGGGCCTGGGCGATGTGCGGCTCGACCTCGTCGGCGGGGTGGGTGCCCGCGGAGGAGACGGTGACGCGCTCGCCTGCTCGGTGGGTGAGGAGGGCTGCGGCCATCTGGGAGCGGCCGGCGTTCTGGCTGCACACGAACAGGACCCGCGTCCGGCCGCCGCTCGTCAGCCCCTGGGTGTGGGCGAGGGCGTCCAGGCGCTCGGCGGTCAGCCGCTCCGCCAGCACGACGAGGTGCGTACGGATCCGGGCGTGCTCGGCGAGACGGGTGTAGGAGTCGGCGAGCAGGCCGAGGACGGTTTCCGGCGCGAAGTGGCCGGCGTACCGGGTGGCGAGACGGGCTGCCCCCGTGGCCAGGCGTTCGTCCGGCAGGAGGGGCGAGGAGGGCGTGGGCATGGCGATCCTGTTCAAAGGAGCCAATAGGGTCAGCTCGGGCTGGTGTCAGCCCCAACTGATGTGACAGTATCAGCCCATGATGACGTCAGTCGACACTGAACTGATCCGAGTCCTGGCAGACCCCCTCAGGCTTCAGATCGTGACCCTGCTCTCCCGCGAGACGCTGTGCACCACGCACCTCGTGGAGGAGACCGGTGCCAAGCAGACCAACCTCTCCAACCACCTGAAGGTGCTCAGAGAGGCCGGGGTCGTGGAGACCGAACCGTGCGGCCGCTTCATCTACTACAGACTCCGCCCGGAAGTCATCGAGGCCATCGCCGGTCAGTTCGCCGGCCTCGCGCAGACCGCGCGTGCCACTTCCGAAGCGAACATCAAGCGGTCCTGCCCATAACCCGCTTGGTTTCCCCCTCACCTGCCCGAGGAGAACCTGTCTTGACCGCCACCGAGCCCGTCGCCGCCGCACCCGCAGCGGACACCGCGATACCCGCCGACGCGCCCCAGCCCATACCCGGCGCGACTCCGCCCGCCGCTCCGCTGGTGGCCCGCGCCGCCGCCGAACTCGTCGGGACGGCCGCACTGGTCGCGGTCGTCGTCGGGTCCGGCATCCAGGCAACGAAGCTCACCCAGGACGTGGCCCTGCAACTGCTGGCCAACTCCACCGCCACCGTCTTCGGCCTCGGCGTCCTGATCGCCCTCCTCGGCCCGGTCTCCGGCGCCCACTTCAACCCGGTCGTCAGCCTCGCCGAGTGGTGGACCGGCCGCCGCAGCGGCGCGGGCGTCACTGCTAGTGAGCTCGCCGTCTACGTTCCTGCCCAGATCGTCGGCGCCATCGCGGGCGCGATCCTGGCCGACGCGATGTTCGGCGAGCCCCTGGTGAAGTGGGCCACGCACGACCGCTCCGCCGGGAACCTGCTGCTCGGCGAGGTCGTGGCCACCGCCGGCCTGATCCTGCTGATCTTCGGGCTGGCGCGGACGGACCGCCTGCGCTTCGCGCCCGTAGCCGTGGCCTCGTACATCGGTGCCGCGTACTGGTTCACCTCCTCCACCTCCTTCGCCAACCCGGCCGTCACCATCGGCCGCGCCTTCACCGACACCTTCGCGGGCATCGCCCCCGCCTCCGTACCGGCCTTCGTGGGCGTACAGCTCGTGGGTGCGGTCGTGGGCCTGGCCCTGGTCGCGGTCATCTTCATGCGCGGCAAGACGGACAGCGGGTCGCCCGCGGCATGACACAGCACGCGGATGTGGTGGTGATCGGCGGCGGCCAGTCCGGACTCGCCGCCGGCTATCACCTGCGCCGCCTGGGCATCGAGCACGTCATCCTCGACGCCCAGGCGGCGCCGGGCGGAGCCTGGCAGCACACCTGGGACTCCCTCCACCTGTTCTCACCGGCCGCGTACTCCTCGCTGCCGGGCCGCTTCATGCCCGCGCAGGAGGGCGAGGTCTACCCGGACGCCGGGCACGTGGTCTCGTACCTCGCCGACTACGAGAAGCGGTACGAGCTCCCCGTGCGGCGGGGCGTGTGGGTCGACGCCGTCCACCGTGACGGTGACTTCCTGCGGGTGGAGACCGACTCCGGCGACTGGCGGGCCCGTACGGTCGTCAGCGCCACCGGAACCTGGACCCGCCCCTTCCTGCCCACCGTCCCCGGGCGGCGCGAGTTCCAGGGCCGCCAGCTCCACACCGTGCAGTACCGCAGCCCGGCCGAGTTCGCCGGGCAGCGTGTGATCGTCGTGGGCGGCGGGAACTCCGGGGCCCAGATCGCCGCCGATCTCGCGCCCGTCGCCGAGCTGACGTGGGTCACCCAGCGCCCGCCCCGCTACCTGCCTGACGACATCGATGGCAGGGCCCTCTTCGATGCCGCCACCGCCCGTCGCCAGGCGCTGGACGCGGGCCGCGACGACACGGGCGGTGTCGCCTCCCTCGGTGACATCGTGGCCGTGCCCCCGGTCCGGGCGGCCCGTGATGCCGGACTCCTGACCGCGAAGCCGATGTTCACCCGCCTCACCGCGACCGGTGTGGAATGGGCCGACGGCACCAGGACCGAGGCCGACGCGGTCATCTGGTGCACGGGCTTCCGGCCCGCCCTCGCCCACTTCGCCTCCCTGCGCCTGCGAGGTAGCCGCGGTCACATCGCCACCGTCGGCACCCGTGCCGTCGACGAGCCCCGACTGCACCTGCTCGGCTACGGCGACTGGACCGGCCCGGCCTCCGCCACCCTCATCGGCGTCGGCCGGCCGGCCCGCGACGCGGCCCGCGAGATCGCACAGCTGCTGGGCCACCGCTGACGCGCGGCACGGCAGAGGGCAGGACACCCCGACCGGTGCGCCGGTCGGGGTGTCCTGCCCTCGTGTAGGCCCGTCACCTGCCGGAGTGGTCGATCACGTTGCCGTTGGAGCAGTTGTTTGCGTGGTCACCGACCCAGTCACCGAGGACCGGTACGACGGCGACCTCCTGCATGCAGACGGCGGCGGCCGTGAAGTTCCAGTTGTTCGCCGCGTTCACGCCACCCCCGAAGTTGGAGTCGTTGTCGGCGTGGGCCACGGGAGCTGCGAGGGACAGAGCGAGCGCGGGCAGTACCGCGAACATGATCTTCTTCATGACGGGGGAACGACCAGGACCCGGATGAGGATGCGCCGACCTCCGGTGCGAACGCTCGATCACCGCAAAGACGCGCCACGTTTGCCGTACGAGGCCCATGGCGAGCAGGATCCATACCGCCAGGAAGCGGTCCAGGGTGGACAGCTTCCCCACGATCGAGGAGCCCTCGACTTCCGGTAGTCGCGCGGTGGGGCCGGGTTCGGTCGCGGTCATGAAGGGGCTCGTTTTCGGTTCGTGCGCGTGAAGGTAGGGAGGGGCGCGGGCAGGGCGCGCGCCGCACCGCCGCACGGGCTCGGCTGGCGACGGCAGCCGCAGGGCCGCGGGGCCGCACGCAGAACCGATCACATCAGCGTTGGCTGAAATCAGCCCGAACTGAGACTCTCGCGTCAGCCTAGCCTGATGCCACTCAAGGCTGACATCAGCACCGAATGGCCCAGCGTGCGGTTCGCACTCTCACCTGCGATGGTCGTCGCCGAGCGGCGGATTTCGTCGCTTCCTCCAACCTTGAGTCGGGCGCGGCCAGTGGGTCTGTGGGTGTGGATGAACATGCGGTGCCGCCCTTGCGCTCGGATGGTGCCGGGCCGCTACCTTCCTGGAGCGATGGGACGGGCGTGCGCGCCATCGGGCCCGCGCCTCGTGTGCGGGGAGAGGGCATGATCGAAGTGACGCAGGACAAGGGGCTGGTGCACGCCTCACGGCTGCGCTCGGCGCCGCTGGTGTTCGGGGCGGGTGCCCTGGTGGGTGTGTTGGGCGGGATGATCGGTCTGGGCGGCGCGGAGTTCCGGCTGCCGCTGCTGATCGGGATGTTCGGCTTCGCGGCCTTGTCGGCGGTCATCCTGAACAAGGCGATGAGCCTGGTCGTCGTGGTCACCGCTCTGCCCGCCCGGCTGGCCGCGGTCTCCTTCGGCGAGCTCGGTGCCCATTGGGCGATCGCGGTCAACCTGCTCGCCGGCAGCCTGCTCGGCGCCTGGGCGGGAGCCTCGTGGGCCGTGCGGATGAAGTCCGCCACCCTCTACAAGGTCCTCGCGATCCTCATGGTCGCCATGGCCGCGGCTCTCGTCGCCACCCACACCACCGCCGTCGGGTCGCTCGACCTGCCCGTCGCGGTGCAGCTGGTGGCCGGAGTCGCCGCCGGGTTCGGCATCGGCGTGGTCGCCGCGATCATGGGTGTCGCGGGCGGTGAGCTGCTGATTCCGACGATCGTGCTGCTGTACGGGGCGGACATCAAGCTGGCGGGAAGCCTGTCTCTGCTGGTGTCGCTGCCCACGATGCTGGTCGCGTTCGCCCGCTACAGCCGCGACGGCAGCTTCGCCGTCCTCGGCGCCAACGTCCGCTTCGCCGCGCTCATGGCGGGCGGCTCGATCACCGGGGCACTCCTCGGCGGCCTCCTCCTCGGCGTGATCCCCGACCTGGTCCTCATTCCCGCACTCGCGGTCATCCTGCTGATCTCGGCGGTCAAGGTCTCCCGCCACGACTGACCACGGTTTGACCGCCGCGGAGGGTCTTGCGCTGGTCAGGGCTGCCGGAGGATGGTGCAGATGTCGCCTTCCGGGCAGGACTCCGGATCCGTCTCGGCCGCTCTTCGGCCCAGGTCGGTCAGCAAGGCGCGGGTCCTGCGGAGTTCCGCCATGCGCTGCTCGATCTCGTCGAGGTGCGTGCTGATGAGCCGGGCGACGTGCCCGCAAGGGGCCTCGCCGCTGTCGCGCAGTTCGAGGACCGAGCGGATCTCGGCGAGGGTGAGGCCGGCGCCCTGTAATCGCGGATGAACGCCAGCCGGTTCACGGCCTCCGGCGCGTAGTCGCGGTACCCGGCCGCCGTACGGGGCGGGGCGGACAGGAGTCCGGCCTGCTCGTAGAAGCGGATGGTCTTGGCCGTCACGTGGCCGGCCGCCGCAAGGTCACCGATGCGCATGTCCCTCACGCTACGCCTTGACCTTCCAGCGCGCTGGAAGGTCTACGGTCGGGCGACAAGCCACGAATGGGGAGCACAGCGGAAATGCGGATCACCATCCTGACGGTGCCGGACTGCCCGAACGTACCCGTCGTCCGGGAGCGGATCGCCGCCGCGCTCGGCGGCCGGAGCGCCGAGGTGGAGGTCGTCGAAGTACGCGAGCAGGGAGAGGCCGCCCGCTGGGGCGTGACCGGCTCGCCGACCGTGCTGCTCGACGGGGCCGACCCGTTCGCGGTGGCGGGTGCTCCGCCGAGCGTGTCCTGCCGCCTCTACCGGGACGCAGACGGTCGGGTGGGCGGGGCGCCGAGCGTGGAGGACCTGCGCCAGGTGTTGTCCGGAGCGATTCTCGCCCGGGAGCCCGCCGGGGACCAGGACTGCTGCGAGACGGACTTGCTCGATCCGATCGGGCGGGCCGGCCGGGGCCGTCGGGCCCCGGCCGAGCGCGGTCTGCGCACTGTCCATCAGGCGGTGCTGCGGCACTTCGCCGCCGCAGGTGCGGCGCCGGAGGCATCGGTACTGGAGGCCGCTGCCGCCCTCGCCAGCCGGACCGCCGCCGACGTACTGGCCGAACTGGACCGCGAGGACTTCCTGACCCTCGACGGGACCGGGCGGATCCGGGCGGCGTACCCGTTCTCCGCAGTCCGGACCCGGCATCGCGTGCGGCTGCCCGGAAGCGTGGAGGTGTGGTCGATGTGCGCCGTCGACGCTCTGGGCATCTCTGCGATGCTCGGCGGCCAGGACGTACGGATCTCCTCCTCGGACCCGGTCAACGGCGAGCCGGTCACCGTCACCTTCACCGGCGGCACCGCACGATGGGAGCCGGCGGACGCCGTCGTGTTCATCGGCCGCCGCGCGGGCGCGGGCCCTGCTGCAACGGTGTGCTGCGACACCCTGAACTTCTTCACCGGACACGCCTCCGCCGAACAGTGGCGGCAAGCACACCCCGAGGTGCACGGCCAGGCCGTCGGCCAAGACCGGGCCGTCCAGATCGCCGAGCAGACCTTCGGCCCGCTCCTCCAGGACGACTGATCCGCCCCGCGCAGGTGAGACATAGCCCTGGAGCGGGAATCATCGAAACCCGGGGCGGAGCCCCCGGACCCCGACCGAGAGCCGGCAGGGCATGGCGAACCCGACCCCGATGGACCGGCAGGCCGTGTACGACGACTACGAGCGCGCCCGCGAGACCTTCCACCGCCTCCTCGACACCGCGTCGCCGGACGACCTCGCCCGGCCCACCAGCGGCACCAAGTGGACCAACGAGCAGCTGCTGTGGCACATGCTCTTCGGCTACATGGTCGTCCGGGCGCTGCTCGTCCTGGTACGCGTCTTCGGGCGCCTCCCCCGCAAGCTCGGCAAGGGGTTCGCGCGGGCACTGAACGCGGGCACCGCGCCCTTCGACCTGGTCAACTACCTGGGGCCGTGCGGGGCGGTGAAGGTGTACGGGCCGCGTCGCATGGGCGCCGCATTCGACCGTGTCACCGACTCCCTGCTGCGTCAGCTCGCGGCGGAGTCAGAAGCGGGCCTCGCGCGCGGCATGCACTACCCCGTCCGGTGGGACCCCTACTTCAAGGACTACATGACCCTCGCGGACATCTACCGCTACCCGACCCAGCACTTCGACTTCCACCACCACCAGCTCACGCTCGGCGGCGGGCGCGCGGTCAGCTGATGGCAGGGCTGCGCCGCTCCAGCAGCACCACGTCGCGCCACACCCCGCGGTGGAGGCCGATGCGCTCTCGGGTGCCGATGACTCGGAAGCCGGCCCGCTGGTGCAGCGCCAGGCTCGCGGTGTTCTCGGGGAAGATCCCGGACTGGATCGTCCAGACGCCCGCCGCCTCGGTCGAGGCGATCAGCGCGTCCAGGAGCGTGCGGGCGACACCGCGGCCCCGGGCGGCGGGGTGGACGTAGACGGAGTGCTCGACCACACCTGCGTAGGCGCACCGGTCCGAGACCTTCGAGGCCGCGACCCATCCGAGCAGCTTCCCGTCGAGGCCGACCGCGCCGAACCGGTGCTCGGACAGCCTTGCTGCGTCGAAAGCCGCCCAGGTGGGCGCCTCGGTCTCGAAGGTGGCGTTGCCCTCGTCGATCCCGGCTTGGTAGATCGCCAGGGCCTGGTCCGCGTGTGCCCAGGTGAGCGGCTCGACGCGCAGGCTCATACGGTTCCGGCCCGGGTCAGGATGGCGCCCATGGCGGTGAGCACTGCGGGCTCTACCCGGTAGTAGACCCAGGTTCCGCGCCGCTCGGAGGAGAGCAGGCCGGCGTCCTTGAGCTTCTTCAGGTGGTGGGAGACCGTCGGCTGGGAGACACCCACATCCGAGATGTCGCACACGCACGCCTCGCCGCCCTCGTGCGAGGCGACGGCCGAGAACAACCGCAGGCGCACCGGATCGCCCAGCGCCTTGAACATCACCGCGGTCCGCTCGGCCTCCTCGGCCGTCAGCGGGCGCTCCGACAGCGGTGGGCAGCACGGCGCGACGGCGTCCGGCTCCAGCAGGGGCAGCACCTTGGAAGGGGACATGTCTTCATCATCCCCAGAAATTAGATGGATGTCTATGTTGACGAACGTCGATGTGGGGTGTCAGTCTGGAGCCGTCAGGACATCGACAAACGTCGAAGTAATAGGGGAGTCCGTCGTGAACGCATCCAATGAAGCCCTGCCCGTCGTCGTGATCGGAGCCGGTCCGATCGGCCTCGCGGCCGCGGCCCGGCTCATCGAGCGGGACATCGAACCCCTCGTCCTGGAGGCGGGCCCCACCGCCGCCTCCGCGGTCCGCGCATGGGCTCACGTACGGCTCTTCTCCACCTGGGGCGAGGTCGTCGACCCGGCTGCCGAGAAGCTCCTCGCCCCCACCGGCTGGACCAAGCCCGACGCCGACACCTACCCCTCGGGCGGGGACTGGGCAGACCTCTACCTCCAGCCCCTCGCCGATGTCCTCGGCGACAAGGTCCGCTACGACGCGACCGTCACCGGCGTCTCCCGCACCGGCCGCGACCGCATCGTCGACGCCGACCGCGATGCCCAGCCCTACGTCATCCACTACACCGCCGCCGACGGCAGCGAGGCCCGCGTCTTCGCCCGCGCCGTCATCGACGCCTCCGGCACCTGGTCCACCCCCAGCCCGGCCGGCGGCAGCGGCCTCGCCGCTCTCGGGGAGCGCGCCGCGGCCGACCGCATCGCCTACCGCGTCCCGGACTTCAAGGACCTGGCCGCCCGCACCCGTTACGCCGGCAAGCGCACCGCCGTGATCGGCTCCGGGGCCTCCGCCTTCACCGCGCTTGCCTACCTCGCCGACCTCGCGAAGGACGAGCAGGGCACCCACGCCCTGTGGATCCTGCGCCGCGGTATCAGTGGTTCGACCTTCGGCGGTGGCGAAGCCGACCAGCTGCCCGCCCGCGGTGCCCTCGGCCTGGCGGCGAAGGCCGCCGTCGACGGTGGATACGCCGACGCCGTCACCGGCTTCCGTACCGAGACCGTCGAGCGCGACACCGACGGCCGCCTGGTCCTCGTCGGTGAAGACGGCCGCCGCCTCGACCCGGTCGACGAGGTCATCGTCCTCACCGGCTTCCGCCCTGACCTCACCTTCCTCGGCGAGCTCCGACTCGGCCTCGACGAACGCCTCCAGGCCCCCACCGCGCTCGCCCCGCTGATCGACCCCAACCAGCACTCCTGCGGCACCGTCTACCCCCACGGCGCGAGCGAGCTCTCGCACCCGGAGAAGGACGTCTACCTCGCCGGCATGAAGTCCTACGGCCGCGCCCCCACCTTCCTGGCCATGACCGGCTACGAGCAGGTCCGCTCCATCGCCGCCGCCCTCGCCGGCGATCGCGAAGCCGCAGAGCGTGTCGAGTTGACCCTCCCCGAGACCGGGGTCTGCGGCGGAGCCGGACTCTTCGACCAGCCCGCGGCAGCCGAGGAGACCAGTGGCGGAGGCTGCTGCGCCGCCCCGGCCACCCTCACCATCGGCGCCCCCGCCCCCTCCGGCGGCTGCTGACCGAGGTGACCAACACCAAGGCCGACGTGGCCGCGACCGGGACGGGGGTCCGGTCGCGGCCACGCGGCGTCCTCCCGGCCCTCTGCGCCACTCAGATCACGAGCTGGGGCATCGTCTACTACGCCTTCCCCGTCCTGCTCCCACGCCTGACGGCGGACACCGGCTGGTCCGCCAACGCTGCGACGGGCGCCTTCTCCCTGGCACTCATCGTCTCGGCCATGGCCGGCATCCCCATCGGCCGGACACTCGACCGCCGGGGCCCACGCGCCGTGATGACCACCGGATCCGTGATCGGCACTCTGGCCATCCTGCTGATCGCAGCCGCCCCGAACCTGCCTGTCTTCACCTGCGGTTGGATCCTCGCGGGCCTGGCCATGGCCGCAACCTTCTACCCGCCCGCCTTCGCCGCCCTCACTCGCTGGTGGGGGGCCGACCGGGTCCGGGCCCTGACGATCGTCACCCTCGCCGGCGGACTGGCCTCCACCGTCTTCGCTCCGCTGACCGCGACCCTGGCCGAACACCTCAGTTGGCGAGCCACCTACGCCGTGCTCGCCGTGATGCTCGCCGCCGTCACCATCCCCGCCCACGCTCTCGCCCTACGCGCCCCATGGCCACCGGCCGCACCCGCCCCGCCCTCAACCGACCGCACGCCGGTCACCCGCAGCCGCCCCTTCCTCCTCCTTGCCGTCGCCTTCACCCTCTCCGGCTTCGCCATGTACGCAGTCGTCATGGGCCTCATCCCACTCCTCACCGAACGCGGCGCCAGCACGACAACCGCCGCCTGGGCCCTCGGACTCGGCGGCGCCGGCCAAACCCTCGGCCGCACCCTCTACGCCAGCCTGTCCACCCGCACGTCCGTCACCACCCGCACCGTCACCCTGCTCACCCTGGGCGGTGCAACGACAGCGGCCCTCGCCCTGGTGCCTGGCCCGATGCCACTGCTGATCGCGCTCGCGGTCCTGGCTGGTGTTGTACGAGGCAACCTGACCCTGCTCCAGGCCACCGCCGTCACCGACCGCTGGGGCGCCACCCACTACGGCCGCCTCTCCGGACTTCTCGGCGCCCCGGCCCACATCGCGGGAGCACTGGCCCCCTGGGCCGGCGCCGCCCTCGCGGGCCCACTCGGCGGCTACCCCCACCTCTTCGCGACTCTGGCCGGACTCTCCGTAGTGGCCGCGTGCCTGGCCCTACTGGCGTCGAGAGAAGTCCGTACCCGACCGTTGTCCAGGTCGGTTCCGAGCAGGAAATCAGCGTGGGACTCGCGCACGCAGCGCCCGTAAGGCCCGCATACGTCGCGAAGTTGACGCTGTAAGGCTCCGGGCTGCGGAGACGGGGGTGCCGCCCAGGTTGGGCTCCGCCCGTGGCCTGCTGCGTGGTCACCTCAGACGCAGGTGTGAAGCCTTGGCGAGGTAACAGCTTGCGACAGGTCAGGGCGTTCTGACCCTGGGGGCTGTCCGGGACGACAAGAGCATGGAGGTCGCTGTCTGTGACGCGCCGCAGGGTCGGCGCGCTCTGCAGGGAGCGCTGAACAGGAAGCCGGGCGGGGTCGTTGCGGCGCGCGCAAGGTGCTGACTGCCATTCGTTTCTCCCCGGATTCCCCCCAAGGCTCGCCGACGCCCAAAAAGGCCTGGTCACGGGCTTGCCGGGGCAGGGCGAGGAGATCACTCGCATCTATTCCCCCCAGATTCCCCCCACGGCCGCTTCTGGGTCGATCTGTGAGTGATGCGAAAGCGAAGTGCGAACGATGACTGAGCGTCACGCGAGGGGCTCAGAGCCAGTCCCGCCGCTTGAAAATCACGTACAAACTGGCGCAAATCACCCCCATGAGGCAGATCGCAAGGGGGTATCCGAAGCTCCATCCCAACTCAGGCATGGACTCAAAGTTCATGCCGTAGATAGTTCCGACGAGTGTGGGAGCAAACAAAATGGCAGCCCATGAGGAAACCTTCTTGATCTCCTCGTTCTGTTCGAAGCCGGCCTCCGCCAGGGCGCGCATTTCCGCGTTCTGTTGTTGGGAGACCAGCGTCGCGTTCACCGTCAGGATTTCCGTGAGGGCCTGGCGGAAGCCGTCGACGCGTTCGCTGGTGTGGGTGACGTGGTCGGCCACGTCTCGGAGGTAGCGCTGGAGTTCCTCGTCCGTGCCGTACTTGGCGAAGCCCGCCATCAGGCCGTGGAGCATGCCGACCAGGGGGCGGGTGGCGCGTTGGAACTCGACCATTTCGCGGGAGAGTTCGTAGATGCGGCGGGAGACCGCCGGGTCTCCGCGGAAGACTTCCGTTTCGATCTCGTCGATGTCCGTCTGGACGCCCTCGACGACGGGGGCGTATCCGTCGACCACCGCGTCGAGGATCGCGTACAGGGCGGCCTCCGGGCCCAGGGAGAGGAGGTCCGGGGTTTCCTCCATGCGGTGGCGGACGGTGGAGAGGTCCGGGGCGCCGCCGTGGCGGACCGTGATCAGGAAGTCCGGGCCCACGAAGACGTGGAGTTCGCTGAACTCGACCTCCTCCTGGGCGTCGAGGTAGCGGGCCGCGCGCAGGACGACGAAGAGGGTGTCCCCGTAGCGCTCGAGCTTGGGGCGCTGGTGTGCCTCCAGGGCGTCCTCGACGGCGAGTTCGTGGAGGTTGAACTCGGCTGCCAGGGAGTGCAGTTCGGGCTCGGTGGGGCGGTGCAGGCCGATCCAGGCCATGCCGTCCGGCTCTTCGCGCAGTCGGCGGAAGGTGTCGGCCAGGGTGGTGGGGGAGGCGACGCGGCGGCCGTCGCGGTACACGGCCGAGTCGATCACGCTGCGGTGGTTCGGGGGAGTGGGTGCGGAGGGTGCGGGCTGCGGGGAGGCCGGCGGGCCCGCCGGGGGTGTGGCGGCCGGCGAGGCGGGGCGGCGCCAACTCGGCCGCTTCGCGGCGGACGGCGAAGGGCGGCGGTCTGGGCGCTCCGACATCGCAGGTCAGCTCCCGGTCGAGCGTGTGTTTATGGGTAATGGGCAGGATATAGGGCAATCGGGTGGAGGGATTCAAGTCGAGTTGCGGACAGAAGGTGTCCGCAAAGAAGGCTAGTTTGCTGTCATGGCCTCCAGGACTGCACATCCCGTACTCGGCACCCGCGCTCTGAACCGTGCCACGCTCGCCCGCCAGTTGCTGCTGAGCCGCGCCGAGATGTCCGCGCGGGACGCCGTCGCGCACCTCGTCGGGCTGCAGGCGCAGAACGTGAAGCCCCCGTACTTCCAGCTCCACGCCCGCCTCGCCGGATTCCGGCCCGCCGAACTGGCCGGGCTCATGGAGTCCCGCGAGGTGGTCCGTATGGTCACCATGCGCTCGACCATCCACACCCACACGGCGGACGACGCCCAGACCCTGCGCCCGCTGGTCCAGCCCGCCCGGGACCGGGAGGTCACCTACTTCCGGAAGGGGCTCGGAGGGGTGGACCTGGACCGGCTGGCGGCGCGGGCCCGCGCGTTCGTCGAGAGCGAGCCGCGCACCATGGCCGAGATCCGGGAGGAGCTGCTCAAGGAGTGGCCCGACGCCGATCCGCAGTCCCTGTCCGTCGCCGCCCGTTGCCGGCTCCCGCTCGTCCAGGTCACGCCCCGGGGGGTGTGGGGACGCAGTGGCCAGGTCCGGCTGACGACTGCCGAGAACTGGCTCGGCCGGACCGCCCCCGCCGCCGAGCCGCAGCCCGTGGACGAGGTCGTGCTGCGCTACCTCGGCGCCTTCGGGCCCGCCTCCGTCAAGGACATGCAGACCTGGGCCGGCCTGACCCGGCTGCGCGAGGCCTTCGAGCGGCTGCGGCCCGGCCTGGCCGTCTTCCGGGACGAGAACGGGGTCGAGCTGTTCGACCTGCCCGACGCGCCCCGGCCCGATGCGGACACCCCGGCGCCGCCCCGCTTCCTCCCCGAGTTCGACAACCTGCTGCTCTCGCACGCCGACCGCACCCGCGTGATCACCCCCGAGGCGAAGGGCCGCACCTGGACGGGCAACCAGGCACATTGCGCGCTCCTCGTCGACGGGTTCGTCGCCGGGCTGTGGAAGCTGGACGGGAACCTGCTCACCGTCGAGCTGTTCGACGACAAGTTGTCCAAGGCACGGCGGGCGGAGGTCGTCGCCGAGGGGGAGTTGCTGGTCGAGGGGATGAGTGACGGTGTGGGGGACGGGAAGGCAGGCGGCCAGGGGGGTGTGCGTTTCGGGGCGACCCGCGGCTGACGGCGGGCTGGTGGCGGGTGCACCGGACGCGGCACGATGCCTGCCATGACGACGACCGGGAGTGCGGCGTTCACGTGCGCGGTTCGGCCGGGTCGAGATCAGGTGTCAGTCGTTTTCAGGTCAGTTGGTCGGCCGGCCAACCGGTGTCGGTGCCGGTGCCGGTTGCGGCCTTCGGTGCCCCTCCATGTAGATGTCCCGATCCCAGGAGAGAGCAATGCGGATTCCGATGACCGTCTCGGACTTCCTCGACCGGGCCGAGCTGGGGTTCTCCTCCAGCCCCGGCGTGGTCGACGAGCCGGACCAGCCCGCTCCGCCTGTGCCCGTGTCCACGTACGGGCGGCTGGGGGAGCGGGTTCGGGCCTGGCAAGCCGGGTTCGACCGGCTCGGTGTCGGGGAGGGCGAGCGGGTGGCGGTGGTCAGCCACAACTCGTCGCGGCTGCTGGAGCTGTTGTTCGCGGTGCCGATGAGCGGCCGGATCTGCGTGCCGGTCAATTTCCGGCTCAAGCCCGAAGAGATCGACTACGTGGTGCGGCAGAGCGGGGCATCGGTGCTGCTCGTCGACCCGGAGCTGGACGAGTCCCTCGTCGGCGTCAAGGCGCGCCACCGCTTCGTTCTCGGCGCTCAGACGGAGAGCGAGCTGATGCGGTTCGGTGTCGAGCCGCGGCCGTGGTCGAACCCGGACGAGGACGCCACGGCGACGATCAATTACACCTCGGGCACCACCGCCCGCCCGAAGGGCGTGCAGCTGACCCATCGCAACATCTGGGTCAACGGCCTGACCTTCGGGCTGCACACCCGGGTGTGGGAGCGCGACGTCTACATGCACACGCTGCCGATGTTCCACTGCAACGGCTGGGGAATGCCGTACGTGATGGCCGGGCTCGGCGTGAAGCAGGTGGTACTGCGCAAGGTCGACGGCGCGGAGATCCTGCGTCGGGTCGACGAGCACGGCGTCACGCTCATGTGCGGCGCGCCCGCGGTGTGGAACGCCGTGCTGGATGCGGCCGCGACCTGGGAGGGCGAGATCCCGGGCCGTGACCGCGTACGGATCGTCTGCGCCGGGGCGCCCCCGCCGAGCAGGACGATCCAGCGGATGGGCGAGGAGCTGGGCTGGGAGTTCACCCAGATCTACGGCCTGACCGAGACCTCGCCGCTGCTCACCTACAACCGGGCCCGGGCCGGCGATGCCGGGCTGCCGGCCGAGGAGCGGGCGCACAAGCTGTCCCGCGCGGGGCTGCCCGCGCTCGGGGTCAAGCTGAAGGTCTCCGCGTCCGGCGAAGTGCTGGCGCGGTCGAACGTCGTGCTGGAGAGCTACTGGGACAAGCCGGAGGAGACGGAGGTGGCGCTCGAGGGCGGCTGGTTCCACACCGGCGACGGCGGCACGATCGACGAGGCCGACGGGCACCTGACGCTCTCCGACCGGAAGAAGGACGTGATCATCACCGGGGGCGAGAACGTCTCGTCGATCGAGGTGGAGGACACCATCTTCCGCCACCCGGCGGTCGCCGAGGTGGCCGTCATCGGTGTGCCGCACGAGAAGTGGGGCGAGACGATCAAGGCGCTCGTGGTCCTGGTCGAAGGGGCCACGGCGGAGGAAGGCGAGATCATCGCCCACTGCAAGGAGCGCATGGCCGGCTACAAGGCGCCGACGAGCGTCGAGTTCCGCGAGGCGATCCCGCGCACGGCCACCGGCAAGATCCAGAAGTTCAAGCTGCGCGAACCGTACTGGACCGGACTCGAACGAGAGATCAACTGACGGCCTGCGCTCACGTCGGAGTTGACGGCCGCCCCCCTGTACGTGGGCCGGATGTGTGCGCGCCGGCCGCATCCGGCCATCAGCCCGCCGACGTTCCCCGGGCCCTCAGGGCCTCCAGCGTCCTGCTACGGCGCGACACCGCCGCGCGCAGGACCCGCTTGCCCTCGTTGGACAGGGCGAGCGCGCCGCGCAGCCCCGAGCCCGATTCGTCGGAGAGCATCTCCAGCAGGGAGGTCTGGCGGCGCTGTTCGCCGAGGGTGAGAGGGCCGATGCCCTCGGTGTCACCGGTGCGGTACGCGGCGACCCGGGCCTCGTCGACGGCGGAGGCGCCGTCCAGCAGCTGGTGGATGCCGAGCAGGACGGTCGAGCACTCGTCGGCCCAGGCGCGCAGCGCGTCCGCGCGGTAGCCGGCGGGGATGTGCTCGACCAGCCGCATCGCGTACTCGGCGAGTTCGCAGTCCGGAGTGACCTGGCGCACCTGCATGCCGGCGGCGCGCAGCCGGCCGAGCCAGCGGTCACCCCCCTCGACGGCGACCCAGAGGGGGCGCAGTACCGATTCGTCGACGTCCAGGCCGAGGCCTTCGACGCCTTCGAGGAGGGGCAGGCAGCGGTCCACGCAGGCGACGGCGCTCGCGGCGAGGGCGCGCTCGTCCGCACGGGCGATCAGTTCCACCAGGCTCATGATTCGTACTGCGCCACATGGCCGGATCTCGTCACAGCAGGGCGGGTCGGCCAAACAGAGCCGAGCGCCCTCGGCGCCTTCAGCGCACGCCCATCCGCCGCTGCATCAGCTTCACCCGGTTCGTGTGCGCCGCGAACCCGAACCCCGCACACGACACCAGGCCCACCAGCCCCGCGTACAGCAGGGGAGCCGTCGTGGCCGCGAGAATTCCCTCGCTCAGCCCCCGCCCCACCGCTTCACCGACACTGTCGCTCTCCTCCGTCTGCGCGGAGGCGTACATGCTGATGCCCAGCTGCGCGGCCACCGTCGAGGCCGACAGCACCGCCCCCAGTTCGTACGCCGCCATGCGTACCCCTTGGCGGGCTATCTCCGCATCCAGCGCCGCCGAGTTCCCGGCCACCGAGAGAGGGTGGACAGGCCGGTGCGCGGATGACCTCGGCCCGGACATGTTGAACGGATCGGACACGGACTGCTCCCCCTACTGACTACGGACTGTTGCCCGGGCCGGATACGCGGATACGGCCCGGGCCCCCTTCGCGCGCTCCCGGATCAGGCCGGCAGGTGCGCCTCGATCGCGGTGATGACCTCGGCGGACTCGGGCTCGGTGCGCGGGCGGAAGCGCGCCACGACCTCGCCGGCGGGGGAGATCAGGAACTTCTCGAAGTTCCACTGGATGTCCCCGGCCTCGCCCTCCGCGTCGGGGACCTGGACCAGCTCCTTGTAGAGGGGGTGCCGGTTCTCCCCGTTGACCTCGGACTTCTCCAGCATCGGGAAGGTGACCCCGAAGCCGGCCGCGCAGAAGGTCTGGATGTCCTCGGCGTTGCCGGGCTCCTGCTCGCCGAACTGGTTGCAGGGCACGCCGATGACGGTGAAGCCCTTCTCCTCGTACTTGAACTGCAGGCGGGCCAGTCCCGAGTACTGGGGGGTGAGCCCGCACTGCGAGGCGGTGTTCACCAGCAGGATCGCCTTGCCCTTGTGGGCACCGAGAGTGGTGGGCTCGTCGTTCAGGGTGGTCAGCGGAATGTCGTACAGGCTCATCGGGCTCTCCTCGGCGGGAAGGGCAGGCAAAGGCTCGGGGACGGCGCTCCAGCGGAAGCGCTCGAAGGGAAAGGCTAAGCTCCCGCGCCGATCAGCTCGTCCGCCGGGTCGTTCACCGGCTGCGGCATGCCCGTGAGGTCCATGACGAACAGCGGTATCCCGAGATCGTCCGCGCGGGCGCGGGCCGCCTCCGTGTACCCGGCGAGCGCGAAGTAGACGCTGGTCGCCGAGGCCGTGAGCCCGTTCAGCCACACGCACTCCACCGCCCGCAGTCCGGCCGGGGCGGTGGTCGGGTCCACCTGGGCGACCAGGCCCGGCGCCCGTAGGTCCACGGCAGCCGAGGGGATCGGGCGGCCGTCGGGCTGGCGTACGTCCTGGAAGCCGAGCCAGCGCAGGTACAGCGCGGCCGTGGCCACCGCGTCACGGGCCGTACGGATGGTCACCGGGCGGAAGGCGGGGCGCGGCACGGGCGTGGGCTGCCCCGGCGGCGCGGCTGAGGGCGCTGGGGAAGGGGGAGGGGGAGGGGAAGAAGAGGGTGAGTGCGGGGTCGGCGTAGCCTGCCGCGCGGCCTCGTTCGCGTTACCGCTCCCGCTTCCGCTCCCGGGCGGGGGTGCGTCCGCCCCACCCTCCGCCGTGCCGTCGCGCGGATCCGGCCGGCCGCCCAGCGGGTGCACCGGCAGCAGCACCACGGTGCCGCACGATCCGCATCCCAGCTCCGGATGCGGCCACTCGCTCTCCCGGCCGCAGGATTCGCACCGTACCGCCACCCAGGTGTCCGACCACGTCCGATGGGTCAGCGGGAGCGGCGGCGCCGCCAGGTCCAGCGGGGGGTGGACCGGGCTCCCGCAGGCGCAGGGGAAAACCGGGGCGGTGTAGCCGTTCTCGCGCAGGCACGCCGGGCAGCGCACCGGTACCGCTTCCGCCATGAGACCTGGACCCCCTCGTCGCTGTGCGTACGTACATGCTCCACCACCGGCGACCGCCGCGGCGAGTAGCGGGCCATTTCCGGTCATCGTCTTGGTCGTTTGTATAAGCCACCGACCAACATGTGGCTTTTGGTGGCATCCGGGGTCCCGGTCCACCTTGACGTCCCGGAGTCCGACGCTTAGCTTGTTCCGTATAGCAGAACAAAACTTCCGGATGACGGAAAAGCCTGACCGCCAGACCCGCAGGAGAACCTGATGCCTCGTATGACAGCCGCCGCCGCTGCAGTTGAGATCCTCAAGCTCGAGGGTGTTGAACAAGCGTTCGGCGTGCCCGGTGCTGCGATCAACCCGTTCTACCGCGAGCTCAAGAACGTGGGCGGCATCGCGCACACGCTGGCCCGCCACGTTGAGGGCGCCTCGCACATGGCCGAGGGTTACACCCGTGCCAAGGCGGGCAACATCGGTGTCTGCATCGGTACCTCGGGCCCGGCCGGCACCGACATGATCACCGGCCTGTACTCGGCCATCGCGGACTCGATCCCGATCCTGTGCATCACCGGTCAGGCCCCGGTCTCGAAGCTCCACAAGGAAGACTTCCAGGCCGTCGACATCGCCTCGATCGCCAAGCCCGTCACCAAGGCCGCCACCACGGTCCTGGAGGCCGCGCAGGTCCCCGGTGTCTTCCAGCAGGCCTTCCACCTGATGCGCTCCGGCCGCCCCGGCCCGGTCCTGATCGACCTCCCGATCGACGTCCAGCTGACCGAGATCGAGTTCGACCCGGAGACCTACACGTCGCTGCCGGTCTACAAGCCGCAGGCGTCCCGCGCCCAGGCCGCCAAGGCCATCCAGTTCCTGCTGGAGTCCGAGCGCCCGCTGATCGTCGCCGGTGGCGGCATCATCAACGCCGACGCCTCCGACCTGCTGGTCGAGTTCGCCGAGCTCATCAACGTCCCGGTCATCTCCACCCTCATGGGCTGGGGCGTCATCCCGGACGACCACGAGCTGGCCGCCGGCATGGTCGGTGTCCAGACGGCGCACCGCTACGGCAACGCGACGTTCCTGGAGTCGGACCTCGTCCTGGGTATCGGCAACCGCTGGGCCAACCGCCACACCGGTTACAACCTGGACGCCTACACCAAGGGCCGCAAGTTCGTCCACGTCGACATCGAGCCCACCCAGCTCGGCAAGATCTTCGCCCCGGACTTCGGCATCGCCTCCGACGCCAAGGTCGCGCTGGAGCTCTTCATCGAGGTCGCCAAGGAGCTCAAGGCCGAGGGCAAGCTGCCCGACTTCTCCGCGTGGACCGAGTCCGCGCAGGAGCGCAAGGCCACCCTGCAGCGCCGTACGCACTTCGAGAACATCCCCCTGAAGCCGCAGCGCGTCTACGAGGAGATGAACAAGGCCTTCGGCCCGGAGACCCGCTACGTCACCACCATCGGTCTCTCCCAGATCGCGGCCGCGCAGTTCCTGCACGTCTACAAGCCGCGCCACTGGATCAACTGCGGCCAGGCCGGCCCGCTCGGCTGGACCATCCCGGCCGCCATCGGTGCCGCCACCGCGGAGCCGGAGACCCCGATCGTCGCGATCTCGGGTGACTACGACTTCCAGTTCATGATCGAGGAGCTGGCGGTCGCCGCCCAGCACA
Organism: Streptomyces sp. NBC_01351; assembly: GCF_036237315.1. Lineage (GTDB taxonomy): Bacteria > Actinomycetota > Actinomycetes > Streptomycetales > Streptomycetaceae > Streptomyces. Next base: position 1,638,471 of record NZ_CP108356.1, on the reverse strand, counting down.
AGGTCCCCTACGTTCACGTCCTCGTGAACAACGCCTACCTGGGTCTGATCCGTCAGGCGCAGGGCGGTCTGGGCATCAACTTCGAGGTCAACCTCGAGTTCGAGAACATCAACACCCCCGAGCTGGGTGTCTACGGTGTCGACCACGTCAAGGTCGCCGAGGGCCTGGGCGTCAAGGCCATCCGCGTCACCGACCCGGACAAGCTGGGCGAGGCCTTCGAGGAGGCCAAGAAGCTGGCGCAGGAGTTCCAGGTCCCGGTCGTCGTCGAGGCCATCCTGGAGCGCGTCACCAACATCGCGATGAGCAAGACGGTCGACATGAGCGACGTCACCGAGTTCGAAGAGCTCGCGACCGAGCCGGGCCACGCCCCGACCGCGATCAAGTCCCTCAAGGTCTGATCCCCGCGGTACGCGGTACACACTGCGCGTAGTACACAGCGGCCCCCGTTCCTCCTTCGGGAGGGGCGGGGGCCGTTCTGCGTTGCCGGAACGGAGACCGGTGCCGGTGCCGCTGAGAGGTCTGCTGAGAGGTCTGGCGAGCCCGTCCGCGTCGGGAAGGCCGTCGGGCAGCGGGGCGCCGTGCAGCGCGGCCTCCAGGGGCTACGGGACGGATTCGGCCAGAAGGATCCGGTTCCGCTCGTGGTCGACCGTCACGACCCGTACGGGCATGTCCTGGCCCGCCCGGAAGAGCTCCGTGGACGGTCCGGCGAGCGGAACGAGTCCCTCGACGCAGTCGGCGAGGCGCACGAAGACTCCGATGGGCGTGATCCTGGTGATGAGTCCGCGGACGACCTGGCCCGCGCGGAAGCGCGGCAGCAGGTCTTCGTGCTCGGCCCACTCGCGGAGTTCGACGCCGACCTGGTGATTGTGCTCGGCGTGCCAGACGACCTCGCCGGTGACGGGCCGCCCTACAGTCGGCAGCTCCATGCACCTGGGCATCCTGTCGATCCTGGCCAGGCCCACGGCCTCGGGGTGGCCGTCGATGGCGAGGAAGACGCCGAACGGCTGCCGGCCGACGACCTCACCGGTGAGAGGCGTGCCGACGGGCAGAACGCGGACGGTCTCGGTCCAGGCCGGGGCGGCCTCGGTCGTGCATCTGCCGTTCTCCCAGGGCCAGGAGTACTCGCTCATCCGCGGATCATGGCATGCGCCGGTCACTCCCGACGAGGTGAAGGGGAGCGGGAAGAAGCCGGGGAACGACAAAGCGCCGAGTCACGGGACCGTCCGTGACTCGGCGCTCTGGTTTGATACCGCCCGACGGTGCGAGGCTGGCGCGACAGGACGTTCGCACCGCCGGGCGGAGTAGGAGGCTCCTCGGGGTCCTTCCGTGCAGGGGGCTCTGTGCGTAGCCCCTGTACGGAGGAGAGAGAGGAGTGGCTGGGACCGTGGCGAACGGCGACGAGAACTCCGGCTTCGTCTCCCTCAGGTCAAGAGACGGGCCTCGGAACCCATTACCACCGCACTGGCTCGCACGCTCGCCACGGTCCTCGTCCTGCCCTCACCGCGTACCACCCCTCATCCGGGTAAGCGGGTCGGGCTCGGTACCCAGGGCCTGACCTCCCGTCAGGCCCCCGGTACAGCTGTTCGGCTCTTAGGCGTCGCGCAGGGCGCGAACGGCCTCCTCGACGCGCTTGCCGTAGTCGGCGTCCGCGGCGTGGAAGTGAGCCAGGTTCTTCTCGATGACGTCCTCGAGGGTGACCTGAGACAGGCCGCCGGCGATGTTCGCCACCAGACGCTGCTTCTCGGCCTCCGACATCAGGCGGTAGAGCTCACCGGCCTGGAAGAAGTCGTCGTCCTTGGTGTGGGCCGGGGCCTCGTGGGTGCCCGTGTAGCCGGAGACGGCCTTCGGGGCGCCGAGCGCCAGACCGGTCTCGGCCGGGCCCTGGTACGAGTTGGGCTCGTAGTTCTTGTCGTGGCGCGAGCCGTTGCGCAGCGCCATGACGCCGTCGCGGCCGTAGTTCTCGGCCTTCGTCGCCTTCGGGGCGTTGACCGGCAGCAGGGTGTGGTTCACACCGAGGCGGTAGCGCTGGGCGTCGGCGTACGCGAACAGGCGGCCCTGGAGCATCTTGTCCGGCGAGGCGGTGATGCCCGGGACGAAGTTGTTCGGGGAGAACGCGGACTGCTCGACCTCGGCGAAGACGTTGTCGGGGTTCCGGTCGAGGACCAGGCGGCCGACGCGCTGCAGCGGGTAGTCCGTGTGCGGCCACACCTTGGTGAGGTCGAACGGGTTGAAGCGGTAGTCCGCGGCCTCGGCGGCGGGCATGATCTGCACGTACAGGGTCCACGAGGGGTTCACACCGCGCTCGATGGCCTGCAGCAGGTCGGTCTGGTGCGAGTTGGCGTCCGAGCCGACGAGCTCGGCGGCCTGCTCGCCCGACAGGCAGCGGATGCCCTGGTTCGTCTTGAAGTGGTACTTGACGAAGAAGGCCTCGCCCGACTCGTTGGTCCACTGGTACGTGTGGGAGCCGTAACCGTTCATGTGACGGTACGACGCCGGGATACCGCGGTCACCCATGAGCCAGGTGATCTGGTGCGTCGCCTCGGGGGCGTGCGCCCAGAAGTCCCAGACGTTGTCCGGCTCCTGCTTGCCCGTGAAGGGGTCGCGCTTCTGGGAGTGGATGAAGTCGGGGAACTTGATCGGGTCCTTGATGAAGAACACCGGGGTGTTGTTGCCGACGAGGTCGTAGTTGCCCTCTTCGGTGTAGAACTTCAGCGCGAAGCCGCGCGGGTCGCGGACCGCGTCCGCGCCACCCAGCGAGTCGGCGACGGTGGAGAACCGCAGGAAGGTCTCGGTCTTCTTGCCGACCGTGTTCAGGAACGCGGCGCTGGTGTACGCGGTGACGTCGTCGGTCACCTCGAAGTAGCCGTACGCGGCCGAGCCGCGGGCGTGCACCACGCGCTCCGGGATGCGCTCACGGTTGAAGCGGGCAAGCTTCTCGATCAGCTGCTGGTCCTGGACCAGGAGCGGGCCACCGACGCCGGCGGTGGCGGAGTTCTGATTGTCGGCGACCGGGGCGCCGGACTCGGTCGTCAGCGTGCGCTTCGACATGGTGACCTTCCGTACGGGTAACTGCTGACGAAAAGAGTCTTCCGTCATGCGGAACAGCCTAAATTCGGCGAGAACTAAACGTCAACAGTTTGTTGAACAAGATTGAGGAGAGGTAATCCGGACGGCGCCGACGCTTGGGCGCGACAGGACAGGTGTCAGCGCCGACGCCATCCGGAAACTCAGGTCCCCCGAAGGGGAGGGGTGCTCTGGAAGATCAGAGCTGGGCGCCGGAGAGGCGCTCGACCGCGCGGAGCAGGGCCGAGTGGTCCAGGCCACCGTCACCCTGGGCGCGCAGCGAGGCGACCAGCTGGGCGACGACCGCGCCGACCGGCAGGGCCGCACCGACGTTGCGGGCGGCGTCGGTGACGATGCCCATGTCCTTGTGGTGCAGGTCGATCCGGAAGCCGGGCTTGAAGTCGCGGTTCAGGAAGTTGGCCTTCTTGCGGGTCAGGACCGTGGAGCCGGCCAGACCGCCGTTGAGGACGTCCAGAGCCGCCTCGAGGTTCACGCCGGACTTCTCGAGGAAGACGACGGCCTCGGCGCACGCCTGGATGTTCACCGCGACGATGAGCTGGTTGGCAGCCTTCACCGTCTGGCCGGAGCCGTGCGGGCCGCACAGGACGATGACCTTGCCGAGGGCCTCGAGGACCGGGAGGGCCTCGTCGAAGTCGGCCTGCTCGCCACCCACCATGATCGACAGGACGGCCTCGATGGCGCCGGCCTCGCCGCCGGACACCGGGGCGTCGATGACGCGGATGCCCTTCTTGGCGGCGTTCTTGGCGAGGTCGATCGAGGTCTGCGGGGTGATCGACGACATGTCGATGATCAGCGCGCCGGACTTCGCGTTCTCGAGGATGCCGTTCTCACCGTAGGAGATGGCCTCGACCTGCGGGGAGGCGGGCACCATCGTGATGATGACGTCGGCGTCCTTGACGGCGTCGGCGATCGAACCGGCGGCGGAGCCACCGGCCGCGGCCAGGCGGTCCAGCTTGTCCTGCTCCAGCGTGAAGCCGGTGACCGAGTAGCCGGCCTTCAGGAGGTTCTCGGCCATGGGGGAGCCCATGATGCCGAGACCGATCCACGCGATCTTGGGGAGGTTGCTCATGATGAGGGTCCTTCTCTTAATGCTTTGTACGAAAAGTTCGTGACGTGCCTGGCTGATCGCCCGGACTTTGTCCGCTTACTTCGCGGGGCGGGCCTCGGCCGGCAGCCATGCGAAGGACGCGGCAGCGTCGGCGGCCTTGTACTCCAGGCCTACGTAGCCCTCGTATCCGGCCTTCTTCAGCTGGTCGAGCAGCTCCTCGAGGGGCAGCTCACCGGTGCCGGGGGCACCTCGTCCGGGCTTGTCCGCGATCTGGACGTGCCCGGTCTTGGCGGCGTACTTTTCGATGACCTCGGAGAGGTCCTCATCGTTCATCGCCAGGTGGTACAGGTCGAGAAGGAACTTGGCGTTGCCGAGACCGGTGGCCTCGTTGACCTTGTCCACTACCTCGATGCCGGCCGGGGCGCTCACCAGGGGGTAGAGCGGCGACTCGGGCTTGTTGAGGGTCTCGATCAGGAGGATCGCGCCGACGCGGTCCGCGGCCTGAGCCGCCACGACCAGGTTCTTCAGGGCGAGCTCGTCCTGAACGGCCGGGTCCACGCCTTCGACGCGGTTGCCGTAGAGGGCGTTCAGCGCCTTGCAGCCGACCGAGGCGGCGAAGTCCGCCGCCACGTTGATGTTGGCGTTGAAGCGCTCCGACTCCTCACCGGGAACCGAGACCGCACCGCGGTCCGGACCCGGCAGCTGGCCGGCGTAGAAGTTCAGGCCCACCAGCTGGGTGCCGGCGTCCTCAAGAGCCTTCTTGAGGGCGTCGAGCTCCGCCTGGGCGGGAGTGGGGGTTTCGATCCAGGGCCACCACAGCTCGACCGCCGTGAAGCCCGCCGCGGCGGCAGCCGCGGGACGCTCCAGGAGCGGGAGTTCCGTGAAGAGGATGGAAAGGTTCACATCGAAGCGCTGGTCCGTGTATCCCATGAGGGGTGTGCGCTCCTTCCGTATTGCGGAAGTTAGTTTCTGCTTGATGGAAGACTGCATGGGCCTGAGCAGAGATGTCAAGTGCGGACTCCCGAAAAATCGTGACCGGGAGGTAGCTTGACCGCGTGCGATTGAGAGTGGAGTTCACGACCGAGCCCTTCGATCTCGAAGAGGCCCCTGCCCACGCCGTGGCCGCCCGCGAGGTCATCCAGAAGGCCCAGCTGGACGCGGTGGACGTCGGCCCGTTCGGCAATACCGCCGAGGGCGACATCGACAGTGTCCTGGCCGCGGTGGGCGCGCTGCTGCGCGACTCGCTGGAGGCCGGCGCCACGCGCGTCTCGCTCCAGGTCAACGTGATCGGGGAGGAGACGCCATGACCGAGCCTCGCGACCACCCCTTCGTCGCCGCGGTCAAGCCGCTGATCGACGCCATGGGCGGCGAGCTGATGGACCCGTCCCAGGCGCAGCCCGACGACGTCGTGCTCGCGTGGGAGGGTCAGGAGCTGCTCGCCGTACGCCTGCCCCAGCTCTCGGACTCGCTGGACCACATCCTTGCCGCCCTGGAGCGGCGGCACGGCGTACCGTTGTCGCAGCTCGATCGGAAGTCCAAGCAGGACGTCGTGCGCATACTGGAGGCGCGAGGCGCCTTCTCCGTTCGGCACGGTGTGGAAACGGTCGCGGGCGCACTGGGTGTAAGCCGCTTCACGGTCTACAACTATCTGAACCGGGATGCCCAAGCCGCAGCCCGCCCCAAGAACAGCCAAGAGTGAACGTGATCTGACCCGCTGTGACGAGCCGCCGCCCAATTCACCCGGGCGGCGGCTTTTGTGTACGGGAAGTTTCAACAAAGTGTTGACGCCGTGTTGTCGACAGCGTTAGCTATGCGAAGCCCGTCAAAGCAACAACAGGCCACGGAGGCCTACCGTGACTTCGAGTCCGACCCCGGGTCTCACCCGGTTCAACGCCTTGGACGACAGCGCGGCCACGGCCGAGCTGCACGAGGTGTGCGCGAGTTCGGCATGGGGGAGCAAGCTGCTCGCCCAGCGCCCCTTCGCCACTGCAGAGTCCCTGTTCGCCGCGAACGAAGCCGCCATGGCGGAGCTCACCGCGGAGGACCTGGGCGAGGCGATGGGAGGCCACGCGCCGATCGGCCGCCCGAAGCCGGGAGACCCGACCTCCGCCCGCGAGCAGCGTGGCATGGCCGGTGCCTCGGAGGAGCTCAAGACCGAGCTCCTCGAACTGAACCTGGCCTACCAGGAGAAGTTCGGCCACGTCTTCCTCATCTGCGCCACCGGTGCGACCGGTGCGTTCATGCGGGACGCGGTCAAGGTCCGGATCGACAACTCGCCGGAGCAGGAGCGAGAGATCGCCCGCGGTGAGCTCGTCAAGATCAACAAGATCCGCCTGACCCGACTCGTAGAACTCGCAGAAGAAGGAGCGTGAGCATGAGCACCGAGACCACCGCGTCGGTGTCCACGCACATCCTGGACACCAGCATCGGAAAGCCCGCCGAGGGCGTCGCCATCTCCCTGTCGGCCCGTACGGGTCTCGACGGTGCGTGGGCGGCCCTGGGCGGCTCCGCCACCGATGCGGACGGGCGCTGCAAGGACCTGCCGGCCCTGCCGGAGGGCACCACACACGTGCGTCTCGACTTCGAGACCGAGACGTACTTCTCCAAGAAGCAAGCCGCCGAGGCACAGCAGGACGCCCCCCGCGTAAGGGACAGCGGTGCGTTCTTCCCCGAGGTCACCATCACCTTCGCGGTGAACCCGGGCGAGCACTATCACGTACCGCTGCTGCTCAACCCGTTCGGCTACTCCGTTTACCGAGGGAGCTAGCATGGCCACCATTCTGGGCCAGAACCAGTACGGCAAAGCAGAGAACCGCGTTGTCAAGATCACGCGGGACGGCGACACCCACCACATCAAGGACCTGAACGTCTCGGTCGCCCTTTCCGGCGACATGGACGACGTCCACTACTCCGGCTCGAACGCCAACTGCCTGCCGACCGACACCACCAAGAACACGGTGTACGCGTTCGCCAAGGAATACGGCATCGAGTCCGCGGAGCAGTTCGGCATCCACCTGGCGCGTTGGTTCGTCAACAGCCAGGAGCCGATCCACCGCGCGCGCATCCGGATCGAGGAGTACTCCTGGTCCCGGATCGCCACCTCGGACGCGAACTCCAAGTTCATCGGCTCCGACGAGGTGAACCACTCCTTCGTCCGTGAGGGCATGGAGACCCGCGTCACCCAGATCACGTACGACGGCAAGAACTGGGAGGTCATCTCCGGCCTCAAGGACCTGGTCGTCATGAACTCCACGAACTCCGAGTTCTGGGGTTACGTGAAGGACAAGTACACGACCCTGAAGGAGGCCTACGACCGCATCCTGGCGACCCAGGTTTCGGCTCGCTGGCGCTTCGCCTGGTCGGATGACGAGCAGCGGATGCCCAACTGGGAGAAGTCCTACGCCGAGACCAAGAAGCACATGCTTCAGGCCTTCGCGGAGACCTACTCCCTCTCGCTGCAGCAGACCCTGTACCAGATGGGTTCGCGCATCATCAACCACCGTTCGGAGATCGACGAGGTCCGCTTCTCGCTCCCGAACAAGCACCACTTCCTGGTCGACCTTGAGCCCTTCGGCCTCAAGAACGACAATGAGGTGTACTTCGCCGCGGACCGCCCGTACGGTCTGATCGAAGCCACGGTTCTCCGCGACGGCGTCGACGCCCGCATTCCCGTGGACATGACCAACCTCTAAGGGGTAGGTCGAGGAAGAACGCGATACGCGCGTCCCGGGGCTCCGCAGTGGCCCCGGGACCGCGACACTCTTCAGCTTCTGATTCGGCACCCGGACGCAACATATGGGGCGGCAGTACTGTCAGTTGCCAAGGCCCCCGGCTCCGGCACTCAAATCCCCAGGGTTTTGCCGTGCCCGTACCGCCACTGAAAGTACGAGGAAGTCCCATGGCAGCTTCGGCAGTGATTGGCGGCGCCGTAGAGCGCATCGTCATCGAGAACTGTGCGATTGCAACCGTCGATGCGAATGATACCGAGTATGCCTCGGGTCACGTCGTACTCGCCGGTAACAAGATCGAGTTCATCGGTGCGGGCAAGGCCCCCGAGAACCTCGAGAACGTAGTCCGTCGCATCGACGGCACCGGGCACCTCGTGACCCCCGGTCTGGTCAACACGCACCACCACTTCTACCAGTGGATCACGCGTGGCCTGGCCACCGACCACAACCTCTTCAACTGGCTCGTCTCGCTGTACCCGACCTGGGCGCGCATCGACGAGCAGATGACGTACACGGCCGCGCAGGGCTCCCTCGCCGCGATGGCCCGCGGTGGTGTCACCACCGCGATGGACCACCACTACGTCTTCCCCAAGGGCTCCGGCGACCTGTCCGGCTCGATCATCCGCGCCGCCTCCGAGATGGGCGTCCGCTTCACCCTCGCCCGCGGTTCCATGGACCGCAGCGTGAAGGACGGCGGCCTGCCGCCGGACCACGCGGTCGAGACCCTCGAAGGTGCCCTCGCGGACACCGAGGCGACGGTGAAGAAGCACCACGACTACTCCTTCGACGCGATGACCCAGGTCGCCGTCGCCCCGTGCTCCCCCTTCTCGGTCTCCACCGAGCTGCTGAAGCAGGGCGCCGAGCTGGCCCGTCGCCTGGGTGTGCGCATGCACACGCACGGTTCCGAGACCGTCGAGGAAGAGCAGTTCTGCAAGGAACTGTTCGGCATGGGCCCGACCGACTACTTCGAGTCGACCGGCTGGCTCGGCGAGGACGTGTGGATGGCGCACAGCGTCCACATGAACGACTCCGACATCGCCGCGTTCGCCCGGACCAAGACCGGTGTCGCGCACTGCCCGTCCTCCAACGCCCGTCTGGCCGCCGGCATCGCCCGCGTCCCGGACATGCTCGCCGCCGGTGTCCCGGTCGGCCTCGGCGTGGACGGCACCGCCTCCAATGAGTCCGGTGAGCTGCACACCGAGCTGCGCAACGCGCTGCTGATCAACCGCCTGAACCCGGTCCACCGCGAGCGCGCCCTGAACGCGCGCCAGGCCCTGCGCCTCGGTACCTACGGTGGCGCCCAGGTCCTCGGTCGCGCCGACAACATCGGTTCGCTCGAGGTCGGCAAGCTCGCCGACCTGGTGCTGTGGAACCTGAACACGTTCCTGCACTCCTCGATCGCCGACCCGGTCACCGCACTGGTCTTCGGTGCGGCCGCCCCGGTCACCGCGTCGTTCGTCAACGGCAAGCAGATCGTGGAGAACAACCGCCTCCTCTTCGCCGACGAGGGCGCCATCGCCGTGTCCACGCGTGAAGAGGCCCAGCGCCTGGCGCGGATCTCCGCGCAGGGCTGAACCCACGGAGTCCGGCCGGGGGGGACGGCCCCCGGCCGGCAGTCGCGGACCCGAGCGGGGTCCGCGGCAGCCGTTCCCGGGAAGCGCCTGAGGAATTTCCGAAGGCGCCCCGGGAGCGGTGACTCATGACTCCGGCTCCACCCTTGGCTTTGCCACCCTTTCACCACGTGCTTCACCGGTGGCTTTGCCATGCGCGAAAACAGCTGCGGGACGGTTTGGGCGAATCGTTTCCGTAGTCGAATCCGCACCCCTTGGGACAAGCATTCGCACCACCCACAACTCCATACAGGCTCGACTCGCACAGCTTTCGCACCACCTCCCAGACACATCACGTCCCTGCCGGCGTGTTCAACAGTTCGGAGGAAGCCGTGGCCCAGGTGCCCAGGTTTCGCAAAGACGCAGTCGCAGTACCGCAGGCCTCGGGCGACTCTGGGGAGAAACACCCCGTCGACGAGACCCTGCCGCCACTGAAAATGTTCACCAGCGGTCTCCAGCACGTGGCCGCCATGTATGCGGGTGTCGTTGCCCCGCCCATGATCGTGGGACCGGCCGTAGGCCTCTCCGCCACCGAGACCGCCTTCCTGATGGGCGCCTCGCTCTTCACCGCAGGCCTCGCCACCCTCCTCCAGACCCTCGGGTTCTGGAAGATCGGCGCCAAACTCCCCTTCGTCAACGGCGTCTCCTTCGCCGGTGTGACCCCGATGATCGCCATCGGCAAGGGAGAGGGGGACAACGCCCTCCCCATCATCTTCGGCGCGATCATCGTCGCCGGAATCCTCGGATTCTTCGCCGCGCCCTACTTCGGCAAACTCGTCCGCTTCTTCCCACCGGTCGTCACGGGTACGGTCATCACCCTGATCGGCGTCTCGCTCCTGCCCGTCGCCTTCAACTGGTCGCAGGGCGGGAACAGCACCGCCACCGACTACGGCTCGATGAAGAACATCGGCATGGCCGCGCTCACGCTGGTCATCGTCCTGCTGATGCGGAAATTCCTGCGCGGCTTCCTCCAGCAGATATCCATCCTGCTCGGCCTGGTCGCGGGCACGCTCATCGCGCTGCCGCTCGGCATGACCAGCTTCGACGCCGTGCAGAACGCCTCCCTGGTGGGCTTCCCCAGCCCCTTCCACTTCGGCGCCCCGCAGTTCCAGGTCGCCGCGATCATCTCGATGTGCATCGTCATGCTCGTCTGCATGACCGAGTCCACCGCGGACATCCTGGCGCTCGGCAAGATCGTCGGCCGTCCGGCGGACGCCAAGGCGATCGAGGGCGGCCTGCGCGCCGACACCCTCGGCAGCGCGATCAGCCCGCTGTTCAACGGGTTCATGTGCAGTGCCTTCGCCCAGAACATCGGCCTCGTCGCCATGACCAAGGTCCGCAGCCGGTTCGTCGTCGCCGCCGGCGGCGGCATCCTGATCCTGCTCGGGCTGTGCCCGATGGCGGCCTCCGTCATCGGAGTGGTACCGCTGCCCGTGCTCGGCGGCGCCGGCATCGTCCTCTTCGGTTCGGTTGCGGCGAGCGGAATCCAGACCCTGGCCGGGGCGGCCATGGAGAAGGGCGAGAACGCCCTGATCGTCGCCGCCTCGGTGGGCATCGGCCTGATCCCGATCGCCGCGCCGGAGTTCTACCACGCCTTCCCGAAGGACCTCCTCGTCGTCCTCGACTCCGGCATCAGCACCGGCTGCGTGGTGGCGATCCTGCTCAACCTGGCCTTCAACCACCTCGGTGCCAAAAAGGGCGCCGACGTGACGTCCGGGCCGGAACCGGTGCCGGTGCACTGACCGGCCCATCGACCGGCCCAATGACCGGCCCCGCCGGAGCGTACGGCGGTGCGCACGTCACCCACTGCGGGTGTGGCGTGCGCACCGCCGTTTCCGCATCCCGTCCTCAGACCAGGCCGGCGGCGTCCGGGGCCGGGTCCGCCCAGATGTCCGGCGGCACCGTCCGGATCCGCCGGCCCTCGTGGTCGAGCTCCTGCGCCTCCGACTTGCGCACGTGCAGCGACACCGCCGAGTCCGTGATGCGCAGCCCCGGCAGCCGCCGCGCGAGGTCCGCGGTGTAGCGGGAGAGGTCCTCCACCGTGCGCAGCCGCGCGCTGATCATGAAGTTCCAGCGCCCGCTGACCGACATGCACGTACGGGTCTCGCGCAGCCCGGTCGCCGCCGCCGCGCAGTCCGCGACCTCGTACTCGGGCACCTCCGCCCACACCGTCGCCGCGACCGGCCACCCCGACAGCCCCGAGGCGAGCGCGCCGCTGAAGCGCAGGCTGCGCCCCGCCTCCAGTCGGGCGAGGCGCCTGCGCACGGTCGACTCGCTCATCGCGCACTCCCGCGCCAGGGACGCCACGCTGCGCCGCGCGTCCGAGGACAGGGCCAGGACGAGCGGCCGCTCCTCCTCCGCCATCGACGCGGTGGCCAGGGGCGTCGGCGAGGCGGGTCCGCCCGGCGGGCGGCGGGACCGTCCGGTCCTCCCGGTCAGCTCGTCTGCCTGCGCCGGGGTGAGCTGGTCGAGGCGCCAGCGGTCGGGGGCGTAGTGCACGGCCGTCACGACCGAGGAGCGGGTGGAGACGACCCCCGGGATCCGCTGCACCCGGAAGGTCAGGTACCGGTACAGCGCGTGCAGGTCCGGTACGGCCACGAAGACCAGCAGGTCACGTCCGCCGGTGATGTGCTCCACGCCGAGGGTGTGCGCGTCACCCGCGAGCGCGGCGCCCACCGCGGGCGAGGTCCCCGAGGCGCAGGTGACCTCCACCCAGGCCATGCGGGGCGGCCGGCTGCCCGTACGCAGCCCGATCCCGCTGATCCACGCCTCGCCCGCCTCCGTCAGCCGCTCCCAGCGGCGCGCGAGGGTGTCCGGGCGCGCGCCGAGCACCGGTCCCAGCCGCTCCCAGCTCGCGCGCGGCGCGAGCTGCAGTGCGTGGACGAGCGCCCGGTCCATGTCGTCCATGGCGGAAATGGCCGACTTCATCACCCTCACGTGGTGGATCTCCTGGTAGCCGTTCGGTCAACCGGACTTTCGGCCGATCATCTCTCTTCCTGCATTCAACTGCTCACCCGGGCTGTTGTAGGCACGTTAAGGACATCGGGGGAGGACCTGTGGGGGAGGCCGGCTCGGGCATGCGCCAGACGGTGCCCGCGGAACTGGCCGGCTTCATCGGCCGCGAACGGGAGCTCGCCGCCGTCGCACAACTGCTCGCGGACGGGCGCCTGGTCACCCTCACCGGGCCGGCCGGGATCGGCAAGACCCGGCTCGCCGTGCGCACCGTCCGCTCGCTGACCAGCAGCGACGGGACCGACGTGCGCTGGGCCGAGCTGGCCGGGCTGGATCTGCCGCGGCTGCCGGAGCTGGAGGCCGAGTTCCTCGCGGCGCTCGCGGGGCGCGAGACGCTGCTGGTGCTCGACGGCTGCGAACAGCTCGGCCGGCAGGCCGGGGCCCTGGCGGGGCGGCTGCTGGCGAACCTGCCCGGACTGCGGATTCTGGCCACGTCGCAGCGCCGCCTCGGGCTCCGGGAGGAAGCCGTGTCGGCCGTGCCCCCGCTGTCGTTGCCGGCGGCGCCGGCCGATCCCGCGGTGCGGATGCCCGTGGCGGACATCGCCGGGTACGCGGCAGTACGCCTCTACGAGGAACGGGCCCGGGGCGCCGACCCCTTCTTCGAGCTCACCGAACGCAACGCCGCCGCCGTGGCCGCCCTGTGCCAAGCCCTCGACGGGATCCCGGGCGCGCTGGAGCTCGCCGCCGGGCGCTCGCATCAGTACGCCCCCGGCCAGGCGCTGCGCCGGCTGGCCGCGGACCCGCTGACCTTCCTCGCGGGCGGCGCCGGCCGCGGCACCCGCGTCGACGCGGAGCGCTCCTACCGGCTGGCCCCGCCGGCCGAGCGGATGCTGCGGGAGCGGCTCTCCGTCTTCGCGGGCCCCTTCGACCTGACGGCCGCCGCCGAGGTGTGCGGATTCGGCGCGCTCACCCGGGAGAGTGCCGCCGAGGCGCTGCGGGAGCTCGCCCCGGGCCTGCTCGCGGACGGCGGTCCCGGCCGCTACCGGCTGCCGTTGTCCGTACGGGCGCACGGGGCCCGGCTGCTCGCGCACGGCCCCGCCGGGGACGGGGCGACCGCCGCCCGGCGCCACCACGAGCGCTGCCGGGTACTGGCCGAGCGGGCGGCGCAGCTGTGGCGGGAGGGGGCGCAACAGGAGGCGCGGGCGCTGGCGGTGGGGGAGCTGCCGGAGCTGCGGGTGGCGATGAACCCGCTGTCCGCGCCCGGCCCGGCCGCGGCCCTGGAGATCGCCGTGTCCTTGTGGTTCCTGTGGTCGGCGTGCGGGCTGTCGGAGGAGGGCCTGCGCCATGTGGAACGCGCCCTGGCCGTGCACCCGGCGCCGCGTCCGGCCCGCGCGCTGTGGCTGGCGGCCTGGCTGGTGGCGAGCTCCGGCGGGGCGGACGGCGCCGATCCCCTGCTCGTCGAGGCGTGGAGTGCGGCCGTACAGGAGGGGGAGGACACCTGCCTGGCCTACCTCGCGCACGTACGGGGCGCGGTCGCCCTGTGGGAGGAGCGCTACGAGGACGCCGCCGCGGAGTTCCGGGAGGGGCTGGAACTGCTCCCGGGGGACCCGGAGTTCGGCCTCGGCCGGGAGGCGCTCCAGGCCGGGCACACCATGGCCCTCGCCCACACGGACCCGGCGTCCGTCCCGGTCGAGGACGACCCGCCGGTGGGCGCGCCCGTGGGCCCGCAGACGGGTCCGCAGGGAGGCCCGAAGACAGGTCCGCCGCGCGGCCCCGCCGACCCCTGGGCCCGCTCCTGGACCGAGTTCGCCCACGCGATCGTCCACCGCCACGAGGGCCGCCCGGCCGCGGCCCGTACCGGACTGCTGCACGCGCTGAGGACCCAGCTCGCCCTCGGCGACCGCCTGGGCCAGGCCTTCTCGGTGGAGCTGCTCGCCGATCTGGAGGCGGACCAAGGGCACTACGTGGAGTCCGCGCGGCTGCTCGGTTCGGCCGCCCACATCCGCCCGGCGGCCGCCCGCGCTCCCCGGGCCGAAGGGCTGCTGCGCACCCGGCTCACCCCGGAGGCCTTCCGCTCGGCCTACAGGGCGGGCTCCCGCACCCCGCTCCGCCGGCTGCTCGCCGAGCTCTGAGCGGGCGCGGCCCGGCGGGGGTCACGGGGTCAGGGCGTCCAGAGCATCAGGTTGCTCATCAGCTCGGCCTGCTCGACGGCGTCGTCGAGCGCGTGGTGCGTGTGCCGGCGCGAGGAGAGCAGTTCGCGCGGCATCCGGCCCTTGACCGCGGCCCGCAGGGGCACGCGCGCCTTCGTCGCGTACAGGGTCTTCATGTCCAGGCAGCCGGAGTGGCCGAAGGGGCTGTCCCCGCCGAAGCGCATCAGGTACCAGTACAGGAAGGTCCAGTCGAAGGAGGCCGGGTAGCCGCACATCACCGGCTGCGCTCCCGCATCCGCGGCCACCTCCCGCACCCAGGAGCGGAACTCGGCCATGGCGAGCGCCGGATCCGTGCCCTCCCGGACGAGCAGGTCCCGGTCGAGCCCGCTGACGGCGAGTGCCTCGGCCACGTACTCGTCACTGATCGGCCGCAGCTCGCGGTAGAAGGTCTGCCGCTCGGGATCGGCGGCCGTATACGAGTCGCCGTCCTGCCGGCCGGCGACCGCGGCCCCGAAGCTGATCATCGAATACGGTCCGGGAATCGGTCCGTCGGCCTCGATGTCGACGGAGATGTACAGGCTGGGACGTGCGCTGCGAGCTGCCATGCGCGCGAGCATGCCAGCCGCCGCCGGGGTTGATCACCTGGATTTCCCGGTCGACGGCCGTGGGGCCCGGGAGGAAGATGGGAAGCGGGGTGCGGCCTATCGAACGAGGTAAGTGATCATGTTCGAGAACACCAAGGCGTTCAGCGGCTTCTCAGTGGACGACATAGGCAAGGCCAAGGAGTTCTACGGCGGCACGCTCGGGCTCCGCGTCTCCGAGGAGACGGAGATGGGGCACCTGCTCCTGAACCTTGCGGGCGACACGAACGTACTGGTCTACCCGAAGGACAACCACGAGCCCGCGAGCTTCACGATTCTCAACTTCCCCGTGGACGATGTGGAGAAGGCGGTCGACGAACTCGCCGCGAAGGGCGTCCGCTTCGAGCGCTACGAAGAGTTCGAGGCCGACGACAAGGGCATCGTCCGCGAGGCCGGCGGGCCCGCCATCGCCTGGTTCAAGGACCCGGCGGGCAACGTCCTGTCCGTCCTCCAAGAGTCCGCGTAAAGCCCGGCCGCGGCCGGTCGGGAGGACCGGACCGCGGCCGGTGAGGACTACGGGACTACGTGGCTACGGGACTACGTGGCTACGGGGTCGGGGTCAGGTACATCCCCGTTGCGTCCCCGCCCGCCGTGTTCTTGCAGCTCATCCCCGAGCCCGCCGGCTGGGCCACGGCCAGGGCCAGGCAGCGGCCGAGGGCCAGCTGGCCGTAGTGGTTCGGGTGCATCGACTCCTGGACCAGGCCCTGGGTCTCGCTGCTGTCGATCCAGCGGGCCCACTCGCTCGTCTTCGCCGAGGCCGGCACCGTGGAGCTCACCTGCTTGCTGGCCTTGGCGCACACCTCGCGCCCCTGGAGCATGTCCCGCAGGTCCAGGAACTGCACGCCCTTGGCCGCGGCGACCCCCTTGATGCGGTTCGCGATCTGCGGCACGAGCGAGTCCCGCGCCCAGTCCGAGTCCCGGTTCCAGAAGGGGCAGCCGCCGGTGTTGAGCCGGCTCCAGTCGCTCTGCGTGTACCGGTTCTCCACGCCGCGCGGGATCGGCGACGGGTAGGACTGGAGCACGATCCGGTACGAGGAATCGGCGTACCCGGCCGCCGTCATCACGGCCCGGATCTCG
The DNA here is from genome assembly GCF_036237315.1 of Streptomyces sp. NBC_01351. Taxonomy (GTDB): domain Bacteria; phylum Actinomycetota; class Actinomycetes; order Streptomycetales; family Streptomycetaceae; genus Streptomyces. Next base: position 1,622,181 of record NZ_CP108356.1, on the reverse strand, counting down.
TCCACGGACTTGCCGACGCCGGCCATCACGGCGTCGATCTTCTGGTCCACTCCGACCTGCTGGTCGTCGTAGCAGTACGAGTTCCAGAGCACGAAGTCGTACGCGCACTCCTTGATGATGTCGGCGAAGCCCAGGTCGTTCCCGCCTATGGACAGCGCGATGACCTTCACGTCGTGGCTCGCGGCCACCGCGGCGAGCTGGTCGGCCTGCGGGACCTCGCCCTTGTAGGCCACACCGCCGTTGGCCGCCCGGAACACGTTCTCCGAGGTCGCCCCGGAGCAGGCGAGGTTCACCGCGACGTCGGCGATCGCCCCGGCGCTGCGCACCTCGGCCGAGTCCGACCGGTGGCAGCCGCCGGCGGTGGTCCCGTACACCTTCGAGGGGTCGTACGTGCTGCTGCTGACCCAGGCCCGGTCGGTCCCGTTGCGGCTGCCGGTGTTGGTGAGGCTGTTGCCCTTCCAGCGCCCGGCCTCGCCGGAGATGTAGCTGTCGCCCATCGAGACGACGGCGGTGGGCCCGCTCCCGGAACTGGCGGCGGACGTCCCGGCCCCGCCGGCCAGCAGCGAGCCGACGGCGAGCGGCAGGACCATCCCGGCCCCGGCCAGTCGTCGCACACGACGGCGGTCCCGGTCCTTGCTTGCGGTGCGGAATCCGATCACGACGGAACTCCTGCGGTAGGCCACGCCGAAGCCAGGAACAACTTCGGTGCATGGCTGGGAAAGTGGGGGTACCGCCGGCCGGTGGCAAGCGGAAAGGTGACACGGGCCACGTTGTTACCGCTAGGTAGCCGCAGATTACGATGATGTAACGACCGACCGGTCGTTCGGCTTCCGGAACCCTCGTGCGAGCCCAAATGCCGGTCCCCGCAGGCCCTCTGACGGATCGTCCGATCGCGTAGCCTTGATATGTAACAATGTGCACCCTCCCGGCCACGGGCACCGGTGAGGACAAGGGGGACACCACACATGACGTACAGGGTTGTGGCTGCCATCGACTTCGGCACGCATGGCTCGGGATTCGCCTGGGCGGTGCTCCCGGTCGGCGCGGACGCGCCCGGCGAGCGTCAGATCGACTATCCGGACCAATGGGACGACGCTCCCGTCACCTACCCGAAGAACCTCTCCGCGCTGTTTCTCGACCTCGACGGCACGGACCGGCACTGGGGCTACTCCGCGCGCCGCGCGGGCGCCGCGGGAGAGCCGGGCCGGCTGGAGCACGGGTTCAAGATGTGGCTGCGCCCCGAGGACCGGGAGGGCGCACACGGACCCGGGGCAGGGCTCGTCGGCACCCCCGAACGGGCCGTCCCGCTGATCGCGGCCTACCTGCGCAGGCTGCGCGGCGCCGCCGTGGCGCGGATCGTCGACGGCGGCGGATTCCTGGAGTCCGACATCCGCTGGTGCCTGACGGTCCCCGCCATCTGGGAGCCCGAGGAACGCAACCTGATGCGCGAGGCCGCCCGGCAGGCGGGCTTTCCCGCCCACGACCGCGACCGGCTGATCCTGGTCACCGAGCCCGAGGCCGCGACCGTCTACTGCGCCCAGGACGCCGCCGCCGGCCTCGGCGACCTCGGCTCCCGGGCCACCCTGGTCGTCGACTGCGGAGGCGGCACGGTGGACATCGCCGCCTACCGGTGCCGGGCCGACGGATCCCTGGAGCAGCTGCGCCCGCCGTCCGGCGGGAAGCTCGGCTCCAACTACATCAACCGCCGCTTCCAGGTCCAGGTGCTCGCCCCGCGGCTCGGGCAGGAGGCCTTCAAGGCCCTGGAAGCCACCCCCGCCCAGCTCCTGGAGCTGATGGACGCCTTCGAACGGGTGAAGACCTCCTTCCGCGGTGACGGCGACAGCGCCGTACGGATCCCCATCTCCCTCAAGGCCAGCCGGATCATCGACCCGCACGGCGGGTCCGAGCGACTCGCGGCGGAGCAGCAGGGGGTCGACGACCACATCGTCATCGAGCCGGACGTGATGCGCGGGCTCTTCCAGGGCACGACCGAGCCACTGATGAAGCTGGTGAGCACCCAGATCCGCGAGCTCCTCGCAGACCCGGCCATCGCGGGGGAAGGCCTGCGCGTCGTCCTGGTCGGCGGGTTCGCCCAGTCGCCGTACGTCCAGAGCCACCTCGCCCAGCACCTCGACAAGGAGTTCCCGGGCGGCGTCCAGCTGGTCATCCCGCCGAACCCGTCCCGCGCGGTCCTCGGCGGCGCGGTGCACTACGCCTGCCGCCCCGAGGTCGTGCACTCCCGCCGCGCGGCCAACACGTACGCCGTCGAGATCTCCGAGCGCCGCACGTTCCTCGGCATCCTCAGGGAGTCCGGGGCCAAGCGCGAGCTGGCCCTCACCAAGATCAAGGGCCGGGGCGCCTTCCGCGACGGGGTGCTCGACCCCCTCGTCCTCATGGGGGACGAGGTCCGGGTGGGAAGCGAACTCACCTACTCCCTCGTCCCGCTGGCCAGTGACCAGCGGGAGCTGCGCGTGGCGCTGTACGCCGTTCCGCAGGTGAAGGACCTCACGGTCAAGACGCCCGGGGCCCGGCTCCTCGGCACCGTCGTCGTCGACATCACGGAGTCGCTCGGCCGCGACGTCGAGAAGCGTTCCGTGGACCTGTACTTCACCTTCGGGGGTACGGAGATCGGCGTATCCGTGGTGAATCCCCGAACCGGGGCGCGGCGCGACACCGTCGTCGAGTTCGCCGGAGTACCCGAGTAGGCAGCACGAGAAGAGGAACGCCAGATGGAGCGCTCAGAACCGGACCGGAGCCTGCCCGCGAAACAGGGCGCGTGGCCCGGCGGCCCGCCCCCCATGCCGTCCGCCATGCCGTCCGCTCCGCCGTCCCTGCCGCAACAGGACGAGCAGCAGGAGGACTCCCGCCGCGGGTTCCAGCCGTGGAGGGTCTTCCAGGAGGTCCGGCTGCTGCGCGCGGAGATCGAGTCCCTGCGGGCGGAGCTCGGCTCCCTGCGGGCCGAGGGGGAGGAACACCAGGACCGGCTCGCCAAGCTCTACGAGGTGGTGCACGGCCTGCGCGCGGACCGGACCACCGAGCTGGAGAGCGCCCACCACGAGACGGCCCGGGCCTACGCCGCCCTGCGCGAGCAGATCGTCGGCCGCTGCGCGAACGCCGTGGACGCCGCGCTGGAGGAGCGCCGCGACCTGCACGAACGGCAGGACCGCTGGGAGGCCCATGTACGCCTCACCGCCGCCATGTTCCGCACCGTCCTCGGCGAACACCCGGCCGTCGAGCAGAACTGGCACCACACCGCGGCCCAGGTGCTGGGCGTGGACGGGAAACTCGGCCCGGTGACGGACCTGCACCGGCAGACCGCCGAACTGCGCGCGCGGATCGCCGAACTGGGCGGCGTCCACCGCTGGAACTTCGAACTGCGCCTCGGCGACCGGCCGGACGCCGCCCTGCACGAGCTCTGGCCCAGGGCCGACGACCGGGAACCGCTCACCCTCTGCGTCGCCCCCGCCTACCAGGTCGTCGGCCGCACCCCGCACGTCCGCCCCCTCGTCCACACCGCGATCGGTCGCGTATGACCCCGCCCGAGCGCGCCCGGGAGGGAACGGTGCTCGACCGCCGCTACCAGCTCGTACGCCTCCTCGGGCGCGGCGGCATGGGCGAGGTCTGGCAGGCCGCCGACCTCGAAAGCGGTGCGACGGTCGCCGTGAAGACGCTGCTCGGGCACTCTCCGGACTCGCCCGAGGCGCGGGCCCGGTTCCGGCGCGAGGCGCGCGCCGCCGAGCGCGTCGTCAGCGACCACACCGTGCGCCTGCTCGGCTCCGGCACCGACGGGGGCATCGTCGGGGGCACCGACTACCTGGTGATGGAGTACGTCTCGGGCAGCAGCCTCCAGCAGGACCTGTCGGCCCGCTTCGTCGCCGACCGCACCCGGCAGTGGTCCGTGTCCGTCCTGCGCGGGATCGTCCAGGGCATCGTCGACGTGCACACCGCCGAGATCGTGCACCGGGACATCAAGCCCTCGAACGTCATGATCACGGCCGGTGGCCACGTCAAGGTCTGCGACTTCGGCATCGCCAAACTCGTCGGTGCCGAACCGGTCACGCAGCTCACGGCCCCCGGGCAGATCCTCGGCAGCGCCCCCTACATGCCCCCGGAACAGTGGACCGGGGGCCCGGTCACCTACCAGGGCGACCTCTACGCCTTCGGCTGCCTGGCGTACGAACTGCTCACCGGATTGCGCGCCTTCGGAGACCACGACTCCAGGGACGAGTACCGCCGGGCCCATCTGGAGGACCGGCCCGAGCGGCTGTCCGCGCTGCGCCCCGACCTGCCGGCCGTGCTGGACCGGCTGCTGTCCGCGCTGCTGGAGAAGCGGCCCGGGGACCGGCCGGCCTCCGCCGAGCTCGTCGCCGTCGTCATGGACGTGGCGCCGCTGGAGGCCTTCGGTCCGGTGGTGGCGAGGCGGCGGCTCGGCGCCCATGACACGGAGACCGAGCGGATGCTGCGGGACGCCGAGAACAACTGGCTGTCGAACCGCCCCGAGGCGGGGCTCGCCGCCAGCCGCGAGGTCGTGCGCCGCCGGACCCTGGTGAACGGCCCGCAGGCCGACGCGACCCTGCGGGCCCGCCGGGTGGAGGCCGACTGTCTGTGGACCCTGGGGGACCTCGCGGAGGCGCTGGCGCTGAGCGAGGAACTCGCCGAGCAGCGGGTCGCCGTACTCGGCCCCTACAACGACGAGGCGATCCTCTCCCTGCGGGCCTGGGCCAGCCGGCTGTGGTACCTGGGGCGGCTCACCGAGGCCCTGGTGCCGCTGCGCAGGATCGCCGAGGCGCGCGAGGACACCCACGGGGACTACTCCCCGGAGTACCACCGGGCCTCCTACGAGCTCGCGCTCTGCCTGTCCGCCTGCGGCCGCGGCGCGGAGGCTGTCCCGCTGCTGCGCGCGGTGATCACGGGGCGTACGGACCTGCTCGGCGCGGACGCGCCGGAGACCCTGGAGAGCAGGCTGCTGCTGGGCGCGGTGCTGCTGGAGACCGAGGGCGGGCCGGAGGCACTGGCCCAGCTCGAACCGCTGGAAGCGGCGCTGGACAAGGGCTGGGTCCCCACCCAGCGGCCACCGGAGCACGCCCGGGCGCTGATCGCCAACGCCAGGCTGCGGGCCAAGCGCAAGCGCTGAACGGCGGACGCGCGAACACGACTCCGCCCCCGTGCCGTCGGGCAGCGGGGGCGGAGCCGGGGTCCCCCGGACGGAGTCCGGGGGCGTTTCGGCTGCTGTGCGATGTCAGCCGAAGACCTCGTCAGCCGACGAGCTGGTCGTACGCGGGAAGGGTGAGGAAGTCCGCGTAGTCCGCGTCGAGGGAGACCTGGAGCAGGAGGTCGTGGGCCTGCTGCCACTTGCCGGAGGTGAAGGCCTCCTCGCCGACCTCGGCGCGGATGGCGGCCAGTTCCTCGGCGGCGATCTTGCGGGTCAGGTCGGCCGTGGCCGTCTCGCCGTTCTCGAAGACGACGCCGGCGTTGATCCACTGCCAGATCTGCGAGCGGGAGATCTCCGCCGTGGCCGCGTCCTCCATCAGACCGAAGATGCCGACGGCGCCGAGGCCCCGAAGCCAGGCCTCGATGTAGCGGATGCCGACCTGGACCGCGTTGCGCAGGCCCTCGTACGTCGGCTTCGCGTCCAGGGAGTCGATCGCGATGAGCTCGCCCGGGGCCACCGAGACGTCCTCGCGCAGGCGGTCCTTCTGGTTCGGCTTGTCGCCGAGCACCGCGTCGAAGGAGGCCATGGCGATCGGGACCAGGTCCGGGTGGGCGACCCAGGAGCCGTCGAAGCCGTCGCCGGCCTCGCGGTCCTTGTCGGCCTTGACCTTCTCGAAGGCGACCTTGTTGATCTCCGCGTCCTTGCGGGACGGGATGAAGGCCGCCATGCCGCCGATGGCGTGCGCGCCGCGCTTGTGGCAGGTCTTGACCAGCAGCTCGGTGTACGCCCGCATGAACGGGGCGGTCATCGTCACCGCGTTGCGGTCCGGCAGGACGAACTTCTCGCCGCCGTCACGGAAGTTCTTGACGATGGAGAACAGGTAGTCCCAGCGCCCGGCGTTCAGGCCCGCCGCGTGGTCGCGCAGCTCGTAGAGGATCTCGTCCATCTCGTACGCGGCGGTGATCGTCTCGATGAGGACGGTCGCGCGGACGGTGCCCTGCGGGATGCCGACGTAGTCCTGGGCGAAGACGAAGATGTCGTTCCAGAGGCGGGCCTCCAGGTGCGACTCCGTCTTCGGCAGGTAGAAGTACGGGCCCTTGCCGAGGTCGATCAGGCGCTGCGCGTTGTGGAAGAAGTACAGGCCGAAGTCGACGAGCGAGCCGGAGGCCGGGCCGCCCTCGAACTGCAGGTGGCGCTCCTGGAGGTGCCAGCCGCGCGGGCGCATGACCACGGTCGCCAGCTGCTCGGCGGGCTTGAGGGCGTACGCCTTGCCGGTGCGGGCGTCGGTGAAGTCGATGCGGCGCTCGTAGGCGTCGATCAGGTTGAGCTGGCCGAGGACGACGTTCTCCCAGGTGGGAGCCGAGGCGTCCTCGAAGTCGGCGAGCCAGACCTTGGCGCCCGAGTTCAGGGCGTTGATGGTCATCTTGCGGTCCGTCGGACCGGTGATCTCCACACGGCGGTCGTTCAGCGCGGCCGGGGCCGGAGCGACCTTCCAGTCTCCCTCGCGGACCTGTGCGGTGTCCGGGAGGAAGTCGAGGGTGGAGGTCCGGGCGATCTCGGCGCGGCGCTCGCCGCGGCGGGCGAGGAGCTCGGCGCGACGCGGGGCGAACCGCCGGTGGAGCTCCGCCACGAAGGCGAGAGCCGCTTCGGTGAGGACCTCGTCCTGCCGGGGCAGGGGCTCGGCGTCGACGATGGCCAGCGGGGACGGCGCTGGTGCGGACATATCTGTCACTCCTTCAGCGGCGGTGCCTGGCGGCCGCGGGGGAATGCTCGCGCTGGACGGCACGCAGTGCCGTCGGGTGTGGAGAGTTCCGGATACGGTCGCGGGCGCCGTCTGTGGGTTCAGGGCGCTTCTGACCAGTGGATAGTAATTTCCTCATGGTGGAAGTTCAATGGTTTGTTGATATCGAGATTCTCTTGGTCGACAGATTCCACTCGTCCGTGGCCCTCAGTGCCATCGCCGTCACACCGTGCTCAGGCCAGACGTGCCAGGTCGGGAGGGGTGTCGATGTCGAAGGCCTCCGCGATGTCCGCGCACTCCACCAGAGTGAGCTCTCCGACATGTTGCGCCAAGTGCACCCGCGCGCCGTTGTCGCCCGTCGCCGTCGCCGCGATGTCCGCCCAGCGGTCCACCCCGAACAGCACGGGATGACCGCGCTCCCCGTCGTACGCGGCCGCCACCAGGCTCGTGGGCGAGCGGTAGGCCTCCCGGACCCGGGCCACGGCCTCCGGACCGATCCCGGGCTGGTCCACCAGCGAGACGAGCGCCGCGCCGGCGCCCGTACCGGCGAGGGAGGCGAGACCGACCCGGAGGGAGGAGCCCATGCCCTCCGCCCAGTCCGGGTTGTCCACGACCACGCAGCCGGCCAGTTCGGCCCGCTCGCGGACCTCGGCCGCGGAGGCGCCGAGGACCACGTGCAGCGGGCCGCAGCCCGCCTCCCGCAGCACCCGTACGGCGTTCTCGACCAGCGGGCGGCCGTGGTACGGGAGCAGGGCCTTGGGACGACCGCCGAGGCGACGGCCGCCCCCGGCCGCCAGGAGCAGGCCCGCGATCACCGGGGAGTCGGCTGCTGGAGGGGTGGAGGAGGGGGAGTGAGCGTGGGCGGGAGAGTGGGTGTTGGCCGGCATGTCACCGATTCTCGCCCCTGTACGGAGACCCGCGGGCGCCGCGTCAGGACCCCGCGCACGGAAGCCAGCGCGGCCCCGATGCGCAGCGGCCGGGAGATCCGGTTCTCGGCGGAAGCCAGCAGGGCGCGTTCGTCACGATCGGTCAACATCTCGGCGTCTCCTTGCCAATCGGGGGCCAATACGGCGAGTCTGGTCCTCGATTGGCCTGGCCGGCAGAGCCAATCAGGGGAGGTTGGCATGGCAAACGGGCGAGTGGTCCATACGGCGGACAGGACGATCGGCAGCCGCCAGCTCGCGGCCCTGCTCCCCGCGGAGGTCCTGGCCCGCCCCGGCTACCGGACCCTCGCCGACGCCGTGCGCACCCTGATCCTCGACGGCCGCGTCGCCCTGCACGTAAGGCTGCCCGCCGAGCGCGAGCTCGCCGAGGCCGTCGGCGCCAGCCGGGCCACCGTCACCGGCGCCTACGACCTGCTGCGCGAGAGCGGCTACGTGCGCAGCAGGCGGGGCTCCGGCACCTGGACCGAGCTTCCCGAAGGCCACCGCCCCGTCGGCGCCCACGCCCTCCTCGGGGCGGGCGGCTACAGCGCGGACGGGGATCCCGGCGTCGACCTCGCCATCGCCGCCATGGGCGCCCCCGAGGGCAGCCTCGCCGAGGCCCTCGCCTGGGCCGCGCCGAGGCTGCCCCGGCTCGCCCGCACCCCCGGCTACCACCCGTACGGCCTGCCCGACCTGCGCACCGCCGTCGCCGACCGGTTCACCCGGCGCGGGCTGCCCACGCGCCCCGAGCAGATCCTGGTCACCTCCGGGGCCCAGCAGGCCCTCGCCCTGGTCGTCAGCCTGCTCTGCCGGGCCGGGGACCGGGTCGTCACCGAGAACCCGACCTACGCCAACGCCCTCGACGCCCTGCGCCACGCCCGGCTGCGCACCGGCTCCCTGGCCGTCTCCGACGCCGGCTGGGACATGGAGATAGCCGAGTCCACGCTGCGCCAGACCGTGCCGCGGCTGGCGTACGTGATCCCCGACTTCCAGAACCCCACGGGCAACCTCATGCCGCCGGACCAGCGGCTGCGGCTGCTCGCGGCGACGCGGGCCACCGGGACCTGGCTGGTGGTCGACGAGACCATCGCCGACATCGCCCTGGACGTCCCCGCGCCCGCGCCGCTCGCCTCCCTCGCCCCGCGCGGCGGCGCCGACCACGTGATCACCATCGGCTCGCTGAGCAAGACCCACTGGGGCGGCCTGCGGGTCGGCTGGATCCGGGCCACCGCGAAGATGATCACCGAGCTGACGGCTGTACGGGTCTCGGCCGACATGACCGGCTCCGTCCTCGACCAGCTGGTCGCCCTCCCGCTGCTGGACGACCTCGACCGGTCCCTGCCCGCGCGGCTCGCACAGCTGCGGATCCAGCGCGAGGCCCTCGTACGGTCGCTCCAGCGGCACACCCCCGAGTGGTCCTGGCAGGTCCCGCCGGGTGGGCTCTCGCTCTGGGTGGACCTCGGGGAGCCGGTCAGCTCGGCCCTGGCCGAACGGGCCGCGGCGGCCGGAGTCCACATCGGCCGCGGCGCCCGCTTCGGCGTGGACCCGGGGACCTTCGAACACCGGCTCCGGATCCCGTACACCCTCCCCGCAGACCGGCTGGACGAGGGCGTACGCCGCCTCGCGAGCGCCTTCCACGACGGGGTCCCGCTGCCGCCGGCGGTGGACCGGCCGCACTGGGTCGCCTAGGTCGTCCCGGTCGGAGGGGGGCGGGCCCGCCGGGGGCGGGGTCGGGGGTTGCCGGCCCGGCCGGGTCCGGGCGCGCGCCGGGGCGTCTCCTCGGGCGTCGAACGTGTCGGGGGGTCGGTGGGCCGAGCCATGGTTGTGTTCGACGCCCTGCGGGGACGCCCCGACGCACACCCGGCCCCGTCCGGGCCGGCGGGGGACCGGCCTGGGCTGGGGGGCTTCAGGCCCTGCGGAAGTACGTGTTCGCCGGCGGGCGGAACATCAGGGCCACGGCCGCGAGCACCGCTCCCACGTGCACGACCCGGCTCGCGCCGAACACCCAGTCGAGGGCGTCCGCCCGAGAGAGCGCGGTGGCGAGCGAACCGCCGTCGGCGAGGTAACCGAGCGGCTGCAGCACCATGGAGGCCGTACCGAGCACCCCGAGGCCGATCGCGAGGGTGATCCGGGCCCAGCGGGCGCCGCCCCGCATCCGCCGTGCGACCAGCACGGCGACGGTGAAGACGGTGAGCCGGACGGCCAGGCCGATGCCGATCTCCCCGGCGGAGGCCGTTCCGTCGGCCACCATCCGGCCGATCGCGAGCACCGTCTCGAAGGCCCCGGCGGCCACCGCCGTCAGCCAGAGCGTGTAGGCGGTGCGGATCTCGGCGGGCGGCGTGGCCGGACGGGCTAAGACGTCGGTGTGCATCGGAGGCTCGCTCTCGGGTCGGGAAGTCGATGCCCTCATGCTCTTGTTCGGGCACCCCGACCCGCCCGCCTGCCTACAGGTGTCCCCTTACGGGGGCCAGCCCCACTTACGGCGTGCGGATCAGGCGACGGGTGGCGGCCGCCGCCACCGCCGAGGTGCGGGAGTCGACGCCGAGCTTGGCGTAGATGTGCACCAGGTGGGACTTGACCGTGGCCTGGCTCAGGAACAGCTTCTTCGAGATCTGCTGGTTCGACAGCCCGTCCGCGACCAGCTGCAGCACCTCCAGCTCCCGCTTCGTCAGCGCCTCCGCCGGCGTCCGCATCCGGTCCATCAGCCGCAGCGCCACCGCCGGGGCCAGCGCCGACTGGCCGGCCGCGGCCGTGCGGACGGCGGCCGCCAGCTCCTCCGGCGGGGCGTCCTTGAGCAGGTAGCCCGAGGCGCCCGCCTCCACCGCCGCCAGGATGTCCGCGTCCGTGTCGTAGGTGGTCAGCACCAGCACCCGCGGGGCGCCCGGGCGGGCCGTGATCAGGGCCGTCGCCTCCGAGCCGTGCATGCCGGGCCCGAACTGGAGGTCCATCAGGACCACGTCGACCCCCTCGGCGGCCGCCAGCTCCACGGCCAGTTCCACCGCCCGCTCGGCCGTCGCTGCCTCGGCGACCACCTCGAAGTCCGGTTCGGTGTCCAGGACCGCGCGCAGCCCGGCCCGGACCACCGGGTGGTCGTCGGCGAGCAGCAGCCGGATCGTCATCAGGACGCCTCCAGGGACAGGGGCAGGGGCAGGGTGACGGCCACGGCGGTGCCCTGGCCCGGATCGGACTCGACGGTGAACAGCCCGCCCAGGGTCTCGGCGCGCGAGCGCATCGCGGGCAGCCCGAAGCCGCCGTCGCCGGAAGCGGATCCGGCCGCGGCCGAGGAAAGGTCGAAGCCCTGCCCGTCGTCGACGATGTCCAGGGTGACGGAGGCGTCCATGAAGGTCAGCGTGATCTCGGCGCGGCCGGCCCGCGCGTGGCGCACCACATTGGCCAGCGCCGACTGTGCGATCCGCAGCAGGGCCACCTCGTACGGGGTCGGCAGCTCGCGCGGGCTGCCGCTCAGCGAGAACCGCACCCGCGGCCCCGGCACCCCCGCGCACAGCCGTTCCAGCGCGGCGGCGAGCGACCCGTGCTCCAGGTCCGGCGGGGTGAGGGCCCGTACGAAGCGACGCGCCTCGGCGAGGTTCTCCTGCGCTGCCTCCCGAGCCCGGGCGATGTGGGCCAGCGCCGCCGATCGCCCTCCGGAAGCCTCGGCGTGGCCCGCCGGAGCAGGGCGCGCACTCCCCGCCGGACCCTCGGAGAGCGCCCGCTCCGCGGCCCGCAGCAGCAGCTGGATGGAGGACAGGCCCTGGGCGAGGGTGTCGTGGATCTCCCGGGCCAGGCGCTCCCGCTCGGCCAGGATCCCCGCGCTCCGCTCGGCCGCCGCCAGCTCGGCCCGGGTCGAGATGAGCTCCTCGATCAGCTCGCGGCGCCGCTCGCTCTCCCGGTACAGCGCCTGGTAGCCCAGTACGGTCGCCACCGCAACGGCCCCGCCCAGCAGTGGCCCCAGGAAGGCCCCGGGGGTCACCGCGCTGCTGTGTGCGAGGAACCCGGCGATGGCCGCGCAGGCCGTCACCGCGACGGCCGCGACACCCCAGCGCAGCCGCAGCAGGTGCAGCTCCAGGAAGTACAGCGGGAACGCGATCCACAGCCCGTCGGGGGAGACCACGAGCAGCGCCACCCACGCGGCGCCCAGCGCGGCCAGCCACAGCGCCCCGGCGCGCGGCGAGCTGTGCACCGAGGGGGCGAGTACCCCGGCCGCGTACACGGCGGCCAGCAGCGCGCAGGCGGCGACCACCCAGCCGGCCCGGGGCGCGGAGTCGGCGAGGGCCCGCCCGGCGGCCAGCGCGAGCAGCCCGAGGAGCAGCGCGTGCAGGCACAGCCGCAGCACTCGGGAGACGGGGGTGAGGGGGCGGGACGCGGGGGGATTCAGAACAGCCATGTCCCGACCAGCGTAGGTGGGGCCCGGGCGCGCCCGGTCAACCAAAGGATTGATGTCTCGGTCCGTCCTTCGACACGAGGATCGCTACCGTGGCGCGATGCCTTGTGTCCACGCGGAACACCAAGGTGGGGGACATGTTCGTCGCATGGAGAGATCTACGGTTCGCCAAGGGCCGCTTCGCCCTCATGGGCTCGGTCGTCTTGCTGATCACGCTGCTGGTCGGCCTGCTGTCCGGGCTCACCTCCGGCCTGGCCCGGGAGAACATCTCGGCCATCACCGGCCTGCCCGCCACGCACCTGGCCTTCGCCGCACCGTCCGGGGACCAGAAGGTGTCCTTCACCAACTCCCAGGTGCCCGAAAGCGGCTGGCAGACCTGGCGCAAAGCCCCCGGGGTGGGCTCCGCGGACCCGCTCGGAATCCGTACGACCAACGCCACCGCGGGTGAGCGCACCGCGGCCGTCTCCGTCTTCGGCGTGGAGGCGGCGGGCAGGCTCGCGCCGCGCGGGGCCGGCCTCACCCAGGGGCAGGTGGTCCTCACCGAGAAGGCCGCCAAGGAGCTCGGCGGCCTCGCCGCGGGCGGCAAGCTCAAGATCGGCCCGCTCGAACTGACCGTGGCCTCCGTCTCCGGCACCGCCGCCTACAGCCACACGCCCGTCGTGTGGATGGACCTGAACGACTGGCAGCGCGTCGGGAACCCCGGCACCTCCATCGACACCCTGGCCACCGTCGTCGCCGTGAACGCGAACGGGAACGCGGACCTCGCCGCCGCGGACGAGGCGGCCGGCACCAAGGTCCAGACCGTGGACGAGGCGCTGAGCGCCATCGGCTCCTACACGTCCGAGAACGGCTCGCTCCAGCTGATGCGCGGCTTCCTCTTCGCGATCTCCGCCCTCGTCATAGGGGCCTTCTTCACGGTGTGGACGATCCAGCGCAGCGGGGACATCGCGGTCCTCAAGGCACTGGGTGCTTCCACCCCCTACCTGCTCAAGGACGCCCTCGGGCAGGCCGTGGTCATGCTCGCCATCGGCACCGGGCTGGGCACCGCGCTCGCCGCCGGCTTCGGCGCGCTGATCAGCGGCGGGGACGTGCCCTTCGTCCTCGACGCCGCCACCGTGCTCGTCCCCGCCGGGATCATGATCGTGCTCGGTGCGCTGGGCGCCGCCCTGTCCATCCGGCGGATCACCGCCGTAGACCCGCTGACCGCCCTCGGGAGCGCCCGATGACCCTGCTCGTCCATGACGTCACGCTCACCTACCCGGACGGCGACGGCAGGCTCATCGCCCTCGACGCGGTCGGCCTGGAGGTGCCCGCGGGCACCCTGACCGCGGTGATCGGACCCTCCGGCTCCGGCAAGTCCAGCCTGCTCGCCGTCGCCGCCACCCTCGTCACCCCGGACTCCGGCCGGGTCGTCGTCGCGGGTACGGAGGTCAGCGGGCTCGGCGCCGCCGAGAAGGCGGCCCTGCGCCGGGAGAAGATCGGCATCGTCTTCCAGCAGCCGAACCTGCTGGCCTCGCTCACCGCCGCCGAACAGCTCCAGGTCATGGCACACCTCTCCGGCCGCCCCTCCCGCGCACTGCGCCGCCGGGCGCTGGAGCTGCTGGAGGCGGTGGGCCTGGCCGACAAGGCCGACAAGCGCCCCCACCAGCTCTCCGGCGGCCAGCGCCAGCGGATCAACATCGCCCGCGCCCTGATGAACGAGCCCGACGTGCTGCTGGTCGACGAACCGACCAGCGCCCTGGACCACGAGCGCGGAGCGGCCGTCCTGGACCTGCTGGTCACCCTGACCCGGGAGCGCTCCACGGCCACCGTGCTGGTCACGCACGACCACGCCCACCTGGAGCGGATGGACCGCACGGCGACCATGACGGACGGCCGCCTGACGCAGGAGGCGGAGCCGGTGCGGGCCTTCTGAGCGCAGGTACGCGAGGGCCCGGGCGCCGGCGCGCGTACGCGAAGGCCCCGGCGCCCCCTCGAAGCGAGGGTGCGCCGGGGCCTTCGTACGTACGGGACCGACCGTTACGCCGGGTTCTGGTTGGCCAGCGCCACCGAGAGCTCGGCGGCCACGCCCTGCAGGATCGGCACGAACGACTCGGCCACGGCCTCCGTGACGCGGCCCGCGGGGCCCGAGATGGAGATCGCCGCGGCGGTCGGCGAGTTCGGGACGGAGACCGCGAGGCAGCGGACTCCTATCTCCTGCTCGTTGTCGTCGACCGCGTAGCCCACCTTGCGGACCTGCTCCAGCGCCTCCAGGAAGCCCTCGGGCGTGGTGATGGTCTTCTCGGTCGCGGCCGGCATGCCGGTGCGCGAGAGCAGGGCCCGGACCTCGTCGGCGGGGGTGTAGGCGAGGAGCGCCTTGCCCACGCCGGTGGAGTGCGGCAGCACCCGGCGGCCGACCTCGGTGAACATGCGCATGGAGTGCTTGGACGGAACCTGGGCGACGTAGACGATCTCGTCCCCGTCGAGCAGGGCCATGTTGGCCGTCTCGCCGGTCTCCTCGACAAGGCGGGCCAGGTAGGGGCGGGCCCAGGTGCCCAGCAGACGCGACGCGGACTCGCCGAGGCGGATCAGGCGCGGCCCGAGGGAGTAACGGCGGTTGGGCTGCTGGCGGACATAACCGCACGCCACGAGGGTGCGCATGAGACGGTGGATCGTAGGCAGCGGCAGACCGCTGGCGGCGGAGAGCTCGCTGAGGCCGACTTCGCCCCCTGCGTCGGCCATGCGTTCGAGCAGATCGAAGGCGCGCTCAAGGGACTGGACGCCACCGCTGGCGGCGGTGGGCTTGGCGGAAGCGTCGGTGGTGCTGGCGCTGGACGTCGGCACGGCGCGGTCCTTTCGGTGCTGGCAGGCAAGGAAGCAGCCTACCGGTCGGTCGGCGTCGGCCCTAGAGGCAGGGGCGATGCCGTCCCCGCCGGTCAGAGGCGGTATGTCCGGGGGCGGACGTCCTCGCGAAGTTACCCGTCCGGCCCCCGGTGGTGGTAGCTACATTCTGTATAGCGAAATCTTAATTCCATCCTGTGGAAACATCCAATTGCGGTGCCGGTGTGTCAGTGGTCCGTCCGGGCGCTCTTGACTGGTCACCCATCGCCGTGAAGACTCCGTCAACAGAACGTTGAATTTCGCTCTGTGGAAGTAGATGGGGAGGTTCCGGTGGCCGACGTGGCTGTGGAACTGGTACTGCGCTCGACGCGCGTCATCACCCCCGAGGGGACGCGCGCCGCTTCGGTGGCCGTCGCCGGCGGGAAGATCACGGCCGTCCTGGCCCACGACGCCGAGGTACCGGCCGGAGCCCGGCTGGAGGACTTCGGCGACGACGTCCTGCTCCCCGGCCTGGTCGACACCCACGTCCACGTGAACGACCCGGGCCGCACCGAGTGGGAAGGCTTCTGGACGGCCACCCGCGCCGCCGCGGCCGGTGGCATCACCACGATCCTCGACATGCCGCTGAACTCCCTGCCGCCCACCACCACGACCGACAACCTGCGCGTCAAGCAGGAGGTCGCCCGTACCAAGGCGCACGTGGACATCGGCTTCTGGGGCGGCGCCCTGCCGGACAACGTCAAGGACCTGCGCCCGCTGCACGACGCCGGCGTCTTCGGCTTCAAGTGCTTCCTGTCGCCCTCCGGCGTGGACGAGTTCCCCGAGCTCGACCAGGAGCAGCTGGCCGCCTCCCTCGCGGAGATCACCGGCTTCGGCGGCCTGATGATCGTGCACGCCGAGGACCCGCACCACCTGGAGTCCGCGCCGAACAACCCGGGCCCCAAGTACGCCGACTTCCTGGCCTCCCGCCCCAAGGACGCCGAGAACACCGCGATCCAGAACCTGATCGACCAGGCCAAGCGCATCGGCGCCCGCGTGCACGTCCTGCACCTGTCGTCCTCCGACGCGCTGCCCCTGATCTCCGCCGCCAAGGCCGAGGGCGTCAAGATCACGGTCGAGTCCTGCCCGCACTTCCTCACCCTCACGGCCGAGGAAGTCCCGGACGGCGCAACCGAGTTCAAGTGCTGCCCGCCCATCCGTGAGGCCGCCAACCAGGACCTCCTGTGGGACGCGCTCGCCGACGGCACCATCGACTGCATCGTCTCCGACCACTCGCCCTCCACCGCGGACCTGAAGACCGGCGACTTCGCCACCGCGTGGGGCGGCATCTCCTCCCTCCAGCTGGGCCTCCCGGCGATCTGGACCGAGGCGCGCAGGCGCGGCCGCAGCATCGAGGACGTCGTCCGCTGGATGTCCGCCGCCCCGGCCGCCCTCGCCGGTCTGGCGCAGAAGGGCGCGATCGAGGTCGGCCGCGACGCCGACTTCGCCGTCCTGGCCCCTGAAGAAACGTTCACTGTGGATCCGGCCGAACTCCACCACCGCAACCAGGTGACGGCGTACGCGGGCAAGACCCTGCACGGCGTCGTCAAGTCCACCTGGCTGCGCGGCACGCAGATCGCCGACCACGGCACCCCGACCGAGCCCACGGGCCTCCTCCTCGAAAGGCAGAACTGACAGTGGCAATTCCCTCCTTCACCGGTAACGCGAACCCGTACGGAGGCGGCGACCCGTACGCGGACTACCGCACCGCGGACTTCCCGTTCACCCAGTACGCGAACCTCGCCGCCCGTGAGCTGGGCGCCGGTGTCATCGCTGCCAACGACGAGTTCTTCGCCCAGCGCGAGAACCTGCTCATCGCCGAGGCCGGCCACTTCGACCCGGAGCACTTCGGGCACAAGGGCAAGATCATGGACGGCTGGGAGACCCGCCGCCGCCGCGGCGTCTCCGCCACCCAGCCGTGGCCGACCACCGAGGACCACGACTGGGCGCTCGTCCGCCTGGGCGCCCCCGGTGTGGTCCGCGGCATCGTCGTCGACACCGCCCACTTCCGCGGCAACATGCCGCAGGCCGTCTCCATCGAGGGCACCAACTGGCAGGGCGCCCTCGCGCCGACGCCGGAGGAGCTCCTCGGCGAGGACGTCAAGTGGACGACCCTCGTCGAGCGCACCCCGGTCGGCGGCCACGCGGCCAACGGCTTCGAGGTGAACGTCGAGCAGCGCTTCACGCACCTGCGCGTCAACCAGCACCCGGACGGCGGCATCGCCCGCCTGCGCGTGTACGGCGAGGTCTTCCAGGACCCGAAGTGGCTCGCCACGCTGGGCACCTTCGACGTCGCCGCGCTGGAGAACGGCGGCTCGGTCCAGGACGCGTCCAACCGCTTCTACTCCCCGCCGACCAACACCATCAACCCGGGCCGCTCCCGCAAGATGGACGACGGCTGGGAGACCGCCCGTCGCCGTGACAACGGCAACGACTGGATCCGCTACCAGCTCGTCGCCGAGTCCGAGATCCGCGCCGTCGAGATCGACACCGCGTACCTCAAGGGCAACTCCGCGGGCTGGGCCTCCCTCTCCGTGAAGACGGGCGAGGAGGGCGAGTGGACCGAGTTCCTGCCGCGCACCCGCCTGCAGCCCGACACCAACCACCGCTTCGTGCTGGACGCCCCGGCGGTCGGCACGCACGTCCGGATCGACATCTTCCCGGACGGCGGCTTCTCCCGCCTGCGCCTGTACGGCTCGCTGACGGAGAACGGCACGGCCGCGCACGCCGCCCGCCACCAGGAGCTGGGCGGCTGACGCCACCCTGATCCAGCCCCGGGGGCCGACACCCCCGGGGCGTGCACGACCCGGAGGGGCGCACCGCTCGGCGGTGCGCCCCTCCGGCGTATTTCCGTACAACTCCCGTCGCGGTGAGGCAGGGTGGGCTCCGGAACCCCTGCGGCCCGAACTCCGGGCCCGCACCGGAAAACGGGAGAGCACGCACATGACCGAGACCCCCGAGACCCCCGAGGCGCCGCGCGACCTCGAGACCCGCCGCAAGGACACCCTGGCCCGGTTCGAGGCCGACAACGACGTGTGGGTCTCCACGGCGGACGCCGACGGGGTCCCCTGCCTCGTCCCGCTCTCCTTCCTCTGGAACGGCGAGACCTTCCTGCTGTCGACCAGCCGGACCGCGCCCACCGGCCGCAATCTGGCCGCGAACGGCCGGGTCCGCCTCGCCTTCGGCGCCACCCGCGACGTGGTCCTCGTCGAGGGCACCGCGACCTCGCTGTCGGTGACGGACCTCGCCCCCGGCGAACAGGAAGCCTTCGCGGCACACACCGGCTTCGACCCCGGCGGCTTCGCCGTCCCGTACCCCTACTTCCGGATCGCGCCGGTGTGGATCCAGGCCTGGCGCGAGGTGAACGAGATCGCGGGCCGCGACCTGATGAAGGCGGGCCGGTGGCTGCCCTGACGGTCTTGCGCGGCGGAGGCCGCGCGGCGGAGGCCTATGCGGCGTGGCCGCCGTCCACGGCGAACTCGGCGCCCGTGACGTACGCGGCCTCCGGTCCGGCCAGGAACGACACCACGGCCGCCACCTCCGGCGCGGCGGCGAACCGCCCGAGGGCGGTCATCTCCGCCTGCGGCCCGGCGTAGGGGCCGTCCGCCGGGTTCATGTCGGTGTCCACCGGCCCGGGGTGCACGACGTTCGCGGTGATCCCGCGCCCGCCCAGCTCCCGGGCCAGTGCCTTGGTCAGGCCGATCATCGCCGACTTGCTCATCGCGTACAGGGTTCCGCCCGGGCCGGGGACCCGCTGGGCCATGCAGCTCCCGATGTTGACGATCCGCCCGCCGGGGCCCATCCGCCCGGCCGCGGCCTGCGCCGCCAGGAAGCTCGCGCGCACGTTGACCGCCAATACCCGGTCCACGTCGGCGAGTTCCAGTCCATCGAGCGGCCCGATCACCCCCACGCCGGCGTTGTTCACGAGTGCGTCGAGCCGCCCGAACCGCTGCAGGGTCCGCTCCACCGCCAGGGCGGCGGCCGCCGGATCCGCGGCATCGGCCCGTACGGCGATGGCGTGCCGGCCGAGCGCCTCGACCTTCCCGACGACGGCGGCCGCCGCGTCTTCGCCGTTGACATAGGTGATCGCCACGTCGAACCCGTCCTCGGCGAGCCGTAGCGCGATCGCCGCCCCGATTCCGCGGCTTCCGCCGGTCACCAGGGCCACCGTGTTCTCGTCCATGCCCTTTTCCTCCCTCACTCAACGCAATTGGTTGCGGTTTCAATGAAATCGCTCGGAGGTCCGGAGGGCTGGCGGGAATCCGACCTGGCGTTTCGCGGCGCGCACCCGGCGGGCGGAGTCCATGGCGGGAGCCGTCAACAGCGCCAGCATCAGGCAGACGCCGAGCCAGCCGCCGTGCCGGTGGACCTGCAGACCGAGCCAGGACCCGGCGCTGCCGCCCAGGTAGGCGCAGGTCATGTAGGCGGTGTTGAGCGCGCTGCGGGAGTCGCCGCGCAGGGCGTAGAAGCGGGCCTGGTTGGCGATCATGCCGCACTGCATGGCGGTGTCGAGCAGCAGCGTGCCGAGGACGAGCGCGACGAGCCCCGCGGTGCCGCCGCGGGCGCCGACGGCGAGGACGGCGGCGGCCGCGAGCGTGGCGAGGAAGCAGGCCAGGTTGACCGGGTCGGGGCCGAGGCGGTCCACGATCCGGCCGGCCAACGGGGTGCACGCCATGGTGATCACCCCGGTGAGCGCCACCAGCCCGAGGGCCTGCGGGCCGAAACCGTAGAGCGGACCGGTGAGGAGCAGTGCCAGGCAGGTCCAGACGGCGGAGAACCCGCCGAAGAGGGCCGCCTGATAGCAGGCGGAGCGCCGCAGCTCGGGCTCGGCGCGGAGCAGGCGCAGCGGCCGGATGGGCAGGGTGCGGAGGGGCACCCGGGGGCCGGACCCGGACCCGGACCCGGACCCGGGTCCGATGGCGGTCAAGGTCGGCAGGGCGCGGGCCAGCACCACCGCGAGGCCCAGCACCACGACCCCGGCCACCAGGTAGGGCGCCCGCCACCCGAACCGCTCGCCGACCGCACCGCTGAAGGTGCGGGCCAGCAGCATGCCGCCGATGGAGCCGCTGAGCAGGGTGCCCATCACCACACCGCGCCGCCCCTCGGCGACCAGGCCCACCGTCATCGGGCCGATCAGCTGGGCGGAGGTGGTGGTCACGCCGACGAGGGCGCTGGCGACGACGAGTTGGGACAGGCTGCGGGCCAGGGAGGCGGCGAGCAGCGCCGCGCCGCTCGCCGCGAGCAGGGTGACGAGGAGCCGGCGGTAGGGGAACCGGTCGCCGAGCGGGACCAGCAGGAAGATGCCGGCGGTGTAGCCGATCTGCGTGGCGGTGACCACCAGGGCGGCCTTGTCGGGCGAGGTCCCCAGCCCGGCGGCGACCAGCGGGCTGACGGCCTGCGGGAAGTAGATGTTGCCGACGGCGATCGCGCAGGTCAGCGCGAGGAGCGCGATCATCCGCCGATCGAGCCCGGCCGACGCGGCCGACGCGGCGGGGGCCGTGGGTGCGGCGGGTGCCGGGGGTGCGGCGGGGCCGGGCGTGCGTGCGGGGTCGGCGGCTGCCGCCGCGTCTGCCGGAGCCGCCTGAGCCGCGAGCGTTGCCGCAACCGGGGGTGCCGCGGGGGCTGCCGGGCCGGTGGGGGCCGCCGGGGCTGCGAGTGTCGCCACGGCCGCCGGGGGCGTATGTGCCGTCTGTGCTTCCAGGGCTGCCGGAGCTGCGAGGGCTGCCTGTGCTTCTGGGGCCGTCTGCGCCGGCCGCACCTCCAGGGCCGCCTGTGCTGCTGTCGCCGGTGCTTCCGGTGCTTGCGGTGCTGCCTGAGCTGCCGGGGCTGCTACGGCTGCCCGTGCTTCCGGGGCCGCCTGTGCAGCCTGCGCCGCTAGGGACGCCCGTGCTTCCGGGGCCGCCTGTGCCGGCCGCACCTCCAGGGCCGCCTGTGCTGCTGTCGCCCGTGTCGCCCGTGTCGCCCGTGTCGCCTGTGCTGCCGGGGCTCCGGGGGCTGCCTGCGTTGCCCGTGTCGCCCGTGTCGCCTGTGCTGCCGGGGCTCCGGGGGCTGCCTGCGTTGCCCGTGTTGCCGGGGTCGCGGGGGCTGTCTGCGTCGCCTGCTCTGCCCGTGCCGCCGGGGCTGCCTGCGCCTCAGAGGTCGCCCGTGCCGCCGGGGCCGTCTGCCCCGCCTGACCCGCCGGGGTCCGCTGGTCGCCGCCATGGCGATGGTGGCGGCGCGGGGTGCGGGTGGCCGCTGCGACTGTTCGGTCTGTCATGCCCGGAAGTTCAGCCCACCCGGCAGCGCCCGCCAATGGATGTAGCCTCGGGCTTAATGATCAGCTTCGGGCTCGACGCCGACGACCTCGCCGACACCCGCTTCGCGCTGTCCCCGCTCCAGGACACCGTGCTGAGCCTGCGCGTCCTGCGCGAGCCGGGGCTGTCCGTGCTCCACACCCCCTGGCGCCGGTCGGTCGTACAACGCATCGGCGGCACGCTCGACACGGCGCTCCTCACCGCGCTCGTCGCGCAACACCGCACGCTGCCGGACTTCCTGACCCCCCGCCCCGAGCGGTTCTCCGCCACCTTCGTCGAGGAACTGGCCGTCGTACGCCGCACCCCGGCAGCCATCGTCCGCCGGGACCTCATCGACGCGCACGACCCCGACCCCCTTCCCGCGCCCCTGCTCGCGGCGATCGCGGACGAGGGCGCCGTCATCGCCCTGCGCGACACCATCTGCGAGTTGCTGCACCACTACTGGACGCTCGCGATCCAGCCGTCCTGGCCGGCGATGCGGCTCGTCCTCGAAGCCGACATGACCTACCGGGCCCGGCAGCTGGCCGTCGGCGGCGCACGGCGGCTGTTCGCCGACATGCATCCCAACCTGCGCTGGGAAGGCGGGATCCTGCGCATCGACAACGTCTTCGGCGACTTCCACATCCCGGCGGCCGGCCGCGGACTGCTCCTGGTCCCCTCCGTCTTCGCCCACAAGCCCGCCCCGCCCGTGACCGCCGACCAACCCCCGGCCCTGGCCTACCCCAGCAGGGGCGTGGCCACCCTGTGGTCCACCCCGCGCCCTCCCGACGCCACCGGGCTCACCAAACTCCTGGGCGCCCCCAAGGCCACCCTCCTCGCGCTCCTGGAGGCCCCGCTCCCCACCGTCGAGATCGCCCGCCGGCTTCAGGTCACCCCCAGCGCCGTCTCCCAGCACTTGGCGGTCCTCCACACCACGGGCCTGGTCACCCGCGCCCGCGACGGCCGTCACGTCCTCTACCGCCGCACCCCTCTCGGTGACCGGCTCCTCCACCCGTGAACCGGGTGAACCGGCTCAGTCCCGCCGTCAGTACGCTGACGCGATGACGCCAACCGCCCTCCTGTCCAGAGCCCTGAGCGGCAGTGCCGAACCCTCCCTGCTCCCGCTGCCGGACGAGGTGGCAGAGCTCCTGGAGGTCCTGGGGGCACCGCCGCGGCTCGCCGCGCACCTGCGAGCGGTCCACGATGTCGCGCACCAGCTGGTCGACTGGGTGGAACGCTGCCACCCCGCTGCCGCCTTCGACCGCGAAGCGGTGCTGTTCGGGGCGGCGACGCACGACGTGGGGAAGACCGTCCACGTGTCCGAGCTCTCCGGACCCGGGTCGGCGCACGAGGAGGCCGGGCGGGACCTGTTGCTCGGCCACGGCTTCAGCCCGGAACGGGCCCGCTTCGCCGCCAACCACGCGTCATGGTCGGATCCCGGAGTCGGTCTGGAGGACCTGCTCGTGAGCCTGGCCGACAAGATCTGGAAGGACAAGCGCGTCCCCGAGCTGGAGGACCTCGTCGTGGCCCGCCTGGCGGAGGCGAGCGGCCGGGCGGCCTGGGAGGAGTTCCTCGCGCTCGACGAACTCCTCGCCAGCATCGGTGACCAGGCCGACCGGCGCCTCGCGTTCCAGGCATCGTTCCCGATCCTGGGCTGAGGGCCGGAGGCCTGCGCGCGGTGTCGTTCGGGCGTCGTTCAGGCGGTGTCGTCCGGGTCGTCGGCGTACGGCGGGATGGTCCAGCGCAGGACCGTTTCGCCCGCGCGGGCTTCGAGCGTGGCCGGGTACACCTGGCCGTAGGGGCGTTCGCCGCGGTGGCGCATCGAGTGGTCCCCGGGATCCCAGCCGAGGCCGAGCACGGGGCATCCGCCGACGTCGATGCGGCCCGCGAGCAGGGGGTGCCCCCAGCCCGCCCGGTGGAAGCGGTGGAAGTCGGTGTGGGCTTCGACGGAGACCATCAGGCCGCTGCCCCCCATCCCCAGCACGAGGGCCCCGGACGGGGCGGTGACGGTTCCGAGGCCGACGTGGGTTTCGGTCATCCGGCGATTGAACGGGCCGGCAGTCCGAAGGATCAAGGCGTGCGAGTGCCCTCCCCGCGTGGCGGCCCGATGAGAAACCGGCGGAGCGGGAGTCTGAATCGGTATAGGCCGGTGCAGGTGCCCGGCGACCGAGCAAGGAGCGCAGAGCCATGGGCAAGCTGACCCTCACCACCTTCCTGAGCCTCGACGGAGTCATGCAGGCCCCCGGAGGGCCCGAGGAGGACCGCAGCGGCGGGTTCGAGTACGGCGGCTGGGTCGTGCCGTACGCCGACGAGGGGATGGGGGAGTTCGTCACCGAGGTCTTCGAACGGGCCGGGGCGTTCCTGCTCGGGCGGCGGACCTACGAGATCTTCGCGAGCTACTGGCCGGACCACGACGACCCGGCCGACCCCGTGCCGGCGAAGCTGAACCGGCTGCCGAAGTACGTGGCCTCGACCACCCTCAAGGAGCCGGCCTGGGGCCCGGCCACCGTGATCGACGGGGAGCAGCTGCAGAGCGAGATCGTCCGCGTCAAGGACGCGCTGGAGGGGGAGCTGCAGGTGCACGGGAGCGGGCAGCTCGCGCAGTGGCTGCTGGCCCGGGATCTGGTGGACGAGCTGAACCTGCTGGTCTTCCCGGTGTTTCTGGGAGGCGGGCGGAGGCTGTTCCCGACGGGCGGGCTGGCGACCGCCTTCGAGCTGACGGGCTCCCGGACCACCTCCAGTGGGATCGCCGTCCACACCTACCGGACGAACGGGCGGGCCACCTTCGGCACGTTCATGGACTGAGGACGTCGGCCGGGCAGGACCGGCGGGCACCGGCCCGCCCCGCAGGTCCCCGCTAGCGGGGATCCAACGCGACCTGTACGACGCGCCCCTCGCGCAGGACCAGCAGGTCCGGGGACTCGTGCTCGTAGTGGCGGATCCGGCCGACCGGGCCCGGTCGGCGGATGTACGGGGCGAGGAGCAGGAGGAGGTCTTCGAGGTCGGGGAGCTCCTCCTCGTGGACCTCCTGGCGGGCCGTCAGGGCCCAGCCCGGGCGGGTGGCAGGGGCGAACTCGCCCACGAGCATGCCCCCGATCCGCGCGGCCGGGCCCCGGGAGGCGAGGATTCCGCCGGGCGCCATCCGGTGCCGGAGCTCCGCGAGCACGGCGTCCGGGGTCGCTTCGACCAGGTCGAACGCCAGGTCCAGGGCGTAGAGGTCAGCCATGTTCGCGATGTTACGGGGCCGGTCTGACAGGGACGGAAATCGGTCGACCGGCATGATCGCTTCCGGTACGGTGACCCCGCACCCGTCAGGAGCCGCCGAAGTCTCCCAGCCCGTCAGAACCATTGGAGACTTCCCTTGACCGCGATCGCACCCGTCCTCGAAACCCCCCGCAGAGCCTGGCTCGCGGATCTGCCCGTCCTGGCCGTCGCCGTCGTGTGGGGCGGCAGTTATCTGGCCGCCAAGGGCATCACCACCGCCCACACCGTCATCGCCGTGCTCGTCCTGCGGTTCGCGCTCGTGCTGCCCGTGCTGGTCGTCGCCGGGTGGGCCAGGCTGCGGGCACTGAGCCCCGCGCAGCTGCGCGGCGCCGGGGGACTGGGCCTCGTACTCGGCGGGATCTTCCTCCTGGAGACCTACGGGGTCGTCCACACCTCCGCCACCAACGCCGGGCTCATCATCAGCCTGACCATGATCTTCACGCCGCTGGCCGAGGCCGCGGTGAAGCGGCGGGTGCCGTCCGTCGGGTTCCTCGGGGCCGCCGGCGTCTCCGTCGCCGGGGTCGTCCTGCTGACGCAGGGCGCCGGGTTCACCGCGCCCAGCCTCGGCGACCTGCTGATCCTCGGCGCCGCCTTCGCCCGGACCCTGCACGTCCTGCTCATGGCCCGCGTCAAGGCCGTCCAGGACGCCGACTCGTTGTCCCTGACCACCGTGCAGCTCGGCGGCGCCGTCCTCGTGTTCGCCGTACTGGCCGCCGTGCCGGGGACGGGGGAGAGCCCCTGGGCCGTCGCCCTGGACTTCGGGGTGGCCGAGTGGGCCGGGCTCGCCTTCCTCTCCGTCTTCTGCACCCTCTTCGCCTTCTTCGTGCAGATGTGGGCCGTACGCCGGACCTCGCCCTCCCGCGTCAGCCTGCTCCTCGGCACCGAACCCCTCTGGGCGGCCGCCGCCGGCATCGCCATCGGCGGCGAGCACCTCGCCCCGCTCGGCTTCGCGGGCGCGGCCCTCGTCCTCGCCGGCACCGCCTGGGGCCGCCGCGCCGCCACCGGCTGAGGCTCCGCCACCCGCCGGGCGAGTGTCCGGAAAACGCCGCATCAAGGGGCGAACGGCCGCCGTACTGTGGGCCAATGCCAGTAGTGGACATCAGCGCGAACGCCGCCGACTTCAACGCCGACCCCCACGCGTTCTACACGCGATTACGGGAGACCGGACCGGTCCACCGGATCGCAGCCCCGGCCGGCGAGTACGAGCCCACCTGGATCGTCGTCGGCCACGAAGAGGCCCGCCAGGCCCTGAACCACCCGGGCCTGGTGAAGGACTGGCGCAGTTCCGGCCGTTTCCCGGACGCCTTGGCCGCGGCCACCAACGCGAACATGCTGGAGTCCGACCCGCCCCGCCACACCCGGCTGCGCCGGCTGGTCGCCCGTGAGTTCACCGCCCGCCGGGTCGAGGCCATGCGACCCCGGGTCCAGCAGATCACCGACGAACTCCTCGACGCGATGGCCGCCCGGCCGGAGCGCGGCGCCGACCTGGTCAAGGCCCTCGCCTTCCCGCTGCCGATGACCGTGATCTGCGAGCTGCTCGGCGTCCCCGACCTGGACCGCTACCGCTTCAGCGCCTGGTCCCGCGAGATCGTCGCGCCGAGCACCGGCAGCCCCGACGGCAGTGTGCACAGGCAGCTGAGCGGCTACCTCGCGGAGCTCGTCGAGGCCAAGGCCAAGGACCCCGGCGAGGACCTGCTCAGCGCCCTGATCCGGACCCGCGAGGAGGACGGGGACGCCCTGTCCCCCGACGAGGTGATCGGGATGGCCTTCCTGCTGCTCGTCGCGGGCCACGAGACCACCGTGAACCTGATCGGCAACGGCGTGCGCGCCCTCCTCGCCCACCCCGACCAGCTGGCCGACCTGCGCGCGGACTGCGACGGGCTCCTCGACGACGCCATCGAGGAGATGCTCCGCTACGAGGGCCCCGTCCAGAACGCCACCTACCGCTACGCCCGGGAGGACGTGGACCTCGGCGCCGCCGTCATCCCGGCCGGGGCCACCGTCCTCGTCTCGCTGGCCTCCGCCGACCGCGATCCGGCGAAGTACGCGGACCCCGACACCTTCAACATCCGGCGCGCCCCGCAGGGGCACCTGGCCTTCGGGCACGGCCTGCACTTCTGCATCGGCGCCCCGCTGGCCCGGATGGAGGGCCGCATCGCGCTCCGGGGCCTGCTGGAGCGCTTCCCGGAGCTGGAGGAGGACCCCGCCGGCGGACCCCCGCTCTGGCAGCGGGGCAGTCTGATGCGGGGCGTGACCCGGCTCCCCGTGCGCTGGTAGGCGTACCGGATGCCCATCCCCGCCCTCACCCGCTCACAGGTCCGGGAGCTCCTCCAGCCGGACCCGGCGCCGCTCCCGCCGCGAGAGCTCGCACGCCTCCGCCACCCGCAGCGCGGCGAGCGCCTCCGGGCCGTCGCACGGATTGGCGCCGTCGCCCCGCACCAGGTGCACGAAGGCCGCCAGCTCGGCCTCGTACGCGGGGGCGAACCGCTCCAGGAAGCCCGTCCACGGCTTGCTCGCCGGGGGCGGACCGTGCGGTTCCGTCGAGGCGATCGGCGTACGGTCGTCCAGCCCGGCCGAGACCTGGTCCAGCTCCCCGGCCAGCTCCATCCGTACGTCGTACCCGGCACCGTTGCACCGGGCCCCGGTCGAGGTGACGAGCGTCCCGTCGTCCAGGGTGAGGACGGCCGCCGCCGTGTCGATGTCGCCGGTCTCCCGGAACCGCGGCGGCCCCGCGTCCGACCCGGCCGCGTACACCTCGACCACCTCGTGCCCGGTCACCCAGCGCACCATGTCGAAGTCGTGCACGAGGCAGTCCCGGTACAGCCCGCCCGAGGTCGCCAGGTACTCGGCGGTCGGCGGAGCCGGATCGGCCGTCATCGTCCGTACGGTGTGGAGCCGGCCCAGCGCGCCCGAACGCACCAGCTCACGCGCCGTGCGGTAGCCGGCGTCGAAGCGGCGCATGAAGCCCACCTGGAGCACCCCGCCCGCGGCCCTCACCTCGCGCAGCGCCGCCAGGGTCCGCTCCAGGTCCGGGGCCAGCGGCTTCTCGCAGAACACCGGCAGCCCGCCGCGCACCGCCCGTACGACCAGGTCCGCGTGCGCGTCGGTCGCCGAGGCCACCACCACCGCGTCCACGCCCCAGGTGAAGACCTGCTCCACGGAGGGCGCGGCGGTGGCCCCGAGCCGGTCGGCGAGGCGCGCCGCCCGCGCGGGATCGGCGTCCGCGAGCAGGAGCGAGCCCGCCTCCGGGTGGCGGGCCAGTGCCGCCGCGTGGAAGGAGCCGATCCGGCCCGTTCCGATGAGCCCGATGCGCATGCACTCAACCTGACCCCGTACGGAGGACCTGTCAATCTGCCCGGGCATGCCCCGATGGGCCCGCATGGTCCACTGTGGCGGATACTGAGCGGCTGGAACCGGAATGACCGATTGATGACGGACGAGACGGACGAGGGAAGGGCGCGGCGACGTGGCTAGGGTTGGGACAGGGGTACGCGTCGTCGGCGCCGTGCTCGCGGCGGTACTGGGAGCCTCGCTCGCGGGCTGCAGCAGTACGGGCGGCAAGCGGGCCGAGGAGCGGGCGAAGGCCGAGGCGCAGGGCCGGCCCGCCGTGTCCACCCCGCGCTGGACCTTCGCGATGGTCACCCACGCGGGCGACGGCGACACCTTCTGGGACATCGTCCAGAAGGGCGCCAAGGAGGCCGCGGCGAAGGACAACATCAACTTCGTCTACGCCCACGACGACCAGGCCCAGCAGCAGGCACAGTTCGTGCAGAACGCGATCGACCAGAAGGTCGACGGGATCATCGTCAGCCTCGCCAAGCCCGAGGCCCTCAAGGACGTCATCGCCAAGGCCGTCAAGGCCGGCATCCCGGTGATCACCGTCAACTCCGGATCCGAACAGTCCGCCGCGTACGGCGCCCTGACCCACATCGGCCAGGACGAGCAGATCGCGGGCGAGGCGGTCGGCACCGAGCTGTCCGAGCGGGGCCGCAAGAAGGCGGTCTGCGTCCTGCACGAGCAGGGCAACGTGGGCCACGAGCAGCGCTGCGCCGGGGCCAAGAAGACCTTCGGCGGAGTGATGGAGAACCTGTACGTCGAGGGCACCAACATGCCCTCCGTGCAGGCCGCCCTCCAGGCCAAGCTCCAGGCCGACCCCTCCATCGACGCGATCCTGACCCTCGGCGCGCCCTTCGCCCCCACGGCGGTCAAGGCGAAGGAAGCGGCCGGCAGCAAGGCCGAGGTGGACACCTTCGACCTCAACGAGTCCGTCGCCCGCGACCTGAAGTCCGGCGCCCTCGGCTTCGCCGTCGACCAGCAGCCCTACCTCCAGGGCTACGAGGCCGTCGACCTGCTCTGGCTCTACCGCTACAACGCGGACGTACTGGGCGGCGGTCGCCCGGTCCTCACCGGACCGCAGATCGTCACCGGCGCCGAGGCCGCCGAGCTGGAGGACTTCATCAAGCGGGGCAGGCGATGAGCGCCACGGCCACCGCGGACGAACGGCTCGCGCCGACCTCGCTCGTCCGCAGGCTGCTGGGCCGCCCCGAGCTCGGCGCGGTCGTCGGCGCCGCAGCCGTCTTCGTCTTCTTCTCCTTCGCCGCCGACAGCTTCCTGCAGGCCTCCAGCCTGAGCACGATCCTGTACTCGGCCTCCACCATCGGGATCATGGCCGTGCCCGTGGCCATGCTGATGATCGGCGGCGAGTTCGACCTCTCCGCCGGTGTCATGGTCACCACATCGGCGCTGCTGAGCTCGATGTTCAGCTACCAGATGACCGCCAACGTCTGGGTCGGCGTCATGGTGTCGCTGCTGGTCACGCTGGCCGTCGGCTTCTTCAACGGTTTCATGCTGACCCGCACCAAGCTGCCCAGCTTCATCATCACGCTCGGCACCTTCCTGATGCTGACCGGCCTGAACCTCGGCTTCACCAAGCTGATCAGCGGCTCGGTCTCCACCAAGACCATCGCCGACATGGAGGGCTTCCCCTCCGCCCACGCCCTCTTCGCCTCGCAGTGGACCATCGGCTCGGTCACCCTCAAGGTGACCATCCTGTGGTGGCTGGCCCTGGTCGCCGTGGCCACCTGGATCCTGCTGCGCACCCGAGCCGGGAACTGGATCTTCGCCGTGGGCGGCGGGGCGGACGCGGCCCGCGCGGTCGGCGTCCCGGTCGTGAAGACCCGTATCGGGCTCTACATGGGCGTGGCCCTGTGCGCCTGGATCTCCGGCCAGCACATCCTCTTCTCGTTCGACGTGGTCCAGTCGGGCGAGGGCGTCGGCAACGAGTTCCTGTACATCATCGCGGCCGTCATCGGCGGCTGTCTGATGACCGGAGGCTACGGCTCCGCCATCGGCTCGGCCGTCGGCGCCTTCATCTTCGGCATGACCAGCAACGGCATCGTCTACGCCCAGTGGAACCCTGACTGGTTCAAATTCTTCCTCGGCGCGATGCTCCTGCTCGCGACGCTGCTCAACGCATGGGTCCGCAAGCGGGCGGAGGCGAAGTGACCATCACAGTGTCCGATGCGAGGGGCGCGACCACCCTGGTGAAGCTGACCGACGTCAGCAAGTACTACGGAAACATCCGCGCCCTCCAAGGGGTCTCCCTGGAGGTCTCGGCGGGCGAGATCACCTGCGTGCTGGGCGACAACGGCGCCGGCAAGTCCACCCTCATCAAGATCATCGCGGGGCTGTACCGGCACGACTCCGGAACCTTCGAGATCGAGGGGGAGGAGACCGTACTCGCCAACCCGCGCGCCGCCCTCGACCTGGGCATCGCGACCGTCTACCAGGACCTCGCCGTGGTCCCCCTCATGCCGGTCTGGCGGAACTTCTTCCTCGGCTCCGAGCCCACCAAGGGCCGCGGCCCCTTCCGCCGCCTCGACGTGGAGTTCATGCGCGAGACCACCCGCGCCGAGCTGCTGCGCATGGGCATCGACCTGCGCGACGTCGACCAGCCCATCGGCACCCTGTCCGGCGGCGAGCGGCAGTGCGTGGCCATCGCCCGGGCCGTCTACTTCGGCGCGAAGGTCCTCGTACTCGACGAGCCCACCGCGGCCCTCGGCGTCAAGCAGTCCGGAGTGGTCCTCAAGTACGTCGCCGCGGCCCGCGACGCCGGCCTCGGCGTGGTCCTGATCACCCACAACCCGCACCACGCCCACCTGGTCGGGGACCGCTTCGTCCTCCTCAAGCGCGGCACCATGGCGGGCAGCCACACCCGCGACTCGATCACCCTCGACGAGCTCACCCGGCAGATGGCGGGCGGCTCCGAGCTCGACGAACTGAGCCACGAACTGGCGCGAGTGGCAGAATCAGGGCCAGACGACGGATCCGGTTCCACTTCCTCCTCCTCCGACAGGGACGACACGACTCGATGAGCACGTACCGGGACTTCACGCTCTCCCACCGGGGGGCGGCGCGAGGCACCGTCCTGCGGACCATCGGGACCCGTGAGCGCCGGTCGCACCTGACCGCCCCGCGCGTCCCGACCGTCGGCATCGACATCGGCGGCACCAAGGTGATGGCCGGCGTCGTCGACGCCGACGGGGTCATCCTGGAGAAGATCCGCACAGAGACGCCCGACAAGTCCAAGAGCCCCAAGGTCGTCGAGGACACCATCGTCGAACTGGTCCTGGACCTCTCCGACCGGCACGACGTGCACGCGGTGGGCATCGGCGCGGCCGGCTGGGTCGACGCGGACCGGTCCCGGGTGCTGTTCGCCCCGCACCTGGCCTGGCGCGACGAGCCGCTGCGCGACGCCCTCCAGTCCCGGCTCGTGGTCCCCGTCATGGTCGACAACGACGCCAACACCGCCGCCTGGGCGGAATGGCGCTTCGGCGCCGGGCGCGGCGAGGACCACCTCGTCATGATCACGCTCGGCACCGGAATCGGCGGGGCCATCCTCGAAGGCGGCCAGGTCAAGCGCGGCCGCTACGGGGTGGCCGGCGAATTCGGCCACATGCAGGTCGTCCCCGGCGGGCACCGCTGCCCCTGCGGCAACCGCGGCTGCTGGGAGCAGTACAGCTCCGGGAACGCCCTGGTCCGCGAGGCCCGCGAGCTCGCCGCCGCCGACTCCCCGGTCGCCCACAACATCATCGCCAGGGTCGGCGGCAACGTCGCGGAGATCACCGGGCCGCTCATCACCGAGCTGGCCCGCGAGGGCGACGCCATGTGCGTCGAACTGCTCCAGGACATCGGCCAGTGGCTCGGCGTCGGCATCGCCAACCTCGCGGCCGCCCTCGACCCCGCCTGCTTCGTCATCGGCGGCGGCGTCAGCGCCGCCGACGACCTGCTCATCGGCCCCGCCCGGGACGCCTTCCGCCGCCACCTCACCGGCCGCGGCTACCGCCCCGAGGCCCGCATCGCCAAGGCCCAGCTCGGCCCCGAAGCCGGTATGGTCGGAGCCGCCGACCTCGCCCGACTCGTCGCCCGCCGCTTCCGCCGTGCCACCCGCCGCCGTGTAGAGCGCTACGAACGGTACGAGCGCTACGCGCAGCAGCTCGGCCGGCGCGAAGCCCCCGGCCCCGAGGCCCCTGGCCCCGAGACCCCCAGCCCCCAGACCCCCGGCCCCACGAACATGGACCCGCAGTGACCCCGCCCACCCTGCCCCGCCAGGCCCCTTCCCCCGACGGGGACGCCACCCCGCGCCCGGCCGAGGACCGCAAGCACGTCGTCAGGCGCCGCTGGATCACCGCGATCATCATCGTGCTGCTGATCGGCGTCCCCGCGGGCTACCTGGCGATCTCCACGCAGCAGAGCCGTGAGAGCGGCCGCGACAAGGCCGCCAGGGTCGGCGCCTCCAAGGTGCGGCCGGGCTGGCCGTCCCGGGTGCAGCGCAGCATCTACGAGGTGCCCGTACCGCCGAAGGCCTGGAAGGTCGGTTTCCTGGAGACCAACAACTGGCGCACCAGCCGGCTCTTCACCCAGTTCGCGGTCACCCCGGCCGACCTGGACGCCTTCCTCGCCTCCGTCGGGACCAGCCGGGAGGCGCTGACCCGGGGCGAGGTCTCCATCTCCGAACACGACTCCGAGGTCGCGGGCTGGAGCTGGAGCCCGGACTCCGACTGGTACGGGATCAGCCTGGACCAGGAGAAGCCGCGCCCCAGCCGTGACATCACGGTCGACCTGACGGACCCGGAAACCCCCAAGGTCTACGTGGTGTCCACCACGGTTCCGTAGCCTGGGATCATGAAGCTCACCAAGCGGCTGCACTCCTGCGTCCAGCTGGAGAAGGACGGGCGCGTGCTCGTCATCGACCCGGGCGCCTTCAGCGAAACCGATGCCGGCCTCGGGGCGGACGCCCTGCTGGTCACGCACGAGCACCCCGACCACTTCGACGAGGGCCGGCTGCGGGCGGCCCTCGACGGGAATCCGGCCGCCGAGCTGTGGACCCTGCGCAGCGTCGCGGACAAGATCGCCCCCGGCTACCCGGGCCGGGTGCACACCGTGGGCCACGGGGACGCCTTCACCGCCGCCGGGTTCGAGGTCCAGGTGCACGGCGAACTGCACGCCGTGATCCACCCCGACCTGCCCCGGGTCACCAATGTCGGCTACCTGGTGGAGGGGTCCCTCTTCCACCCCGGGGACGCGCTGACCGTGCCCGACGCCCCCGTCGACACCCTGATGCTCCCGGTGCACGCCCCCTGGAACAAGGCCGCCGAGGTGATCGACTACCTCCGCGAGGTCAAGCCGCGCCGGGCCATCGACGTCCACGACGCCTACCTCGCCGACCTCGCCCGGCCGATCTACGACCACCTCCTGAACACGCTGGGCGGCACGGACCACGGGCGACTCACCGCCGGGGACACCACCGAACTGTGACTGTCGGTGCCGGGCGGTAGGTTGGGACGCATGCGTATCGCCACGTTCAACGTCAACTCCATCACCGCCCGGCTGCCGCGCCTCCTCGCCTGGCTGGAGAGCTCAGGCACGGATGTCCTGTGCATCCAGGAGACCAAGTGCTCCGCGGAGCAGTTCCCGTACGACGCGCTGCGCGAGCTGGGCTACGAGGCGGCCGTCAACGCCACCGGCAGGTGGAACGGCGTGGCCCTGCTCTCCCGGGTCGGCCTGGAGGACGTGGTCACCGGCCTGCCCGGCGGGCCCGACTACGAGGGTGTCGAGGAGCCGCGCGCCATCTCCGCCACCTGCGGCGGGGTCCGCGTCTGGTCGGTCTACGTGCCGAACGGCCGCGAGGTCGAGCACGACCACTACGGCTACAAGCTGGACTGGTTCCGCGCACTGTCCGTCGCCGTCGCCGAAGACGCGGCCGGCGCCCGTCCCTTCGCGGTGCTCGGCGACTTCAACGTGGCACCGACCGACGAGGACGTCTACGACCCGGCCGTCTTCGCGGGCCTGACCCACGTGACCCCCGCCGAGCGGGCCGCCCTGGAGGCGCTGCGCACGGCCGGGCTGTCCGACGTGCTGCCGCGCCCTCTCAAGTACGACCGGCCGTACACGTACTGGGACTACCGTCAGCTCGCCTTCCCCAAGAACAGGGGCATGCGCATCGACCTGGTGTACGGGAACGCGCCCTTCGCCAAGGCCGTCAAGGACGCCTACGTGGATCGCGAGGAGCGCAAGGGCAAGGGCGCCTCCGACCACGCCCCGGTGGTCGTGGACCTGGAGCTTTAGAACCGTACGGCTGGAACCAGGCGCGCCCTGTGGCCAGCGTCGGGTCCTGGTGCGACGCTGGGCGGTATGAACATCCCCTTCCTGGACAACTGGCTGAACAGGCACGAAACGGAACAGGGCGCGGGACTCGCCGCCGCCTTCGCCGACGACCCCGAGGGCGTCGCCGAGTTGTTCTCGGAGTGTGAGATGTTGCGCGTCCAGGCGCGGGCGGCCGGGCTCGAACTCGACGAGACCGTGGCCTCGTTGGAAGCCCTCGACCAGCTGATGCCCCGCTGGCGGCGGGATCCGGAGGCCGTGCCGTGGCTCGGCAACGACGCCGGCTTCTACCTCGGCACGGTGATCATCCGAACCGTCCCGGGGGCCGGCTGGGAGGTCTGGCCGAGCGGCCAGCCGGTGATCCGGCTGGCCTCCGGCCGGGAGCTGAACGTGATCGAGTCGGGGGTGTCCTGGGCGATGACCGGATCCCCCGAGCTCAGCCAGGCCTACGCCGAGGCCTCGGAGGGGTGACGAGCATGACCGTCGATCCGCTGATCGAGCTGCGCGGCGTCAACAAGCACTTCGGAGACCTGCACGTGCTCCGGGACATCGACCTCACCGTCGGGCGCGGCGAGGTGGTGGTGATCATCGGCCCCTCCGGTTCCGGGAAGTCGACCCTCTGCCGGGCGATCAACCGGCTGGAGACCATCGAATCGGGCTCGATCACCCTCGACGGGCAACCGCTGCCCGAGGAGGGCAAGGACCTGGCCCAGCTGCGCGCCGAGGTGGGGATGGTCTTCCAGTCCTTCAACCTCTTCGCGCACAAGACCGTGCTCGCCAACGTCTCGCTGGCCCAGGTGAAGGTCCGCGGACGCAAGAGGGAAGAGGCCGACAAGCGCTCCCGGGAGCTCCTGGACCGTGTCGGCCTCGCCGACCAGGCCCCGAAGTTCCC
The DNA here is from genome assembly GCF_036237315.1 of Streptomyces sp. NBC_01351. GTDB lineage: Bacteria > Actinomycetota > Actinomycetes > Streptomycetales > Streptomycetaceae > Streptomyces. The sequence continues at coordinate 1,587,034 of NZ_CP108356.1, read as the reverse complement.
CGCGCAGCTCTCCGGCGGCCAGCAGCAGCGCGTGGCCATCGCCCGCGCCCTCGCCATGAACCCCAAGGCCCTGCTCTTCGACGAGCCCACCTCCGCCCTCGACCCGGAGATGATCAACGAGGTGCTGGAGGTGATGCGGCAGCTCGCCAGGGAGGGGATGACCATGGTCGTGGTCACCCACGAGATGGGTTTCGCCCGGTCCGCCGCCAACCGCGTCGTCTTCATGGCCGACGGGCAGATCGTGGAGGACCGCACTCCGGAGCAGTTCTTCACCGCCCCGGAGAGCGACCGGGCCAAGGACTTCCTCTCGAAGATCCTCAAGCACTGAGCCGGGGTTGCCCGGGGATCACTGCTCGCGCAGGGGCACCGAGACGTAGCTGGGATCGGTGCCAGGCGAGGAGAAGGTCAGCTGCGCGCCGAAGGGGTTGTGCTCGATGTAGAGCGGGTCGACGGTGTCGATGACGACGGCGAGCCGGTGCCCAGCGGGCACGTCGTAGGCGGTGGAGAAGAGCTCCAGGTCCACGCCGAAGGCCTGGTTCGGGGTCTTGCCGTGGAAGGTGTACGGGGCGTTGCTGACGAGCTTGCCGATGCCGAGCGGGCCGACGTCGTAGAGGTAGGCGACGAAGGTGCCGTCGCCCTTGGTGGGCGTGACCGTGGTGTGCACCTTGACCGTGCCGCGTACCCGGCGCGCCTCGTCGTAGCGCTCGGACTGCCAGACGGCGGCGAAGGCGCGGGGGAGGAGCGGGATGGACGCGATCGGCGGTGCCTGGGCGAACTGGTCGAGCAGGTTGGAGAGCATGACGATGCCGCCGTTGGCCCCGGAGTCCACATTGGCGAAGACGTGCTCGCTGTCGGAGAGCGCGAGCTTCTCGGTGCCGCCCGAGCCGACCGCCTTCCAGTCGGCGTAGCCCTCGTAGCCGGCATCGCTGCGGGGCTTGATCTGCACCGGGGCCTCGGTGTCGACGCCGTTGCGCTCGCCCTTGAGGTAGCGGTCGAACCAGCGGTGGGCGCTGGTCCAGGTGTCGTTGGGCAGGCCGAGGAGGCCGGTCGCCTCGGCGGTGGCGTGGTCGCCCGGGCGGAACTCCAGGCGCTTGGGGCCGGTCAGCTTCTCGAAGAACTTCGCGTACTGGTTGGGCGGGAAGATGGTGTCGCCCCAGGCGTTGCCCATCATGATCGCGGCGCCGTTGGCGTTGATCCGGTCCACCTGCTCGGAGGGGGAACGCTTCTTGCCCCAGTCGATCATCTGCTGCTCGCGGTCGAGCCGGGAGCCGAGGAAGTCGCTGAGGATCGACTGGAGTTCGGGTCCGGGACGGCCGGTGAGGTAGCCGGCGCCGCCGAGCAGGCCGGCGGCCTGGAGGTGCTGGGTGCGGCCGGAGTAGATGGACTCGATGAGGTCGGCCCAGCCGCTCATCGCGACCACGGCCTTGACGCGGCTGTCGTGGGCCGAGGCCAGCAGGCTGATGCCGGCGCCGTACGAGACTCCGCCGAGGCCGATGCGGTCCGCGTCGGCGGGGGTGTGGGCGAGGGCCCAGTCGATGACGGCGGAGACGTCGGCGACGTCCGGCGGGCCCGCCACCTCGATCTGGCCGCCGGAGGCCCAGAAGCCGCGGGAGGTGTAACTCACCACGACGTAGCCGGAGTCGGCGAGCAGTTTGGCCTGGGCCATGTATTCGATCTGCGGCATGCCCCAGCTGGTGGGCAGCACGATCAGCGGGTACTTCTGGCCGGCCTGGGTTCCGGCCGGAGTGAAGACGTTGCCCTTGAGGGTGATGCCGCCGGAGCCCGGGATGTCGTGGAAGGTCACTCCCGAGGAGGCTTCGGAGGTGACCGTCGTGGAAGCGGCGGGGGCCGCCTGGGCCTGGTGGGGGGCCAGGCCCAGGGCGGCGGCCGCCAGGAGGGCCGCCACGGCTGCGGCGGTGGTGGTGCGTTGCATCAATCGCTCCTCGCGTGCGCCGGGGTTGTCAAAGTGACCCGACGGTAACGGGAGCGGCTTACCGGAAGTAACCCATCGGTAAGTTACGCGCTGGTAACGATTGAAACGTGTCAGCTCGGGGCGTCAGCCGTTCTGCGGGGCTCCGGACAGGGCGCTCTTGGCCTTCCACTGGTCCCAGGAGAGGTTCCACTCGCCGTAGCCGTTGCCGAGGTCGGCATTGCCCTTGGAGCCGTCGCCGACGACCTCGAAGGGGTCGCCCACCTGCACCTCGGAATAGAAGGACGCGGCGTTGGCGTCGCTCATCCCGACGCAGCCCGAACTGGTGTTGGCGCGGCCGAAGTTCGCCGAGTTCCACGGCGCCGCGTGCGCGTACATGCCCGACCAGGTGAGCCGCATCGAGTAGTCGACCATCTTGTCGTAGGCGTCACCCAGGCCCACCGTCTGGGAGTCCATCCGGATGGTGCCTTCCTTGGACATCAGCACCATCTTCCCGGACCAGGAGGCCTTCTTGCCGCCGGGAGTGCCGGCCGAGACGGGGATCGTCTTCACCGTCGTGCCGTCCTCGGTCACCGTCATCTTCTTGGTGTCGAGGCTGACTTCCATCCGGCGGTCCTTGCCGATCTTGAACTCGGTGTTGTAGTCCCGGGCGAAGAGACCGCCGCCCTTGCCGGAGTCCACGCCGTTCAGGTTCATGTCGACCTTGACGTCCGTGCCGGACTTCCAGTACTCCTTCGGCCGCCAGTCCACCCGGTCCTTGCCGGAGTAGTCCTTGATCCAGCCCCACGACCCCTCGGTGTTGTCCGAGGTGGTGACCTTCAACTGCTTCTCCACCTCGGCCTTGTTGGTCACCGGGTTGTCGAAGACGAGCGACACGGGCATGGCCACGCCCACCGTGCTGCCCTTCGGCACGTTGATCGAGACCTTGTTGACCTTGTCGGCGGCGCCGGTCTTGAACTGGGATGTCGCGCTCTGGCTGTCCGTGTTCTGCGCTTCGACCTTGTAGTCGGTACCCGGCGAGGCGTTGCGCTCGGAGGTCCAGGTCTTGCCGTCGGCGGCTATCTGCCCCGCGAGCTCACCGCCCTTGGAGTCCGTCACCCTCACCTGCGCCAGCTTGCCGTCGGTGATGGTCACCTTCACCGGCTCGCCCGCCTTGACCTGATCGCCCGTGAGGTTCACCGCGATGGCCATGTCCGGCTTCTGTTCCTGCTTCATCTCGGCCTTGCCGGCCGCTGCGCCCCCGCTTCCGCCGGAACAGGCGGACAGTGCGGCAGCCAGGATTGCGGTGCCCGCCATCACGGCGTGACGAGTGCGTATGCGGCTCAACGAAAACCCCTCCGAAGTGTGAACGTCCGCAAAGTAAGAGCGGATGGAGCGACTTTAGGTTGCGGAACCAGCGGAAAAGGTCGGTATTTCTGCTGTGACATGGACCGCAGCGAAACGGTCATCGTCCGGTCACAATCGCCGCGCGGTTCGGTCATGGGCGGCTGTGACAGTCGTGTCAGTCGTCGGTTCGGCATTGACCCGGACGCTCGGGAAGGACGTCAGCCATGTGTGCACTGCTCGTGACCACCGCCCAGCAGGACCAGTACCAGGACCGGAAGCAGGACCAGGAGCTCCGGGTGCGCACCCTGTCCGTTCCGGAATACCAGGACTTCCTTTCCCGGCACGGGCGGGCGAGCTTTCTCCAGTACCCGTCCTGGGCCGAGGTAAAGGACCTTTGGCGCTCGGAAACGGTCGGATGGCACTACCCCGACGGCCGGATACAGGGAGCCGGACTCGTTCTCTATCGCCAATTCCCGGGCACCCGCAAATATTTCGCCTACCTCCCCGAGGGCCCCGTCGCCGACTGGTCCGACCCGCACGTCGACCGCTGGCTGACCCCGCTCATGCGCCACCTGAAGGCCGCCGGAGCCTTCGCCGTCCGCATCGGCCCCACCCCCGCCTACCGCCGCTGGGACGCGGCCACGGTCAAGTCCGCGACCGGCCCCGACCGGCAGCTGTCCGACGTCCTCGCCACCGAGGTCGATCCGGTCGGCGCCGCCCTCGCCGACCGGCTGCGCACCCGCGGCTGGAAGCGCTGTGGCGGCGAGGACGACGGCGACGCCCAGCCCCGCCACGTGTTCCGCGTGCCGCTCGCGGGCCGCTCCCTCGACGACCTGTGGTCGGGCCTGAACCAGGAGTGGCGGCGCAATGTGCGCAAGGCCGGCAAGGCGGGCGTGGAGACGGTCGTCGGCACCGCCGAGGACCTGCCCGAGTTCTACCGGCTGCTGCGGATCACCGAGGAGCGCGACGGCTTCCGCCTCGGCCGCTCCCTCGCCTACTACCAGCGCCAGTACGAGGTCCTCAACGCCGAGGAGCCCGGTCGGATGCGCCTCTACCTGGGCATCCACCAGGGCGAGATACTCGCCGCGCACACGATGATCGTCGCCGGGAGCCGGGTCTGGTACCAGACCGGAGCCTCCGCCGACCACCGCCGCGAGGTACGGCCCAGCAACGCCCTGCAGTGGCGCATGATGTGCGACGCCCACGCCCTCGGAGCGGACGAATACGACATGCGCGGGGTACCCTCCACCCTCGACCCCGACGACCGCTCCTTCGGGCTGCTGCGCTGGAAGCTCGGCACCGGCGGGCAGGTCGTCGAGACGCTCGGCGAGTGGGAGATCGCGATGGACGGGTACACCAACACGGCGCTCTACAAGGCGTTCCAGGCCTACATGGCCCGCCGGTGACGGCCACCGACACCAGACCGGCCGCCGAGTCAGGGGCTGGGGCCGAGTCCGGGACAGGGGCCGACGCCGACCGCGCGGTACCGGCGAAGAGCTCGATGCTGCGCAGCGGCGCGCTCATGGCCGCCGGCTCGATCGTCTCCCGCGCCACCGGCTTCGTCCGCTCCGCCGTCGTCGTCGCCGCGCTCGGCATCGAACTGCTCGGAGACGGCTACGCCGTCGCCAACACCGTCCCGAACATCCTGTACATCCTGCTCATCGGCGGCGCCCTCAACGCGGTCTTCGTCCCCGAGCTGGTCCGCGCCGCCAAGGAGCACGCGGACGGCGGCGCCGCCTACACCGACCGGCTGCTCACCGTGTGCACGGCCGCGCTGCTGGTCCTCACCGCGGCCGCCGTGGTAGCCGCCCCGCTGATCGTCTCGGTGTACACCGGCTACAGCGGCGGCCAGCAGTCCACCACCGTCGCCCTGGCCCGCTACTGCCTCCCGCAGATCCTCTTCTACGGCCTGTTCACCCTGCTCGGGCAGGTGCTCAACGCCCGCGGCCGATTCGGCGCGATGATGTGGACCCCGGTCCTCAACAACGTCGTCGTCATCGCCGTCTTCGGGCTCTTCCTCTACGTGTCGCACGGCGCGACGGACGGCCTGACGGCTTCCGAGACCCGGCTGCTGGGCATCGGCACCACCGCCGGCATCGTCGTCCAGGCCCTCGCCCTCATCCCCTCGCTGCGCGCCGCCCGCTTCCGCTGGCGCCCCCGCTTCGACTGGCGCGGCAGCGGCCTCGCCCGCCCGCTGCGCAACGCGGGCTGGCTGGTCCTGCTCGTCCTGAGCAACCAGCTCGCCTACTGGGTCGTGACCCGGCTCTCCACCGCCACCGGGCAGCATGCCGTCGACGCGGGTCTCGCCGGTGGCGCCGGCTACACCGCCTACAGCAACGCCTACCTGATGTGGATGGTCCCGCAGGGCATCATCACCGTCTCCCTCGTCACGGCCCTCATGCCCCGGATGAGCGCCGCCGCCACCGACGGCGACCTCGCGGGCGTGCGCAGGGACGTTTCCTACGCGCTGCGCTCCAGCGCGGCCCTCATAGTCCCGGCCGCCGCGCTCCTCGCCGCCCTCGCGCCCTGGGTGATGGGAAGCGTCTTCGAGTACGGGCGGACCGACGCGGCCGACGTCGCCGTCATGGCCGGCATGCTGGCGGCCTTCGCCCCCGGCCTGATCGCCTACTCCGCGCAGTACGTGCTCTCCCGCGGCTTCTACGCCCTCTCCGACACCCGGACCCCCTTCTTCCTGAACCTCTCCATCGCCGCCTCGAACGCCGGGCTCTCGGCCGCCGCGTACTTCCTGCTGCCGCCGCGCTGGGCGGTCACCGGCATGGCCGCCGCCTGCACGATCGCCTACGCCGCGGGCGCGGCCGTCACCGCGTACGTACTGGCCCGGCGGCTCGGTCCGCGCGCGCAGACGCGTACGACGGTGGCATCAGGCGAAAGGCGGGCCGGTGCCGTACGGACCCACCTGAGGCTGCTGGCCGCGAGCGTGCCCGCGGCCGCCGTCGGGTACGCCGCCGCCCGCGCCGCCGACCCCCTCGGGAACTTCGCCGGCCTCGGGGCGGGAACCGCGGCCATGGTGCTCGTCGTCGTCCTCCTTGCCGGGCCGTTGCGCCTGGTGGAGATCACCGACCTGCTGAACTCCCTGCGGCGCAAGATCGGCCGTTAGCGGGAGGGAAAGCCGCGCACCACCTTGGATACTGACCGGATGCCACGCGTACTGTTGATCGAGGACGACCCTTCCATCAGGGAGGGGGTGGGCCTCGGCCTGCGCCGACGCGGCCACGAGGTGAGTGCCGCCGAGACCGGTGAGGAGGGGCTCGCCCTGCTCGCGAGCTTCCGCCCCGAACTGGTCCTGCTCGATCTGATGCTGCCGGGGATCAACGGCGTGCAGGTGTGCCGCCGGATCCGCGACACCAGCGAGGTGCCGATCATCATGCTCACCGCACGCGGCGACGACTTCGACGTGGTCATCGGCCTGGAGGCCGGGGCCGACGACTACATCGTCAAACCCGCCCGCACCGAGGTCATCGAGGCCCGCATCAAGGCCGTCCTGCGCCGGCTCAGCGATCCGGTGGGCGCCCGCCCCGAGATCGAGTTCCACGGCGAACTGGCCATCGACCGCAGCGGGCTGACCGTCGCCAAGAACGGCGAGCGCGTCTCCCTGGCCCCCAGTGAGATGAAGCTCCTGCTGCACCTGTCGGCCTCGCCCGAGCAGGTCTTCTCCCGCCAGCAGCTCCTGGAGTACGTCTGGGGCCACAGTTACCACGCCGACGCCCGGCTCGTGGACGCCTGCGTCCGCCGCCTGCGCACCAAGGTCGAGGCCCCCGAAGCAGCCCCCCGCTACATCCAGACCGTGCGCGGCTTCGGCTACCGCTTCGGTCCCCTGTAGGCCGCGGTGAGACGCATGGCACCGCTGGGCCTGCGCACCCGGCTGATCGCGGCCTTCCTGCTGGTCGCCGCGATCAGCGCGGTGAGCACGGCCGCCCTCACCTACCGGCAGGCTCGCAGCGCGATCCTCACCCAGAGCCAGGACACCGCGGTCAGCACCCTGCGGGAGGCGCTGGAGGCGATGGAGGTGTCGCTGCCGGTGGACCAGCCTCAGCTTCAGCACATCGCCAACGAAATGGGCAAGCGGGGCAAGCCGCACCCCTGGGCGGTCTTCGCCGAATACGGCAGCCTGCGGGCCAACTCCTGGGGTTCCACCGCCACCTCGACCGTCCTCACCGACCAGCTCCGGAAGCAGGTGACCGCCTATCCGCACGGCGCCTTCCAGCGGGTGACCGACGCCGATCAGAAGCCGTACCTCACGGTCGGCATGCCCGCCGTGTCCGAGCGCGACGGGGGCCGCGAGCCCACCGGCCTCGTCGTCTACGCCGTGATGCCGCTGGCGGTCGAGCAGCAGACGATCGCGGCCATGGTCGAGGCCGCCCGGCAGGGCGCCATCCCCGGCCTCGCCATCGCCGTCGTCCCCGCCCTGCTCGCCGCCCGCAGCGTGCTCCGCCCGGTACGGGACATGCGCAGAGCCGCCCAGCGGCTGGGCAGCGGCCGACTGGACACCCGTATCGAAGTGCGGGGCGCCGACGAACTCGCCGGACTCGCCCGCACCTTCAACGAGACCGCCCGCGCCCTGGAACAGTCGGTGAGCGAACTCCGGGAGGCCGAAACCCGGGCCCGCCGGTTCGCCTCCGACGTGTCCCACGAACTGCGCACGCCGCTCGCCGGGATGCTCGCCGTCACCGAGGTGCTGGACGAGGACGCCGAACACCTCGACGCCGATACCGCCAAGGCCCTGCGCCTGGTCAGCGCCGAGACCGGCAAACTCGCCGTCCTCGTCGAGGACTTGATGGAGATCTCCCGCTTCGACGCCCGCGCCGCCGAGCTCAACCTCGACGACGTGGACCTCGCCGAGGCCGTCTCCAAGACCCTGGAGCGCCGCCACTGGGACGACGAGCGGGTCGTCGCCGACCTGCCGCGCGGCGTCCGCGCTCGGCTCGACCCGCGGCGCTTCGACGTGGTCCTCGCCAACCTCGTCGGCAATGCCCTGCGGCACGGCGGCGCCCCGGTCCGCGTGTCCGCCCGCACCGAACTCCGGACCGGCGGGCCCCGGCTGCTGGTCGAGGTCGCCGACAGCGGGCCCGGCATCGCCCCCGAGGTGCTGCCCCGCATCTTCGACCGCTTCTTCAAGGCCGACGCCGCCCGTACCCGGTCGGCGGGCAGCGGCCTGGGCCTCGCCATCACCCTGGAGAACGTACGGCTGCACGGCGGCACCCTGCACGCCGCCAACGGCGCCGCCGGGGGAGCGGTGTTCCTGCTCGACATGCCCCTGGAGGCCGACGCATGACCCAGAACCGGACCGCTGCCGTCGCGACCGCCCTGCTGGGGCCGCTTCTGCTCGCCGGCTGCGGGATCAAGGCCACCGGGGTGATCGAGAGCGGCGAGCCCGCGAAGGTGTTCGTGCCCCGGCGCTCCCCGGCGGCGTCCCTCTACTTCCTGACCCAACAGGACGCTCTCGTCGCCGTGAACCGGGACGCCATCGAGTCCTCGACCCCGGAGATCGTCCTTGCCTGGCTGCTCAAGGGCCCCAACGAGAAGGAGAGAGCCGCGGGGCTGCGCAGCGCGATTCCCCCGCTGGGCGAGGGGGAGGCGCCCGCGGAGGTCTCGGTCACCCCCACCGCGGAGCGGGGGTTCGACGTCCGGCTGCCGTTCAAGATCGGTAAACTGCCCGAGATGGCCCGCCAGCAGGTGATCTGCACGGTGGTGGCCAGCCAGTCGTCGTCGGGCGCCACGGTGGTGCTGCGCGGCACGGACAAGTCGCTCCCCGCGGGTGAATGCGGCTTCGGTCTCTGACCGACGCGCCTCCCGCTACGGGCATCCTCCCCTTGCGCGACCAGCCCCCCGGCCGCCACCGTGAGCCCATGGAACCGGCCACCGACACCCCTGGCGTGCCCGACGTCTTCGACCCGCGCCTCTACGCCGAGGGCATCCCGCACGAGCGCTACCGCCTGCTGCGCGAGCACCACCCGGTGGCCTGGCAGGCGGAGCCGGAGATCCAGGGCTGGCCCGCCGGGCCCGGCTTCTGGGCCGTCACCCGGCACGCAGACGTCGTACGGGTCCTGCGCGACCACCGCACGTACTCCTCCTGGCTCGGCGCCACCCAGATCCGCGACCCCGACCCGGCCGACCTGCCGTTCCTGCGCCGCACCATGCTCAACCAGGATCCTTCCCCAAGGCCCTGCGGGCCTGGGGAGACCCCTACCTCCCACGGCAGGCTCCGCCGGCTCGTCTCCCGGGCCTTCACCCCCGCCCGCGTCGACGCCTTCGGCGGCCGGGTACGGGACCGCGCCCGCTCCCTGCTCGCCGCCGCCCGGGACGGCGCCGAGGACGGGGCCGCCGACCTGGTGCGCACCGTCACCGACGAGTACGCCCTGCTGAACCTCACCGATCTGCTGGGCGTCCCGGCCTCCGACCGTGCCCTGCTGCTGGAGTGGACCGTACGGATCATCGGCTACCAGGACCCCGAGGACGCCCCGGCACCGCTGCTCGGCCCCGACGGCAAGCCGCTCAACCCGCGCTCCCCGGCGCTGCTCGGCGAGATGTTCTCGTACGCCCGCGAACTCGCCGCCCACAAGCGCGCGCACCCCGGCGACGACGTGATGACCGCCCTGGCCCTGGCCGGACTCGACCCGGCCGAACTGGAGATGTTCTTCTTCCTGCTGACCGTCGCCGGCAACGACACCGTACGCAGCGCCGCCCCCGGCGGTCTGCTCGCGCTCGCCCGCGACCCGGACGCGCACCGGCTGCTCGCCGAGGGCCGCGTCCCGCGGGACCGGGCCGTCGAGGAACTCCTGCGCGTCCACCCGCCGGTGCTCAGCTTCCGCCGCACAGCCGCCGTGGACACCGAGCTCGCCGGGCAGCCGATCCGGGCCGGGGACAAGGTGGTGGTCTTCCACGCCTCGGCCAACCACGACGAGCGCGTCTTCACCGACCCGGCCCGGCTCGACCTGGCCCGCACACCCAACCCGCACGTCTCCTTCGGGGACGGCCCGCACGTCTGCCTGGGCGCCCACTTCGCCCGGCTCCAGCTGCGCACCCTCTACGAGGAGTGGTGCGCGACCATGCCCCCGCCCGAACTTGCCGGGCCGCCGCGGCGGCTGGTCTCCAACTTCATCAACGGGATCACGCGGCTGCCGCTACGGGTGTCCGGGCCGCGGTGGTGACGTCGGCGACCAGCTCGGACACGTCGGGCCCGTAGGCGTCCGAGTTGACGACCTTCAGCACCAGGCAGAAGGGGTTCCCGTCGTACTTGCGGGCGAGCCGTCGGTGGTGGCGGGCCAGGTAACGGGCCGCGGCCTGGTTGCTGTTGGCGGTCTGACCGGACAGAAGGAACACCGGACGGGAGTCGCGCCCCGTCGTCAGCCGCGCGAGCAGCACGTGCTCGGCCATGCCCGGCTCCCAGCGGTACGTCTCCCCGCCCACGCTGATCGCACCCCGGTCCGGTCCGGGCTCGGAGGAGACGTCGACCCGCACCCCCGGGAGCATGGAGGTCAGGTGCGCCGTCGTCCGGGCGTTGGAGACCGGCCCGCCGACGCAGAACTCGGCCCGGTCGCCGAAGCCCTGACGAGCCCCGTCGTGGGTGACGATCTGCACGTTCGCCCCGCAGTCCTTGATCAGGGCGGAGATCTCCAGCAGCGCGAAGGCATCGTTGCGGTGCAGCGACGAAGGGGTGCCGCCCATCTGCCGGTTGACCACGAACAGGCAGTCGGATCCGGTCGGCAGGCCGAAGAAGGCCTGCTTGCGGCGGAGCGCGCGGCGCCACTGGTAGGTCCGGGTGAACCAGCCGAAGCCACCGCTGAGGGCGGTGGCTATCACCCCGAGCACGATGTTGCGGACGTCGTCGTTCATGCGCGGGATGGTAGCCGCCACGCTGCTCTCCTGACGCGGGGGGTGCCGCGAAGTTACTCTGCTCCATCTAGGTCTGACAGGCCGTCGACTGGAGGAACCGGATGCACCGTCCCGCCGCACGTCGCTTAGCGCTCGTCGCCCTCGCCGGGGCGCTCGTCTCCACCGGGGCCGCGGCCCCGCCCGGCGCCGGCACCCCCGCCAAGGTGCCCGTCGCGGCCGGTTACGGCGGGGCCGTCGCCAGTGTCGACGCGGACGCCTCGGCCGCGGGCATCGCCGTCCTGCGCTCCGGCGGCAACGCCGTGGACGCGGCCGTCGCGGCCGCCGCCGCGCTCGGGGTCACCGAGCCCTACTCGGCGGGCATCGGCGGAGGCGGCTACTTCGTCTACTACGACGCCCGCTCCGGCCGGGTGCACACCATCGACGGCCGCGAGACCGCCCCCGCGACGGCCACCGCGACTCTCTTCCAGGAGAACGGCGTCCCGATCCCCTTCGCGGAGGGCCAGACCAGCGGCCTCGGCGTCGGCGTCCCCGGCACCCCCGCCACCTGGAAGAGCGCCCTCGACGCCTGGGGCACCCGCCCGCTCGGCCACCTGCTGCGGCCCGCCGAGAAGCTGGCCCGCGACGGCTTCACGGTGGACGCCACCTTCCGCGCGCAGACCGCGGCCAACGAGGCCCGGTTCAAGGACTTCCCGGACACCGCGAAGCTCTTCCTGCCGGGCGGCGCGCTGCCGGTGGTCGGCTCCACCTTCAAGAACCCGGACCTGGCCGCCACCTACGCGGAACTCCGCCGCAAGGGGACCGGCGCGCTCTACCGGGGCCCGATCGCCGAGGACATCGTCCGGGCCGTCCGTACACCCCCGGTCGACCCGGCCGCCACCCGGACCGTCCGCCCCGGCGACCTGACCACCGGGGACCTGCGCGCGTACGCGACCAAGCACCAGGCCCCGACCCGGGTCGGCTACCGCGGGCTGGACGTCTACAGCATGGCGCCCTCCTCCTCCGGCGGCACCACCGTCGGCGAGGCCCTGAACATCCTGGAGGGCAGCGACCTCTCGGCGCTCTCCGAGACGCAGTACCTGCACCGCTTCATCGAGGCCTCCCGGATCTCCTTCGCCGACCGGGGCCGCTGGGTCGGCGACCCGGCCGCGCAGGACGTCCCGACGAAGCAGCTCCTCTCGCAGGCGTACGCCGACTCGCGCGCCTGCCTGATCAAGCCCGACTCCACCCTGACCAGCCCGCTCGCCCCCGGCGATCCGCGCGACCCCGTACCCTGCGCCACGACCGGGCAGGCCGCCCCGACCACCTACGAGGGCGAGAACACCACCCACCTGACGGTCGCCGACCGCTGGGGCAACGTGGTGTCCTACACCCTGACCATCGAGTCCACCGGCGGCAGCGCGATCACCGTCCCGGGCCGCGGCTTCCTGCTCAACAACGAGCTGACGGACTTCTCCTTCGCCCCGGCCGCCCCCGGCGTCCCGGACCCCAACCTGCCCGGCCCCGGCAAGCGGCCGCGCTCCTCCATGTCCCCGACCATCGTCCTGGAGGACGGCCGGCCGGTCCTGGCCGTCGGCTCCCCGGGCGGCGCCACCATCATCACCACCGTCCTGCAGACCCTGACCGGACACCTGGACCGGGGCCTGCCGCTGGTCGATGCCATCGCCGCGCCGCGCGCCAGCCAGCGCAACCAGACCACCACCGAGCTGGAGCCTGGTCTGTGGAACAGCCCGCTGCGCGCGGAACTGGAGGCGCTCGGCCAGGGCTTCCGGCAGAACCCGGAGATCGGCGCCGCCACCGGAGTGCAGCGGCTGCCGGACGGCCGCTGGCTGGCGGCGGCCGAGACCACCCGCCGCGGCGGCGGCTCGGCGATGGTCGTACGCCCGCACGGGAAGCCGTAGCGGCCTCCAGCTGCGGCTGCAGCTAGAGGGCGGTGAGGATCCTCGGGCCGTCGGCGGTGATGGCGACCGTGTGCTCCGCGTGCGCGGCGCGGCTGCCGTCGACGGTGCGCAGGGTCCAGCCGTCCCCGTCGCAGGTGTAGTCGTCCGTGCCGCCCGCGGTCAGCATCGGCTCGATCGCCAGGACCATGCCGGGGCGCAGCTTCATGCCGCGTCCCGGCGGGCCCTCGTTGGGCACGCCCGGGTCCTCGTGCATGGTGCGGCCCACGCCGTGGCCGCCGAAGCCGTCCGGGATGCCGTACCCGGCGCCCCGGCACACCGTGCCGATCGCGTGGGCGATGTCCCCGATCCGGTTGCCCGGCACGGCGGCGGCGATGCCGGCGGCGAGGGCCGCCTCCGCCGTGGCGATCAGCCGCAGGTCGGCGGGGCGGGCCCGGCCGACCGTGAAGCTGACGGCCGCGTCCCCGACCCAGCCGCCCAGCTTCGCACCGCAGTCGATGCTGACCAGGTCGCCGTCGCGCAGCCGGTAGCCGTCCGGGATGCCGTGCACGATCGCGTCGTTGACGGAGGCGCAGACCACCGCGGGGAAGGGCACCGGCGCGAACCGCGGCCGGTAGCCGAGGAAGGGCGAGGTGGCGCCCGCCTCGTCCAGCACGGTGCGCGCCACCCGGTCCAGGTCCAGCAGGGACACCCCCACCCGCGCTCTCTCCCGCACGGCGGCCAGGGCGTGCGCGACCACGCGGCCGGCGGCGCGCATCTCGTCGATCGATCGGTCCGTCTTGAGTTCCACCATGCCAATTACTATACCGGTATAACTTTACCGGGATAGTAATTGGGGTGGCGGGGTAGGATGGCGGCATGGTCCGAACCCCCTTGACCCCGGAAGAGCGCGAGCGCGGCGAGCGGCTGGGCGCGCTCCTGCGGGAGGCCCGTGCCGGGCGCAGCATGGTCGAGGTCGCGGCGAGCGCCGGGCTGTCCGCGGAGACCCTCCGCAAGATCGAGACCGGCCGCGCGCCCACCCCCGCCTTCTTCACCGTCGCGGCCCTCGCCGAGGCCCTCGGCCTCTCCCTGGACGATGTGATGCGCCGCTGCGCGCTCGTCGCGCTCTGACGCCGCGCGGCGGACCGGGCGGGGGCTGCGCGGGGGCCGTGCGGCGCTGGAGTCCTGCTCGAAGTGCCGACCGGGGCCGGGGTCCCGGCGCGGGTCGCGGCTAGGCTCCGGGCATGACTCTGACGCTCGACGAGCTGAACCGGGGCAGATACGTCAGCCTCACCACCTTCCGCAAGGACGGCACGCCCGTCGCCACTCCGGTGTGGGCCGTGGCGGACGGCGGTGAGCTGTACGTGTGGACGCGCACGAAGACGTGGAAGGTGAAGCGGATCCGCAACAACGGGCGGGTCACCGTCGCCGCGTGCGACGTGAAGGGCACGGTGGCGGCGGGCGCGCCGGTGCTGGAGGGCGAGGCGCGACTGCTGGACGAGGCGGGCCTGAAGCGGGTGCGGAAGCTGATGTCGCGGAAGTACACCTGGCAGTTCTGGGCGGTGGACCTTCCCGGCACGGTGGCCCGGCTGGGCAAGCGGCCGCACACGGCGATCGCCGTCAAGCTTTGAAGTGCGCGTAGCCCTCCCGTAACACTGGCGGGGTCCAATGCGGTCATGGAGACCGCGACTTCGCTGGTGATCGTTCAACTCGCCGAGTACTTGCGGGGGTTGACGCAGAGGCTGGATTCCGAGACGGGCTGGTACGGGGAGTTCCTGCGCCGGGATCCGGAGGGCGTGCGGGCCTGCCTCGACGGGCGCGCGATGGTTCCGTGGGACGTGCTGGAGTCCCTGTTGGGGGACCTGGCTGGGGCCCGGGGCGCGGAGTTCGCGGAGCGGGAGACCGTATACGCGGCCCGGCTGCGGGCGGCGGCCGTCACGGCGTGGGACCGCCTGCCGGGCGGCGAGGCCGAACTGCGGACCCTGCTCGCGGTGTCGACGGCCCAGCGCGCGGACTCGGAGGCGGCCCTGCGTCACCTCGCGGCGCGGCTGTCCTCCACGGCGGACCCCTCGGAGGCGGACGCCCTGTCCCTGGAGCTCTCCTGGACCCGGGACGACGCCACCCGAGCCGCATCCCGCCAAGCGGACCTGACGGCCCGCCTGACCACGATGTCCCCTCCCGCGGAGGCGCTGCCGGGGCACGGGGCTCCCGCTTGGCGGGAGCGGCCGGTGACCGTCGGCGGACCACACGGGCACGCCCCTGCGGCGCCCGGGTCGCGGCCCGCGGGGGCGCCGCGATCGGGGCCGGAGGGGTTGCTGGGCGCGGGGGTTCCTGCCTGGGCGGCCTGGCCGGGGCCTTCGCCGGCTGCGGAGTCCGCGGGGCTCGCCGGTTCGCCGGGGGCGGAGGTGCCCGGGGAGGGCTGGACCGCGGGAGGCGCGCAGGCGACGCCGGGTGACCCGCTGCCGGGGGTACCGAGGCAGCGGGTGCCCGAGGGGGAGTGGCCGGTCGGGCCGGCCGAGGGGGAGCAGCACGAGGGGTGGGCCGAGGGGGAGCGGCCCGTGGGCGAGCAGCGCGAGGGGGAGCGGCCCGTGGGGCGGGCCGAGGGGCGGTGGCTGCGGGGTGGGCGGCGGTCCGGGGGTGCCCGGTACGCCGGGTCGGAAGCCCCCGAGGCCTTGGCCGCCACCCTGCCGGACCTCGGCCGCCCCGACGCGGGCGCCGAGTCGGGACCCGGCCTGCCGGCCCCGCGCGGAGCGCGCTTCGGGCGCTCACCGGAGCCGACTCCCCGGGGCGCCCGGTTCGGCCGCCCCCGGCCGGAGCCCGCACCCGGCCCGGCCAGGCCCACCCGGGACACTGACACCCACCCGCCCGCCCGGCATCCCGGCCTTCCCGCGGGGGATCCGGCAGGGCTCGGCGGCTCGCTGCCGGCCCCCTTCCCCGGGGCCCCGGCAGGGATGTCGGCCGGGCTCCGAGGCTGGACTGCGGATCCGTTCCCCGGGGGTCCCGCGGGGGCCCAGGCGGGGCCCGGTGGCGCGGCGTTGGGTCAGAACCCCGGTGCTCCCGCAGGGGCTTGGGCGGGACCCGACGGTCAGGGCGTGGATCGGTTCCCCGGGGATCCGGCGGGGCTCGGCGGCTCGATGGCGGGGGCGTTCCCCGGGGAGTCCGCAGGGGTTTCCGTGGGGGATGTGCGCGGGGTCGTCGGGCAGTTGCTCGGGCTGCGTGCGGACGGGCGGAGCGGGGAAGCGCATGCGCTGTTGTGCGAGGTGGCCGGGTGGCCCGCGGGGTGGCTGCCCGGGGTGGCCGGCGAGCTGGGGCGGGCCGGGCTCGCGGCCGACTGGGCCACGCTGCTCTGGGAGGCGGCCTCGCTCCCGCCCGAGCGGCTCGCCGCCCTCGCCGCCGCCCTCGACGAGGCCGGCCGGGAGGCCGACTGCGACCGGCTGCTGCGCCAGGGCATGGCCCGCCCCGCCGCCGAGATCGCCGAAGCCGCCCTCGCCCTCGGGGAGGCCGGCCGGGACCGGGAGACCGGGGTGCTCCTCGCCGCCTTCGTCGACGTCCGCACCGCCGAGGAGGCCGCCGACCTGGCCCGCCGCGCCCCGCAGTGGTTCGCCCCCCGCCTGCTGCGGGCGGCCCGCGCCCTGCCCGGAACCCGGCACCGGGACCTCGTCCACGCCCTCCGTCTCGCCGGCATCGCCACGGCGTAAACCGCCCGTCCACTGACCGGAACCGACCGCGTGGCGACCTAACGTGATCGACTACTCCAACCGTGCAACGCGGTCTTGCCCCACGCTGTGCCGAGGCCTACGTTCTACTCCCTACGTACACCGTCTACGTGCGTAGAACTCGGCGTTCCCGTCGCGAGGAGCAGCTCATGGCCCAAGTCGTCCGCGCCGCGCTGGTCCAGGCCACCTGGACCGGAGACACCGAATCGATGATCGCCAAACACGAGGAGCACGCCCGCCGCGCGGCCGCGCAGGGCGCGCAGATCATCGGCTTCCAGGAGGTGTTCAACGCCCCCTACTTCTGCCAGGTCCAGGAACCCGAGCACTACCGCTGGGCCGAGGCCGTCCCCGACGGTCCCACCGTCCGCCGCATGCAGGACCTGGCCCGCGAGACCGGCATGGTCATCGTCGTGCCGGTCTTCGAACTCGAGAGCGCCGGCTTCTACTACAACACCGCCGCCGTCATCGACGCCGACGGCAGCTACCTCGGCAAGTACCGCAAGCACCACATCCCCCAGGTCAAGGGATTCTGGGAGAAGTACTACTTCCGCCCGGGCAACCTCGGCTGGCCCGTCTTCGACACGGCCGTCGGCAAGGTCGGCGTCTACATCTGCTACGACCGGCACTTCCCCGAAGGCTGGCGTCAACTCGGCCTTGCCGGAGCCCAGTTGGTCTACAACCCGTCCGCCACCTCCCGAGGCCTGTCCGCCTACCTGTGGCAGCTGGAACAGCCCGCCTCCGCCGTCGCCAACGAGTACTTCGTCGCCGCCATCAACCGCGTCGGCCAAGAGGAGTACGGCGACAACGACTTCTACGGCACCAGCTACTTCGTCGACCCGCGCGGCCAGTTCGTCGGCGAGGTCGCCAGCGACAAGGAGGAGGAACTCCTCGTCCGCGACCTCGACTTCGGCCTCATCGAAGAGGTCCGCAACCAGTGGGCCTTCTACCGCGACCGCCGCCCCGACGCCTACGGAGGACTCGTACAGCCGTGACCAACCCCACCCCGCTCCACAGCCGCCACCGCACCGTCCTGCCCGACTGGCTCGCGCTCTACTACAAGCACCCCATCGAGCTCACCCACGGCGAGGGCCGCCACGTCTGGGACGCCGAGGGCAACCGCTACCTCGACTTCTTCGGCGGCATCCTCACCACGATGACCGCCCACGCGCTGCCCGAGGTCACCAAGGCCGTCGCCGAACAGGCCGGGCGGATCATCCACTCCTCCACCCTCTACCTCAACCGGCCGATGATCGAACTGGCCGAGCGCGTCTCGGCGTTGTCCGGCATCCCCGACGCCCGGGTCTTCTTCACCACCTCCGGCACCGAGGCCAACGACACCGCCCTGCTGCTCGCGACGACGTACCGCCGCTCCAACCAGATCCTGGCGATGCGCAACAGCTACCACGGCCGGTCCTTCTCCACCGTCTCGATCACCGGCAACCGGGGCTGGTCCCCGACCAGCCTCTCCCCGCTCCAGACGTACTACGTCCACGGCGCGGTCCGCACCCGCGGCCCCCTCGCCCACCTCGACGACGCCGCCTTCACCGCGGCCGCCGTCGCGGACCTGGAAGACGTACTGGGCCAGGCCCGCGGAGGAGTCGCCGCCCTCATCGCCGAGCCGATCCAGGGCGTCGGCGGCTTCACCTCCCCGCCCGACGGCCTGTACGGGGCCTTCCGCGAGGTCCTCGACCGGCACGGCATCCTGTGGATCAGCGACGAGGTGCAGACCGGCTGGGGCCGTACGGGCGAACACTTCTGGGGCTGGCAGGCCCACGCGCAGAACGGCCCGCCGGACATCCTCACCTTCGCCAAGGGCATCGGCAACGGCATGTCGATCGGTGGAGTCGTGGCCCGCGCAGAGGTGATGAACTGCATCGACTCCAACTCCATCTCCACCTTCGGCGGTTCCCCCGTCACCATGGCCGCCGGCGTCGCCAACCTCGCCTACCTGCTGGAACACGACCTCCAGGGCAACGCCCGCCGCGTCGGCGGCCTGCTCCTGGAGCGGCTGCGCGCCATCGCAGCCCACGTGCCCGCCGTACGGGAGGTCCGCGGCCGTGGCCTGATGGCCGGCCTGGAGCTGACGAAGCCCGGCACCGACCAGGCCGACCCCGACGCGGCCACCGCCGTACAGGAAGCCGCCCGCGAAGGCGGCCTGCTGATCGGCAAGGGCGGCGGCCACAACACCAGCGTGCTGCGCATCGCGCCGCCGCTCTCCCTCACCGTCACCGAGGCGGAAGAGGGCGCCGAGATCCTCGAACAGGCCTTGCGCAGCATCCAGTAGGGGGACGCACATGAGCATCCGCACCCTGATCCGCGGCGGCCTCGTCGTCACCGCCGCCGACGAACTCCACGCGGACGTCCTCATCGAGGACGGCCGCGTGGCGGCCCTCGCCGCGCACGGCTCGGCGGCCGCCGAGGCCTGGACGGCCGACCGCACGATCGACGCGAGCGGGAAGTACGTCATCCCCGGCGGGGTCGACGCGCACACCCACATGGAGCTGCCCTTCGGCGGCACCTCCGCCTCGGACACCTTCGAGACCGGGACCAGGGCGGCCGCCTGGGGCGGCACCACCACCATCGTCGACTTCGCGGTACAGGGCGTGGGCCACGCCCTGCGCGAGGGCCTCGACGCCTGGTACGCCAAGGCCGACGGGCAGTGCGCGATCGACTACGCCTTCCACATGATCCTCTCGGACGTCAACGAGGGCACCCTGAAGGAGATGGACCTCCTCATCGGGGAGGGCGTCACCTCCTTCAAGCTGTTCATGGCCTACCCCGGCGTCTTCTACAGCGATGACGGCCAGATCCTGCGCGCCATGCAGCGGGCCTCCGGCAACGGCGGGCTGATCATGATGCACGCCGAGAACGGCATCGCGATCGACGTCCTCGTCGAACAGGCCCTGGCGCGCGGGGAGACCGACCCCCGCCACCACGGCGAGGTCCGCAGGGTGCTCCTCGAAGCGGAGGCCACGCACCGGGCGATCCAGCTCGCCCGGGTCGCCGGCTCCCCGCTGTACGTCGTCCACGTCTCGGCGGAGGAGGCGGTGGCCGAGCTGGCCGCGGCCCGCGACAAGGGGCTGCCCGTCTTCGGGGAGACCTGCCCGCAGTACCTCTTCCTGTCCACCGACAACCTCGAAGAGCCGGACTTCCAGGGCGCCAAGTACGTCTGCTCCACGCCGCTGCGGCCCCGCGAGCACCAGGCGGCGCTGTGGCGGGGGTTGCGGACCAACGACCTCCAGGTGGTCTCCACCGACCACTGCCCGTTCTGCTTCCGGGGGCAGAAGGAGCTGGGCCGCGGGGACTTCTCGAAGATCCCGAACGGGCTGCCGGGGGTGGAGAACCGCATGGACCTCCTCCACCAGGCCGTCCTGGACGGGCACATCAGCCGCCGCCGCTGGATCGAGATCGCCTGCGCGACCCCGGCCCGGATGTTCGGCCTCTACCCGCAGAAGGGCACGATCGCGCCGGGCTCCGACGCCGACATCGTCCTCTACGATCCGCACGCCGAGCAGGTCATCTCCGCCGAGACCCACCACATGAACGTGGACTACTCGGCGTACGAGGGCAAGCGGATCACCGGACGCGTCGACACCGTGCTCTCGCGCGGCGAACTCGTCATCGACCAGCGCGAATTCACCGGCCGGGCCGGCCACGGGGTGTACATCCCCCGCTCCACCTGCCAGTACCTGTAAGCACCGCACGCAGCAAGGAGCAGCCATGGACTTCGGCCTCGTCCTGCAAACCGATCCGCCCGCCTCCCAGGTGATCAGCCTCATGAAGCGCGCCGAGCGCAACGGCTTCCGCTACGGCTGGACCTTCGACTCGGCGGTCCTCTGGCAGGAACCGTTCGTCATCTACAGCCAGATCCTCGCCAACACGCAGAAACTGCACATCGGCCCGATGGTCACCAATCCGGGCACCCGTACCTGGGAGGTGACCGCCTCCACCTTCGCCACCCTCAACGACATGTACGGCAACCGCACCGTCTGCGGGATCGGGCGCGGCGACTCGGCGATGCGGGTGGCCGGGCGCAAGCCCAACACCCTGGCCCGGCTCGGCGAGGCCATCGACGTCATCCGGGACCTGGCCGAGGGCCGCGAGGCCGTGGTCGACGGAAGCCCGATCCGGATCCCCTGGGTCCGGGAGGGGAAGCTCCCCGTCTGGATGGCGGCGTACGGGCCGAAGGCCCTCGCGCTCGCCGGTCAGAAGGCCGACGGGTTCATCCTCCAGCTCGCCGACCTCTATCTCACCGAGTGGATGGTCAAATCGGTCCGGGAGGCCGCGGTCGAGGCCGGCCGCGACCCGGCGGAGATCACCATCTGCGTGGCGGCCCCCGCGTACGTCGGCGAGGACCTCGCGCACGCCCGCGACCAGTGCCGCTGGTTCGGCGGGATGGTCGGCAACCACGTCGCCGACCTCGTCGGCCGCTACGGCGAGCACTCCTCGATGGTCCCGGACGAGCTCACCGAGTACATCAAGGCCCGCCAGGGCTACGACTACAGCCACCACGGCCGGGCCGACAATCCCGACACGGCGTTCGTGCCGGACGAGATCGTCGACCGATTCTGCCTGCTCGGCCCGGCAGAGGCCCACATCGAGAAGCTGCGGGCCCTGCGCGACCTCGGCGTCGACCAGTTCGCGGTGTACGACATGCACGACGCGAGGGAGGCCACGATCGACGCCTACGGCCGGCACGTCATCCCGGAGCTCGCCGGCTGACGCCGCGCTCCACGCCCGCTGCCCCGCCGCGTTGTCGATTCGCGGCGGGGCAGCGGGCCTGGAGCACGGGGTGCGGAGCGTGGTGTCAGCAGATGGAGGTGCCCATCCTGCGCCCGGGGCGGTGTGCCCACAGGTGCGGGACGTTCTGCGCCGGGGGGTGCACGGTCGCCGGGTACAGGGCGACGGCCTGACGGGCCACGTACACCCGGGCGATGAGCTCGGCGTGGTCCGAGTGGGGCAGGTGCATGCCGAACACCTCGCGCAAGACCTCGGGAACCTCCTCCGGGGCGAACGCGGTCGTCGTGGCCGTGCCGTCCGGCAGCGTCGTGGTGAGGGAGCTGCCGTCCAGGGCGAGGTGCTCCCGGTCGCGCATCTGCTGCACGAGGAGGCGCCCCGCGAACGGGGAGCGGACGTGCGTGGACAGGAAGTGGTTGGCCACCATCCAGTCCGGCGCGTACCGCTGGTCGAGGGTGAAGGCGTGCAGGTCGAACCACCCGTCGGCGCCGCGCGAGCGCATCGTGTACTGCAGGTTGCCGGTCTCGGTGAGGGTCCGGTTCAGCCGGAATCCCCAGTCGCCCAGGGAGGCCTCGGCGCCGTCGGCCAGTTCCATGGGCTCGATGGGGTTGCGGCCGAAGCCCGGGTCGCAGATCCAGACCTTGCCGGTCTCGGGCGTCTCGGCCGTCTCCACGCGCAGCATCGCGTGGGTGGCCGGGCGGAGCGCCTCGGTACCGATGCGCACCCGCGAGGCCAGCCCCGTCACCCGGAACCCGACGCGCTCCAGCACCGCCGCCAGCAGCACGCTGTGCTCGTAGCAGTAGCCGCCGCGGCGCGCGTGGACCAGCTTGTCCTGAACATCGCGCAGATCAAGGGGGATCGGCCGGCCGAGCACGATCTCGACGGTCTCGAAGGGGATCGAGGTGATGTGCGCGCGTGTCAGCGCCCGCAGAACGTCGAGGGTGGGCGCGAGCTCTCCGTCGTATCCGGTACGCCGGAGGTACGCGTCCAGGTCGAGGAGGCCGCCCTGCCAGGCCGTGGCATCGTCGTTCGTCGTCATGCCGGACATACTGCACAAGGGTCCACCGACGGCCGGAGCCTCCGGCTGCGAGAACGTCACGTTCGCCGGACCGGGGAGCCGGCGGCCGCCTACGGGGTCTCCGCGCCCCAGCCGTTCGGGCACGTCTGCGGCTTCGTGCCGTAGACGAAGGCCACGAAGTCCTTGAGCTCCGGGACCCAGTACGGCCACTGGTGCTCGCCCGCGCCCCGGCAGTAGCGGTGGCTGACGCCGCGGTCCTTCAGGTCCTGGTGGAGGGCGGCGGCGCCCGCGCCGATGTCCGTCTCGCCGACGCCGCCCGCGCCGCCCGCGTAGAGGGCCATCCGCCCGCCGTACGGGGCGTACTTGCCGTCCAGCGCGAGGTTGGCCGGGTTGAGGGAAGGCCAGCCGGAGGGCGGGCCGAAGACCGTCGCCATGCGGTACGGGGTGTCGCCCGTCACCCGGAACTTGCCGTCGAACAGGCCCGTCCACAGGATGGAGGCGCCCGCCATCCAGGTGGAGTCGGCGATGACGCGCTGGGCGCCGGGATGGTAGATGTCCGTACCGGCCGAGAAGGCGCCCACGGCGGAGTACACCTCCGGGTACCGGCCCGCGTAGCGCAGGGCCCCGTACCCGCCCATCGAGACTCCCGCGACGGCCCGCCCGGAGGCGGCGCGCACCGTGTTGAAGTTGGCGTCGATCCACGGGACCAGCTGCTTGACGTGGAAGGTCTCCCACTGCGGGGCGAAGAAGCCGTCCGTGTGGCCGGGCCAGTCGCTGTACCAGCCCGCCTTGCCGGCCTCCGGCATCACGACGATGCCCGGGAAGGCCGAACCGGCCAGGGCGGCGGTGACGTTGCCCTCGTCGGGCTTCGACCACTGCTCGACGTCGCCGCTGCCGCCGTGCAGCAGGTAGAGCACGGGGTAGGGGCGGGCCCGGTCGCGCCGGTAGTCCTCCGGCAGCAGGATCCGGACGCGCACCGACACCTGCACCGGGTCGATCGACGGGGTCCCGCCGTGCGGGGCGAAGATCGCGGCGGTGGTGAGGGAGGCGTCGCCCATCCGCTCGCTCTGGCCGGCGGCGGTGGACCAGGTGCGCAGGGTCAGCCCGTGGGCGTTGGGCGCGGGCAGCGAGGGCAGGGCCGATGCCGCGGCGGTCCCGCTCGCCGCCGCGGCCACCGCGGCGGCCCCGGCGGGGGCGGCGGGTACGGCCACCGCGAGTGCGGCCGCGGCGGCGAACAGCGCCAGGGCGCGGCGCGGGACGGACGGACGGCGCACGGAGTCTCCCGGGGGTGGGTGGGTGGCGGGGTCTCCTCACGGTGGCCGATTCACCTCGAGTACACCCGGTGTCCGGGCGGACGTCCGGAACCGTCGGTGGGGTTTGTCGGTCGGTCGTGCTTTCCTGGGGGCATGATCAATGAGTTCCTGGCCAAGGGCCTGCCCGATGTGGAAGAGGCCGTCCGCAAGGCGGCGGCGGTCGAGATCATGCCGAGGTTCCGACAGCTGGCCGACCACGAGGTCGACGAGAAGAGCGGCCCGCACGACCTGGTGACCGTCGCCGACCGCAAGGCCGAGGAGCACCTGACGGCCTCCCTGACCCGGCTGCTGCCCGGCTCCGCCGTGGTCGGCGAGGAAGCCGTGCACGCCGACCCGACGGTCTACGGCGCGCTGCGCGGGGACGCCCCGGTGTGGATCGTGGACCCGGTCGACGGCACCCGGCAGTTCGTCGCCGGCGACGCCGGCTTCTGCACCCTGGTGGCGCTGGCCCACCGCGGGGAGATCCTCGCCTCCTGGACCTTCGCCCCCGCCCTGGAGGAGCTGGCCACCGCCGTGCGCGGGGAGGGCGCGTACGTCAACGGCGAGCGGATCCTGTGCGGTTCGCCCGAGGCGGGCGCCGAACTGCGGGTCGCCATCGCCCACCCGCTGTACACCTCCGACGAGCACAAGCGCGTCCTGGGCCGGCTGGACGTGCCCGGGGTCGCGGCCCGGCCCTGCGGTTCGGCGGGCCTGGAGTACCTGAAGGTGGCCCGCGGCGAGATGGACGGCCTGGCCTTCACCTGGCCTTCGGCCTGGGACCACGCGGCCGGGCTGCTCCTGGTCACCGAGGCGGGCGGCGCGCACAGCACCGTCGACGGGGTCCCCTTCCGAGTGGACCTGGACAACGCGCTGCCGTTCGCGGTCGGCCGCGACGAGGCCACCACCGTACGGATCCGCGACCTGCTGCGCGGTCAGTAGCGGTCGGCGGGCAGTATCCACGTCGGCCGCCGCGGCCGCCGCGGTGCGGGCGGGCGGGGCGGGCGCAATATCCTGGAGGCGCAGGCGCCGCCGGACGAAGGAGTCGCAAGTGCCGTCGATTCTCGATGCGGTCGTGGTGGGGGCGGGGCCCAACGGGCTGACGGCCGCCGTGGAACTGGCCCGGCGCGGCTTCTCGGTGGCCGTCTTCGAAGCCGGGGAGACGGTCGGCGGAGGGGCCCGGACCGAGGAGCTCACCCTGCCGGGCTTCCGGCACGACCCGTGCTCGGCGGTGCACCCGCTCGGCATCGGCTCGCCGGTCTTCGCCACGATGCCGCTCAAGCGGTACGGGCTGGAGTGGCTGCACGCCCCGCTGCCCATGGCACACCCCTTCGACGACGGCACGGCTGCCGTGCTGTCCCGCTCGGTCGCCGAGACGGCGGCCTCATTCGGGCCGCGCGACGCGGGCACGTACCGGCGCCTAGTCGAACCGTTCCTCGGCAAATGGGACACCCTCGCCCGGGACTTCATGTCCCTGCCGAGCACCGCGCTGCCCCGAGATCCGCTCACCCTCGCCCGGTTCGGACTCACCGGGCTGCCGCCCTCCACCTGGCTGCTGCGCCGCTTCCAGGACGACCGGGCGCGGGCGCTGATCTCCGGGCTCGTCGCGCACGTCATCGCCCCGCTCGGCGGGTTCGCCACCGGCGCGGTCGGCATGGTCTTCGCCCTCGCCGCGCACGCGAACGGCTGGCCGATGCCGCGCGGCGGCTCGCAGTCGATCTCCGACGCGCTCGCCTCGTACCTGCGCGACCTCGGCGGCACGATCCACACCGGCTTCGAGGTCAAGCGGCTCGACGACCTCCCGCCGGCCCGCGCGTACGTCTTCGACACCTCGCCGACCGCGCTGGCCCGGATCGCCCGCCTGGGGCGCGCGTACGACGGCTACAAGTACGGCGCCTCCGTGTTCAAGATCGACTACGCGCTGGACGGCCCCGTCCCGTGGACCGCGGAGGAGCCCCGCCGCGCCGGCACCGTCCAGGTCGGCCCGAACACCCGGGACATCGACGCCGCCCTCCAGCTCGCCACGAGCGGCCGGGCCCCCCGCAACCCCTTCCTCATCACGGCGCAGCCCAGCCTCGTCGACCCGGGCCGGGCGCCCGAGGGCAAGCACGTGTTCTGGGCGTACGGACACGTCCCCGCGGGCTGGGACGGCGACCTCACCGACGCCGTCGAACGCCAACTGGAGCGCTTCGCGCCGGGTTTCCGCGACCTGGTCCTGGCCCGCGCCACGGCCGGCCCGCCACAGCTCGCCGCCCGCAACCCCAACTACGTGGGAGGGGACATCGCGTGCGGCGCCGCCACGGGCCTCCAGCTGGTGCTGCGGCCGAAGCTCTCCCTCACCCCGTACACGACGGCCCACCCGGCGGTCTTCCTCTGCTCCTCCGCGACCCCGCCGGGACCGGGCGTCCACGGGATGTCCGGCCACAACGCCGCGAAGGCGGTCTGGCGCCGGCTGCGCGCCGCTTCCTGACCCGCGAACGAGAGAGGCACGACGATGCTGCGAGTGACCCTGGTCCAGGGCGACATCACCACCGAGCACGTGGACGCGATCGTCAACGCCGCGAACTCCTCCCTGCTCGGGGGCGGGGGAGTGGACGGCGCGATCCACCGCCGGGGCGGCCCCGAGATCCTCGAAGCCTGCCGGGTCCTGCGCCGCTCGCACTACGGCAAGGGCCTCCCGACCGGCCGCGCCGTGGCCACCACCGCGGGCCGCCTCCCGGCCCAATGGGTGATCCACACCGTGGGTCCGGTCTGGTCGCGGGAGGAGGACCGCTCCGAGCTGCTCGCCTCCTGCTACCGCGAATCCCTGCGGGTCGCCGACGAGTTGGGGGCGCGGACGGTGGCCTTCCCGGCGATCTCGACGGGCGTCTACGGCTGGCCCATGGACGACGGCGCCCGGATCGCCGTCGAGACCGTGCGGAGCGCGAAGACGGAGGTGGAGGAGGTCCGCTTCGTCCTCTTCGACGAGCGGGCGTTCCAGGTGTTCGTCGAGCGGACCCACACCTCGTAGTACGACGCCGGCCGTCCGCCACCGCGGGCTCCCGGGACTGTCGGCCGGGCTACCGGCGGCCGAGGAAGCCGGTGATGAGATCCAGCCATTCCCCGGGCTGCTCCAGGAAGGGCAGGTGCCCGGTCGGGAGTTCGGCGGTGACGGCGCCGGGGATGGCGGCTGCCACCTCGTGCTGGAGGGCGGCCGGGATGAGGGAGTCGGCGGTGGTGACGACGACGAGGGTCGGCGCGGTGATGGCGGCGAGGTCCGCCCGCACGTCGGCGCGCCGCACCAGGTCGACCTGATCACCGGTGCCCGGGGGGATCGAGGGGGCGGTCTGTTCGGCGGCGGTGCGGAGCTGGGCGGGGGTGAAGGAGTTCAGGGCGGGAGTGCCGAAGGCCAGCAGGGTCATGTACTGGGCGAGCAGCGTGTGCTCGCCGGAGGCGAAGAGCTGCTGCCAGATGGATGCGGCCAGCTCGGTGCGGGTGTCCACGCGGGCGAAGGTGGCGCTCAGGACGAGCGAGGTGACCCGCTCGGGGTGGCGGGCGGCCACGCGAACGGCGACCGGGCCGCCCAGGGAATAGCCCGAGAGGGCGAACGTATCGAGGCCTTCGGCATCCGCCGCCGCGACCAACTGATCGGCCAGCTCGTCGAGTTCCAGGGGAGTCCGGGCGGTGGGGGTGGCGCCGGCGCCCGGGTAGTCGACCCCGACGACGGTGTGCCGCGCGGCGAGCCCGTCCATGATCGGCCCGTAGTTGGCCTCGATGCCGCCGCCCGCGCCGTGGGCGAGGAGGAGGCCGGGGCCGGATCCGCGGACGGTGCGGGCGTAGGGGGTGTGGGGGGCGAGGGGGGTGAGGGGTGCGGTGGTCATGGCGGGGTCCTTTGCGTGTGTGGTCAAGGCAGGCACGGGAGCGGCGTGAGGTGGCCGCGCCGGGCCATCCCGGCTTTAGTGATCGATAAAGCTGAGATGTGGGAGACCGTAGCAGAATGCCTTTAGCGGTCGCTACAGGTGGCGGGGTAGACTGCGTGCGTGACGCTGAGTGGTGAGAACGGGCAGACGGCCCCCAGGGCGCGGTCCCGCCGCGCCTTCGACCGGGACAAAGCCCTGGCCGTGGCGCTGGAGGAGTTCTGGACGTACGGGTACGAGACCACGTCCATCGCCTCGCTCACCAAGGCCATGGGGATCAACCCGCCCAGCCTGTACGCGGCCTTCGGCGACAAGCGGCAGCTGTTCGGCGAGGCCGTGGAGCTGTACCAGCGCACCTACGGCACGGTCCCCGCGTCGGAGGAGGTCCCCGATGCCCGCACGGCGGTCCGGGCCGTGCTGATGCGCGTGGCGGCGGACTACACGGACCCGCGCCATCCGCCGGGCTGTCTGATCATCACGGCGGCGACGAACTGCGGCCCCGGCTCCCAGGACGTACAGACGGACCTCCGCACGATCCGGGAGGCCACGAAGGCGTCCCTCGCCGCGCTCATCCGCCGGGACGTCGAAACCGGAGCCCTTCCCGGGGATGTGGACGCGGAGGGCCTCGCCACCTTCTACGCGTCGGTCATCCAGGGCATGAACCAGCAGGCGGTCGACGGGGCGTCCCGCGAGACGCTGGAAAAGGTCGCGGAGGCCGCGATGAGGGCCTGGCCGGAGCCCGGTCCCGCCTGAAACGCGGCGCTCGGACCACGGGGGAACGGCCTCGGGGGCGAGCGGCTGCACGATTGCCGACACCGGGGTGAACCGACCCGTTCATCCAGGCGTGTTGCCCACGTGATCCAGTACGAGAGTGCCGGTGCGAGCGGGGGTTCCGATGACCGGCACCCGAAGACGAGGTGAGTTCCGATGACCACTGCTCTGCTCGAGACGGACACCGCGGCCTGCCGCGACGCGGATCCGGACCTGTTCTTCCCCGCCGCTCACGCGGGCGCGGAGCAGGAGCGCCGGGTGGCGGCCGCGAAGGAGCTGTGCCGCGGGTGTCCGATACGGCGGCGCTGCCTGACGCACGCACTGGAGGTGTCCGAAAGCGAGGGGATCTGGGGCGGGTTCACCGCTCGGGAACGGCGCCGGTTGCGTGCGTACGCCGCCAGCCTGCGGGCGCTCGACCCCCGGGTGATCGACGAGCTGCAGGCGGGCCGGTCCGTGGCGTTGCCGGCCGTGGACAGGCCCGCGGTGGCGCACCGGCTGTCCCGGCTCGGATGGAGCCTGACCCGGATCGGCCTGGCGCTCGGGGTGGAGCCCTGGGCCGCCCACACGGCCTCGGTGACGGGGGCGAACGCCGCGTTCTACGTCAGCGCGGAGGACGGCCGCGATGGGTGCGACGGGTCCGGTGGGCCCGGTGGGCCCGGGCCGGGGGCCCGGCGCTCCACCGGATGAGCCCCGGCCGCTCCGGCCGCTCCGACCCGGGGCGACGGGGGCGGGCTGGGCGGGCGGGGCGGGCGTGCACTGCTCGCGCCGTGCACGCCCGTTCGCCGGGAACCCGCTGGACTACCGCTCCAGGCGGCGCTGTCCGAAGCGGGGGCCCTGGACGAGGGGTGCCCGTCTGGGGTCCGGTCCGGACCGGGTGGCGGGGCCGTCCCCGACCGGTCACTCCTGCGGTGACGGAAGTCTTGCGTCGCGGCGTGGAACGGGCCGTGCGCGTGCGCGGTTCCGTAGCGTCCGCGGGATGCGAGTACTTGTCACGGGAGGCGCCGGATTCATCGGCGCGCACATCGTCTCGGCACTGAACGCGCGCGGGCACCAGCCGGTGGTCCTGGACGCGCTGCTGCCCGCCGCCCATCCCCGGCCGCCGGCCCTGCCCGACGCGGAGCTGGTCCGCGGGGACGTGCGGGACGCGGAGGCCGTACGGGCCGTGCTGCGCGGGGTCGACGCCGTGTGCCACCAGGCCGCCATGGTCGGGCTCGGCAAGGACTTCGCGGACGCGCCCGGGTACGTCGGCTGCAACGACCTCGGTACGGCGGTACTGCTCGCGGGCATGGCCGAGGCGGGCATCGGGCGGCTGGTGCTGGCCGGGTCCATGGTCGTGTACGGGGAGGGACGCTACGAGTGCCCGCGCGACGGCGCTGTGCGCCCCGGGCCGCGCGAGGTCGCGGACCTGGAGGCGGGGCGCTTCGAGCCGCGCTGCCCGAGGTGCGGGGCGGAACTGGTGCCGGGACTGGTGGACGAGGACGCCCCGGTGGACCCGCGCAACGTCTACGCGACGACGAAGCTCGCGCAGGAGCACCTGGCGGCGTCCTGGGCGCGGTGCGTGGACGGCCGGGCGGTGGCGCTGCGCTACCACAACGTGTACGGGCCGGGGATGCCGCGGGACACCCCGTACGCGGGGGTGGCCTCCTTCTTCCGCTCGGCGCTGGCCCGCGGCGAGGCGCCGCGCGTGTTCGAGGACGGGGCGCAGCGGCGCGACTTCGTCCACGTACGGGACGTGGCCGCGGCCAACGCGGTGGCGTTGGAGGCGGTCGGGGGCCGGGCCGCCGGGTCGCTGGCCGCGTACAACACGGGCAGCGGCGAGCCGCACACCATCGGGGAGATGGCGCGGGCGCTGGCACGGGCCCACGGGGGCCCCGACCCGGTGGTGACGGGGGAGTTCCGGCTGGGCGACGTACGGCACATCACGGCGGACTCGCGCCGGCTGCGTGCGGAGCTGGGCTGGCGGCCGGAGGTCGGCTTCGCCGAGGGGGTGACGGAGTTCGCGCATGCGGCGCAGCGCGCGTCGGCGGCTTCGCCGCAGCCGGCGTAGGGGGGTGCGGCTCAAAGACCGGGGCTCCGCCCCGGACCCCGCGCCTCAAACGCCGGAGGGGCTGGGAGTGGGGGCTGCCGTCCGCCAGGCGCGGCTGGATTGCCCGGAGGGCAATTTCAGCCCGTCCGGCGTTTGAGGACCGGGGTCTGGGGCGGAGCCCCAGGGGCCCGGGCCGCTAAACGCCCCGGGCGGGCAACGGCAGGGTCACCTCGAAGCGGCAGCCGCCGGCGACGTTGCGGACGTCGGTGTGGCCCGAGTGGGCCTCGACGATGCCGCGGACGATCGCGAGGCCCAGGCCGGCGCCCGCCGGGGGCGTCCGGGCGGTGGTGCCGCGCCAGCCGGTGTCGAAGACGCGGGGGAGGTCCTCGTCCGGGATGCCGCCGCAGCCGTCTGTGACGGAGAGGACGACCGCGCCGGAGTCGGCGCGCAGCTCGGCGGCGATGGCGACCGTGCCGTCGGCGGGCGTGTGGCGGATCGCGTTGACCAGCAGGTTGGCGAGGACCCGGGTCATCTCCTTGGCGTCCACCAGCACCGGCACGGCCTCGACCTGCCCGCCCGTCAGACGGACCCCGTGTTCGTCGGCGAGTACGTGGGCCCCGGAGAGCGCGTCGCCCACCAGGTCGTAGACCGACATCCGGGTGGGGGTGAGGGTCAGTGCTCCGGCGTGGATGCGGGACAGTTCGAACAGGTCGCCGACCATGGTGTTCAGCCGCTCGACCTCGGTGCGGATCCGCCGGTGGTAGCGGGCCGGGTCCGGGGCCACGCCGTCCTCCAGTGCCTCCGACATCGCGCGCAGCCCGGCCAGCGGAGTGCGCAGGTCGTGGGAGATCCAGGCGACGAGCTCGCGGCGCGAGGCCTCCAGGGCTCGCTCGCGCTCCCGCGAGGCGGCCAGTTTGGCGCTGGTGGAGGCCAATTCCCGTGAGAGCGCGGCGAGTTCGGCGGTGGCCGGGACGGCCGGCGCGGCGAAATCACCCCCGTCCCCGAACTCCCGGGCGGCGAGCGTGAGATCGTGGCTGCGGGCCACGACCCAGCGCCCCAGCAGTACGGCGGTGGCCAGCGCGACGACGGCGGCCATCGCCACGACGAGCGTCACCACGGTGAGGTCGTGGGAGGAGAGGAACATCGCCCGGGCCACGGACAGGGTGCCGGCGAGCATGGCCGTCACCGCGACGGCGGCCACCACGGTGAGGGCGACGGTGACCGAACGGTGGCGCAGCAGCCGCAGGGCGAGGGCGCCGAGGAGCCCGGCGCAGGCGGCCCCGCCGAGGGCGAACGCGGCGATCAGCAGCAGGTCCTTCACGCGGAATCGCCCTCCGGGGCGGGGTCGAAGCGGTAGCCGACGCCCCATACGGTCTGGATGAGCCGCGGCAGCGCCGGATCGTCCTCGATCTTGGCCCGCAGCCGGCGCACGTGGACGGTGACGGTGGAGAGGTCCCCGAAGTCCCAGCCCCATACGTCCCGCATCAGCTCCTCCCGGCCGAGGGCCAGCCCCGGGTGCCGCAGGAAATGCGCGAGCAGGTCGAACTCGCGGAGCGTGAGCGCGAGTTCCCCTCCGTTCTTGGTGGCCCGGCGGGTGCCCGGGTCCAGGGCCAGCCCGCCGCCGCCGAGCGCGGGCTGCGGCGGTGTGGTTGTCGGGACCGCGCGCCCGCGGCGCAGTACGGACTCCACCCGCAGGACGAGCTCGCGCGGGCTGAAGGGCTTGGTGACGTAGTCGTCGGCGCCCAGCTCCAGCCCGGCGATCCGGTCGTCCTCGTCGCCGCGCGCGGTCAGCATGACCACCGGCACCGGGGCGACGGCACGGAGCCGGCGGCACACCTCCAGCCCGTCCAGCCCCGGCAGCATCAGGTCCAGGACGACGAGGTCGGGCCAGGACCGCCCGGCGCTCGCGAGCGCCGCGAGGCCGTCCGCCGCGTGCTCCACGGCGAAACCGGCCCGCCGCAGATAGCCGGTGACGACCTCGGCGACCGTCGGGTCGTCGTCGACGACCAGGACGCGCCCGGAAGGGGAGGGAGGGGGTTCCACGCTCATGGCGGACAGCCTCGCATCCGGCGGGCCGGCCGTAGTGGCGGGGCGGCGGCGACGAGGGTGACGTCCGCGTTTCGTAAGGAGTCGAAGGGGCCCCGGCCCGGCCCGGATCCCTACGGTGAAACCCGTGACCGTAGACGTCGTACTTCCCTGTCTGAACGAGGCCGAGGCGCTGCCCTGGGTGCTCGCCCGCATCCCCGCCGGCTGGCGGGCCGTCGTGGTCGACAACGGCTCCGACGACGGGTCCGCCGCCCTCGCGCGCGACCTCGGCGCGACCGTCGTGCGCGAATCGCGCCGCGGCTTCGGCGCGGCCTGCCACGCCGGGCTGCTCGCCGCCGAGGCGGACATCGTCTGCTTCTGCGACTGCGACGCCTCCCTGGACCCCGGGCTGCTCGCGGAGTTCGCGACGACCGTGGCGGACGGCGGCGCCGACCTCGTACTCGGCCGCCGCAGACCGCGGGGACGGGGCGCCTGGCCGGCCCATGCCCGGGCCGGGAACCTGGCGCTGGCCCACATGCTGCGCCGCCGCACCGGGTTGCGCCTGCACGACCTCGGTCCGATGCGGGCGGCCCGGCGCGAGGCGCTGC
The DNA here is from genome assembly GCF_036237315.1 of Streptomyces sp. NBC_01351. Classification (GTDB taxonomy): domain Bacteria; phylum Actinomycetota; class Actinomycetes; order Streptomycetales; family Streptomycetaceae; genus Streptomyces. Next base: position 1,553,964 of record NZ_CP108356.1, on the reverse strand, counting down.
TCGCACTGGAACTGACCGACCGGCGCAGCGGCTACCCGCTGCAGATGGTCGTACGGGCCGCCGACGCCGGGTGGCGGGTGCGCGAGGTGGACGTCCCGTACCTGCCCCGCGCGGGCAAGTCCAAGGTCACCGGCACCTGGCGGGGCACCTGGCAGGCCGTCCGCGACATGAGCCGGGTGCTGGCCGAACCGCCCGTGGGCCGGGCGGCACCCATGAGCGGGCGGCGCCCATGAGCGGCGGCGCCCATGAGCGGGGGCCGGGCGTGAGCGGGGGCCGGGCGTGACCACGCTGCTCGTCATCGCCAAGGAACCCGTACCGGGGCGGGTGAAGACCCGGCTGACACCGCCGTTCACCCCGGGCGAGGCCGCGGCCCTGGCCGAGGCCGCGCTCGCCGACACCCTGGAGGCCGTCGCCGCCACGCCGGCCGAACGGCGGGTCCTGGTGCTGGACGGGCGGCCCGGACCCTGGCTGCCGGCCGGGTTCGAGGTGGTCCCGCAATCCGGCGGCGACCTCGACGAGCGGCTCGCCGCCGCCTTCGCCGGATGCGCCGGCCCGGCCCTGCTGATCGGCATGGACACCCCGCAGGTCACCCCCGAGCTGCTGGCCCCGGCAGCCGACTGGGCCGCGTACGACGCCTGGTTCGGCCCGGCCGTCGACGGCGGCTTCTGGGCGCTGGGCCTGGCGCGGCCGGACCCCGGGCTGCTGCGCGGCGTACCCATGTCCGTCCCCGGGACCGGCGCCGCGCAGTACGCGCGGCTGGCCGGGGCCGGGCTGCGGGTCGGGCGGCTGCCGGTGCTGCGGGACGTGGACACCGCCGAGGACGCGCGGCTGGTGGCCGCCGAAGCCGCCGGCGGGCGCTTCGCGGCCCTGCACGCGCGGCTGACCTCCGCGCCGCGCGAGCCCGGCAGCCGGGCCGTACGCGCATGAGCGCGCTGGGCCCGGCCCCGGCGAACCCACTGCCTGGCGGGCGGCGGCCGCCTCGGCACGCCCTTCGCCTGGGCCCGGGTCGGCGCCCGGGCCCTGCGTCGGCACGCCGAGGCGACCGGCTGGGCGGTCCTGGACCAGTGGCGGGTGGCGGGCCGGGCCTTCGTAGTACTGACCCGGCGCCCTCAGGCCTTGGTGCCGCCGGCCTAGGGGTGTTGTCCCGGGACGTTGGTGAGGGGGCGGTGTGGGGTGCCGGCCCGGCCGTGGCCGGGCGCGCGCCGGGGCGTCTCCTCGGGCGTCGAACGTGTCGGGGGGTCGGTGGGCCGAGGGTGGTTGTGTTCGACGCCCTGCGGGGACGCCCCTGCACACACCCGGCCCCGTCCGGGCCTGCGGGGACGCCCCGGCCCATGCCTGGCTCTGCCCTGGCCTGTGGGGACGCCCCGACGCACACCCGACCCCGTCTGGGCCACCTCAGCCTCGCCGGCGTTTGAGGCGCGGGGTCTGGGGCGGAGCCCCTGGGGGCACCTCCCAGCGGTAGCTGGGGGAGAAACGGCCTAAGCGCCGGGTGCAGATTCCGGTCCGGGTCCGGGCCCGGACCCAGGCCCAGGCCGGGGCTCGGGGTCGGGCCCTGGACCTGGACCCGGACCTGGACCTGGACCTGGACCTGGACCTGGACCTGGACCTGGACCTGGACCTGGACCTGGACCTGGACCTGGACCTGGACCTGGACCTGGACCCGGACCCGGACCCGGACCCGGACCCGGACCCGGACCCGGACCCGGACCCGGACCCGGACCCGGCTCGGGCCGGGTCTCCGGCGCCGTGCGGGGGCGTCGGCGGGGTAGTGCTGCGGTGATGGCGGCCAGGGTCGCGATCGCGGCGAGTACCAGGAGCAGGTTCCGGCCGTAAGGCAGCGGCAGTGCCGACGGGTTGGCCGGGGCGCCGGGTCGGAGCAGCAGCGGAAGCGTGATCAGCACCAGCGCGCCCCCTGCGACGAGCGCACCCCGCAGCGCACCCCGGGCGGGAACCGCGGCGATCAGGAAGCCGACGGCCAGGACCAGCGGTGCGATCAGGCCGTCGTGCAGGACGAGCGCGCCGGCCAGCCAGATGCCTACGTCCGCCGGCGCCGGGAGCCGTGACAGCTGCCAGCCGCCGATCCCGATCAGCAGCAGGCCCGCCGCGGCCAGCGACCAGCGCAGCGCCCCCGGTCCGGTCGGCGTCTTCACAGGAGGACCTCCAGCCGCGTGACCCACTTCGTCTGCAGTACGCCCGGACGGTTCGGCGCCATGATGCGCGCCGGGTAGCCGTGGTCCGGCTCCAGCACCTGCCCGTTCAGGGTGAGGGCCAGCAGCGTCAGCGGATCGCGTACGTACTCCGCTCCCATCTCCATCACCCGGTAGGCACCGGCCACTTCGAGGGAGACCACCCGGACCCCGCACCCCGGCGGCCCGCCCGCCCGCGCCACGAGGTCCCGTACGCGCACCCCCGCCCAGCGGGCCTCCACGCTCCAGCCCTCCACGCACGCGATCGGCAGCCGGGCGCGCGTCTGCGGCAGCGCCCGCAGCTGATCCAGCGTCAGCGTGTACGGCTCCGGTCCGACCACTTCGAGCCGCCAGTCGCGCAGCGCCGCCTCCGTCACGCCGGCCGCGGCGACCGTACGGTTGACCGGCAGCCCCTGGGGCCCGAAGTCGGGATGCCGGGGCGCCAGCAGGTCCAGCCGCTTCAGCGGGGTGAAGGCCTGCCCCACGGTGGTGAGGGTCACCGCGCCCACCGCCGCCCCGACCCCCAGCAGCAGCGAGCGCCGGTCCCGGGCGTCCTCGGCGGGCAGGGCCAGGGTGCCGGTCGAGCGCCGGCTCCAATGTGCCCTGATGTCGGGTGCCTTGACGGCGAGGTGCAGCAGGATCGAGCCCGCCACCACCCATGCCACCGCGAAGTGCGTCTGTACGAAGGGGAACGGCCACGGGTACCACTCGACGATGTTCAGCAGACCGGTGAAGACCTGGAAGACGGCCGTCGACACCAGCACCGCCACCGAGAGCCGCTCCAGCGCGTGCCGCACGGACCGCACCGGCGGCCACACGAACAGCCTCGGATACACCGCCCACAGTTTGACGAGCAGCAGCACGATCGCCGCGAGCCCGGAGGCGATGTGCAGCCCCTGCGTGAGCCGGTACCCCCACACCGGCCGGCTCGGCAGCGAGTTCGCCGCCCAGCCGGGCGGATGCTGGAGGTAGTGACTGATCAGCCCGGTCAGGAAGCACACCGCGAAGGCGGCGCCGAGCCATCGTCCGACGGCGGTCGCGGTACGGGCGTCGTGCAGGCGGCCTTTGAACGAGGGAGGTCTGACGGGCGGGAAGGCGGGGCGCCGGCGGGCTCGCGGAGTCATGCCGTCCATCACAGCGCCGTCCGGCGCCGAGCGGTGGATCCGACACCTTACGAATCGCGGACACCGGGCCGTGCGAGGCGGCTGCGCCGGTCCACCGCTGCCAGGCTGTCGCCATGCAGAGCCACCGCCCGACGGCCTGGACGAGGACCGGCCCGCGCCCGCGGTTCCGTACGGCCGTCGCCGCCCTCCTCCTGGCCGCCCTCGCCGCCGTCCTCGCGTGCACGGTCCGCAAGGACGGCTGGTTCGCGGATCCGGTCGGGCTGTCCTGGTGGTACGCGGCCGGCTGGGCTCTGTTCGCCGCGGCCGCACTGGCCCTGCGGGCGGTACCCGCCCGCCACGTCGTCCCGCTGGTGCTGGCCGGCTCGGTGGTGGTCGCCGCCACCGGGCTGGTCGCGGCCCCCCGTACCAGTACCGACTCCTTCCGCTACGCCTGGGACGGCCGGGTCCAGGCGGCCGGGACCTCCCCGTACGACCACGCTCCCGCCGATCCCGCGCTCCTGCCGCTGCGGGACCGCTGGCTCTTCCCGCAGGGCGCGGCCGCCTGCGCCGGACCGGACCTGGCGCCCGTCTCCGCCGGGGTGTGCACCCGGATCAACCGGCCCCGGGTGCACACCGTCTACCCGCCCGTGGCCGAGGGGTACTTCCTCCTCGTGCACGCGCTCTCGCCGCCGGACGCGCGCCTGGGGCCCCTGCAGACCGGCGCGGCCCTGCTGTCCGTGGCCACGACCTGCGCGCTCCTGCTGGTCCTGCGCCGGCGCGGTGATCCCCGTACCGCCGCCTACTGGGCCTGGTGCCCGGCCGTGCCCGTCGAGGCGGTGAACAACGCCCATGTCGACGTGCTCGCCGTCCTGTTGTCCGTCGCCGCCCTCGGGGTGGTCGTCCGTCACCGGGCCGCGGGCGGCGCGCTGTTCGGGCTGGCGATCGCGGCGAAGCTGCTGCCCGCGGTGCTGCTGCCGGGCGCCCTGTCCGGGGTGCGGCGGACGCGCGACGCGGTCGCCGTGCTGCTGCCCGCGGCCGCCGTGGTCGGGCTGGTCTACCTGCCGTACGTCCTCGTCTCGCACTCCTCCGTCCTCGGCTACCTGGGCGGCTACGCCCAGGAGGAGGGCTACGAGGACGCCTCGGCGCGCGGCCGGTACGCCCTGCTGCGGCTGCTGTTCCCCGACGCCTGGGCGCTGCCGCTCGTGGTCCTCGTCATGGCGGCGGTGGTCGCGTACGTCCTCCGGCGCGGGGACCCCGAACGTCCCTGGAGCGGGGCGCTGCTGGTGACCGGGACGGCCTTCCTGCTCATGACGCCCGGCTACTCCTGGTACGCGCTCCTGCTGGTCGCCCTCGTCGCCCTCGACGGCCGCTGGGAGTGGCTCGCCGTCGCCGTCGCGGGCGCCGCCGCCTACGTCACCGGCCGGGCCCTCGGCGAGGCGACGGGCACGGTCGCCTACGCGCTCGCGGCCGCCGCCGTCCTCGCCGGCTGGAGCGCGAGGCGGACTGGGAGGCGGACTCGGAGGCGGACCAAGGGGCGGGCTCAGAGCCGGCGCGCCGAGGCGCCCGGGGTGGGGCGCGGGTAGGTCCGGGACTGCTTGACGCTGCCGTACGCGAAGCTCGACTCGATCGAGGCGATGCCGGGGATGGCGTGGATCCGGTCGCGCACCAGGGATTCGTACGCCTCCAGGTCCTCGATGACCACCCGGAGCAGGTAGTCGCTGCTGCCCGCCATCAGGTAGCAGTCCTGGATGTGCTCGATGACCTGGACGTGCTCCTCGAAGGTGCGGACCGCCGCCGCCGAGTGGCGTTCGAGGCGGATCCGGACGAACACGGTGATCGGCAGCCCGAAGGCGACCTGGTCGACCATGGCCGTGTAGCCGCGGATGAGGCCCGCCTCCTCCAGGCGCCGGACCCGGCGCAGGCACGGTGAGGGGGAGAGGCGGACACGGTCGGCGAGGTCCTGGTTGGACAGCCGCCCGTCGGCCTGCAATTCCCGGATGATCTGCAGATCGACTGCGTCCATGGCCACTCCTCCGCGGATCTTTACAGATCCTTGGCAGATCCTGCCCCAAACGTATGTCCGGGAGGCAGAACTGGCAATCGACTGCCCCGGCCCAGGCCCTAGCGTTGCGGAGGTACGGAATCCCGTACGCGCAGCACCCCCGGAAGCCGGAGAGCCACCCTTGGTCGCCATCGACACCACGGCCGCCGCCGCACCCCCCGCAGCGGCCGGGCGGCGCCCGCTCTCCCCGCAGGCCGAAGGGATGGCGGCCCTGCTGGTGACCGTTGCCATCTGGGCCGCCTTCGCGCTCAGCGCCCGCGCCCTGAGCGCCTCCTCCCTGCTGCCCGCCGACGCCGCCCTGCTGCGCTTCGGCGTCCCGCTCGTCGTGCTGTTCCCCGCCCTGTGGCGCCGCCGCCACCGCATCGCGCGGGTCCGGCCGGGCGCCGCGATCAAGATCGTGTGCGGCGCCGGGGTGCCGTTCTTCCTCGCGGCGATGCACGGCGGCGCCCTGACCTCCGCCGCCTTCGTCGGCTCGATCGTGCCGGGCATGGTCCCGCTCTTCGTCTCCGCGCTCATGGTGGCCCGCGGGCACCGCGCGCCCCGCGGCACGCAGGCGGCCGGGCTCGCGCTGATCGCCGTCGGCGTGGCCGCCCTCGTCTGGCGCTACGTGGTCCCGGTGGACACCGGCGTACTGGCGGGCGCCGGCACGCTGCTGGTGGCCAGCGGGCTGTGGGCGCTGTACACGGTGGGGCTCAAGGAGGTCGACCTCGATCCCGTCGGGTCGATCGGCCTGCTCTGCCTGCCCTCCTTCGCGATCATCGGACTCCTCGTCCTGACCGGGGTGCTCCCGACGGGCCTCGCGCACGCCGCCGGATCCGACATCGCGCTGTTCCTGGTCGTGCAGGGGCTCGGAGTCGGACTGTGCGCCGGCCTGCTCTACGCCTTCGCCATCCGCCGGCTGGGAGCCGAGCGCAGCTCCGTCGTCGGCAGCCTCAGCCCCGTTGCCGTGGTCCTGCTCGCCGTCCCCGTACTCGGCGAGTCACCGACCCTCGCCGTCCTCCTCGGCGTCCCCCTCATCACCGCCGGCGTCGTCCTCGCCAACCGACGCCCACGACCCAAGGTTCCCGCAGATGCTTGAGCTCCTCCCGCCGCCGCCCGCCGATCCGCTGTGGGTCCTGACCGACGAGTTCGGCGCCGACGCGCGCCCCGAACGCCTCAACCTCGTCCTCGGCGTCTACCGCGACGAGTCGGGGCGCACCCCCGTCATGACCGCCGTGCGGGAGGCCGAGATCCGGCTGGCGGAGCGCTCCGCGTCCAAGGAGTACCGGGGCCTCTCCGGCAACACCGCCTTCAACCGGGCGCTGCTGGCGATGGTCCTGGGCGCCGGCGGGCCCTCGGAGCGGGCGGCGGCCGTCCAGACCGTCGCCGGCTCCGGCGCCCTGCGGCTGCTGGCCGACCTGATCTGCCGGACCCGGCCGGGCACCACGGTGTGGATCAGCGACCCCGCCTACGTCAACCACCGCCCCATCCTGGAGGCGGCCGGGCTGAAGGTGCGCACGTACGGCTGGCGCGACGCCCAGGGCCGCTTCGACACCGAGGGAGTGCTGCGCGAGCTGAGCGCCGCGGGCCGCGACGACGTGGTCCTGCTCCAGGGCTGCTGCCACAACCCCACGGGCGTGGACCCGCTGCTGGACGACTGGGAGGCGCTGGCCGAATCGGCCGTCACCGGCGGCTGGGTGCCCTTCGTCGACCTCGCCTACCACGGGCTCGGCGACGGCCTGGAGGCCGATCTGCTGCCCACCCGGATGCTGGCGGCGCGCGTACCGGAGATGCTGATCGCCGTCAGCTGCTCGAAGAACTTCGGCCTCTACAGCGACCGCGTCGGCTGCGCCATCGTGCTCGGCGCCTCGGCCAAGGCCGCGGGGCACGCCGAGACCGCCCTGCAGAACGCCGCCCGCACCCAGTACTCGATGCCGCCCGAACACGGCGCCGCCGTGGTGACGACGATCCTGGAGGACGCCGGGCTGCGGGCCGCCTGGCGCGCCGAACTGGACCTGATGCGGGGCCGGATCACGGCCAACCGGGCCGTGCTGACCGCCCACCTGAGCGCGCTGGGCCTGGGCGCGGAGGCGCGGGTGCTGGCGGGGCAGAAGGGGATGTTCTCGATGCTCCCGCTCACGGCGGAGGAGATGCTCCGGCTGCGCAGGGACTTCGCGATCTACGGCACGACCTCGGGGCGCGTCAACATCGCGGGCATTCCCGGGGACCGGATCCCGTGCCTCGCGCGGGGCATCGCCGCCGTGGCGACGTATCTGCCGTAGAACGTCTCCGGCGCAGGACTTCGGAACGGGGACAAGACAGTCCCCGGCAGTCCCGTCGATTCCACGAGCCATCCGCCGTCGCAGGTGGCTCCCATGGTCGAACGAGGTCCGCCGGGGGCCTGGCCAGAGCCTGGACAAGGGTCACGCGGGCCTTTGGACGTCTCCAGAGGGCGGCTGCGGCTCTTTCCGGTGATCCGGTGTAAAGACGAGTTTCCTCCCTATTTGTCCAGAGTCAAGAGGTCCCCGGACGTAAGCTGAAAGAGATCTGCGTCGCGCTCGAAACGAGCCCGAGCGAAGGTACTCCCATGACCGCATGGTCGATCCCACCCGGACCCGGAGCCACGGCCTGGGCACCCGAAACGGTCACGTCCGACCCGTACAACGCGCAGACCCCACCGGCCGCCCTGATCGAGCCGGTCACCCCCGTGGGGGCCTTCTTCGTGCGCGACCACTTCGGCATCCCGCGGACCACGCCCCAGCGGTGGCGCATGCGCCTCGCCGGCGAGGTCGCCGCCCCCTTCGAGATCGGCTACGAGGAGCTGCTCGGGCTGGAGCGCCGGGAACTCGACGTGGTCCTGGAGTGCGCGGGCAACGGCCGCGCCATGATGACCCCCCGCCCGCCGGGCCTGCCCTGGACCCAGGGAGCCGTCGGCTGCGCCCACTTCGCGGGCGTTCCGTTCCGTGCGCTCGCCGCCCGCGCCGGGATCGGTCCGGCCGCCGTGGAGATCGTCTTCACCGGGGCCGACTCCGGCACCGTGCACGGCCTGCCCACCGCCTTCGAACGCAGCCTCCCCCTGGCCGAGGCACTCCACCCGGACACCCTCCTGGTCACCCACATGAACGACGAGCCGCTCGCCCCCGAGCACGGCGCGCCGGTCCGCCTCGTGGTCCCCGGCCGCTACGCGGTCGCCGACGTGAAGTGGCTGGTGGAGGCGCGGGCCGTGACGGACCCGTTCGCCGGGGTCTTCCAGGCCGAGGAGTACGTCTACACGGCCTCGCGCGGCACCCCCGAAGGGCCCGTGACCACGGTCAGGGTCAAGTCGCTCATCACCGAACCCGAGCCGGACACCGCCGTGCGCCGCGGCCACGAGACCCTCGTCCGGGGCCGGGCCTGGTCCGGCGACGGGGTGCCCGTACGGCGGGTCGAGGTACGGGCCGCGTACCAGGGCGACGACGACCACGGGGAGCTGGGCGACCTCGGCCGGCTCGGCGACCGGGACTGGGCCGACGCCGTGCTGGAGCCCCCGCCCGGGCCCTACGCCTGGACCGGCTGGTCCTACCGGTGGACGCCCCGGCGCCCAGGCCCGTACCGGCTGCTGGCCCGCGCGACCGACGCACACGGCGACACCCAGCCGCCGCGGGCACCGTGGAACGCCCGTGGCTACGGCTGCAACCCGGTGTCCTCGGTCGAGGTGGTCGTCGTCTGAGACAACCCGAGGCACCCGAGGCACAGAGGCACAGAGGCACAGAGGTACCGAGGCATCCGAGGCGAGGGCAATGAGCGAGATCGAGGTCATGACCACCGCGTCGCTCGGCGACACCAGCTACCTCCTCGTCAGCGGCGACGAGGCCGCCCTGGTCGACCCGCAACGGGACAGCTGGGCACTGGTGGAGTCCTGTACGTCCAGGGGGGTGCGGATCCGGTACGTGCTGGAGACCCACGTGCACAACGACTACGTCTCCGGCGCCCTGGAGGTCCGCGCGGCGACCGGCGCCACCGTGGCGGGCCCGGCCCGCGCACCGTACGCCTTCGACCACCTGCCGATGGCCGAGGGCGACGAGATCTCCGTCGGCGACGCGACCGTGCGGGCCATGGAGACTCCCGGCCACACCGCCGAGCACACCTCGTACCTCGTCTTCGACGACACCGACCGGCCGCCCACCGCCGTCTTCACCGGAGGCAGCCTCCTCGTCGGCACCGCGGGCCGCACCGACCTCTCCGGCCCCGGGCGTACGGAGGAACTCGCGCGCGCCCAGTTCCGCAGCCTCGGGCGCCTCGCGCTGCTGCCCGACGCCACCCGGGTGCTGCCGACGCACGGCGCGGGCAGCTCCTGCGCGGCCGGCCCGGCGGCGGGGGAGCGGACCAGCACCGTGGGCGCGGAACGGCGTACGAATCCCGTGCTGGCCACCCGGGACGAGGAGGAGTTCGTCAGCGGGCGGCTGATGGGCCTGCCGCCGTACCCCGCCTACTACCGCCACATGGGGCCGATCAACCGGAAGGGTCCGCAGGTGCTGGGCGGCCCGCCCGCACCCCGGCCGCTCACCCCGGCCGTGGTGGAGGGGCTGGCCGGGGGCGGTGCGCAGGTCGTCGACGGGCGAGGGCGCGCCGAGTTCGCCGCCGCCCACCTGCCCGACTCGATCTGCGACGAGCTCGACGACCGGTTCGCGGGCCTGGTCGGCGAGGTCGTGCCCTTCGGCACCCGCCTGGTCCTGGTGGTGCCGGAGCCTGAGGAGGAAGCGGCCCGCGAGGCGATGACCCAACTCCTGCGGATCGGCTACGAGGACGTCGCCGGCTACCTGGCGGGAGGCATCGGCGCCTGGGCCTCCGCCGGCCGCCCACTGCGCTCCTTCCGCACCGCGGACGTCTCCGAGCTGGCCGGGCACCTCGCCGGACGGCAGGTGCTCGACGTGCGCCCGCAGCACCCGGAAGGCGGAGTCCCCGGCACGCTCCGCGTACCGCTCGCCGAACTGCCGCACAGGATCGGCGAGCTGACCCGGGACCGCGAGATCTGGGTGGTGTGCGGCAGCGGCCGCCGGGCGACGATCGCAGCGGGGCTGCTGGACCGCGCGGGGATCCCCGTGACGGCGGTGATCCGGGGCGGGGTGGACGAGCTGACGGCAGGGCAATGACGCACGCACACGAGAGGAGCGGACCATGAGCGGCGACGGATACGCCCATCCGGAGACACTGGTCGACACCGAGTGGCTGGCCGCGCACCTGAACGACGGGACCGTACGCGTCATCGACGTGGACGAGGACACCACCGCCTACGAGCAGGGCCACATACCCGGCGCGGTGGGCTGGAACTGGACCACCGACCTGCACGCCCCCGTGGGACGCGACTACCTGGACCGCGAGGCGCTCGGACGGCTGCTCGCCGAAGCCGGGGTCGGCTACGACACCACGGTGATCCTCTACGGCGGCAACAACAACTGGTTCGCCGCGTACGCCTACTGGATCCTGCGGCTGCGCGGCTTCAACCGGGTCAAGCTGCTCGACGGCGGCCGCAAGAAGTGGGAGCTGGAGAGCCGGGACACGACCCGCGACGTCCGGAGGTACGAGCGCACCGACTTCACGGTGACCGGCCAGGAGAACCCGCAGTTCCGCGCACTGCGCACCGAGGTGCTGGAGAGCGTGGGCCACGGGGTCCACATGGTCGACGTCCGCTCGCCGGAGGAGTACCGGGGCGAAAAGCTGGCGCCCCCGCACCTGCCGCAGGAACAGGCCCAGGTGCCCGGACACATCCCCGGGGCGGCCAACGTCCCCTGGGCGCAGGCGGCCAACGACGACGGCACCTTCAAGTCCGCGGACGAGCTGCGGATGCTGTACCTGGGCAGGGGCATCACCCCGGACCGTGAGGTCATCGCGTACTGCCGCATCGGCGAGCGCTCCTCCCACACCTGGTTCGCGCTCCACGAACTGCTCGGCTACTCGGACGTCAAGAACTACGACGGCTCGTGGACGGAGTACGGATCACTGGTCGGCGCCCCCGTCGCCCTGGGCTGAACTCCCCGACGGCCGCTCCGTTCACACCCAGTTGACCTCGGCCCGCTCAAGCAGCGGGTCGTCCGTCAGCTCGAACAGCGGCACCGCGTAGTTCGCGGAGCCGAACCGGCCGCCGAAGTGCAGGCCGAGCACCCGGTGGTCGGCGAGGTCGAAGACCGGGGAGCCGCTGTTGCCGCCGAGCGTGGAGCAGTCGTGCGTCATCGTGAACCCGGGCCCGCCGGTGTCCCCGTCGGGGAGGAGGGCGGTCGCCGTGCCCGGCTGGAGCCGCTTCACGTTGTAGACGTCCATGAAGATGCGGCTCATGGCCGCCGGTTCGTTGCGCCGGCCGTCCGCAGCCGGGTAGCCGACCACGTACACCGGCCGGCCCGCCAGATCCGGCGGCGCGTCGGCCGCGAGCGCGAGCGGAGCCGGCGCTTCGCCACCGGCGGCGGCTGCCGGGGAGACCCGTAGCAGCGCCATGTCCACGTCCTGGTGGATGCCGATCACCCCGGTGACCTCGAACTCGAACGAGCCGCCGCCCGTGGGCGCACCGAGCTGCTCCCCGGTGTCCACGGACGCGCCCATGCCCTGCCGGAAGGCGAAACCGTCCGCGCCGTCCGCGCGCGCGAACTCGGCGGCCACATGGCGGTTGGTCATCACGGCGAACGGCGAGACCAGGAAGCCCGTGCCCAGCCAGTCCAGCTCGTGACCGGAGACCTCCACCCGGCCGACGCGGGCGATCGACTGCCGGATGCCCGCCCGCTGCCCGTCGAGCAGCGCCCAGTCGCCGACCTGCGGGGCGAAGTCCTGGTTCTGGACGAGGATCGCCGGCCTGCCCTCGAGCAGCACGATCGCCTCGACTCCGAAGTACTCGTCCTCGTCGACGTCCCCGGCGCGGCCCGCGGCCAGCTTCTCCAGCCCGCGGACCCCCGCCCGCAACACCGTGGCCCGCTCATCCAGGGCGGCCCGGCCGATCCGTCCGGCCGCGGCCTCCCGCGCGGGCAGTTCCTCCTCGGACTCGGGTATTTCGGCGTCCAGTTGCTCGCGTACGCGCGCCGCGACCTCCAACAGGTCCTCCGTGAAGACCTGTTCGGGCCCGGTCGCCACCGGTGATCCACCGCGCATCTCACACCTCCTGGGGGCGCGCAGGGCGCCCCATCTCGGACTGGGCCGCCGCGATCTCGGCGTGGACCTGCGGGCTGTGCTCCCGCAAGTGCGCCATGATCGCGCTGAGTTGGGTGCCGACGTTCACGAAGGCCGTAGTCTTGCCCTGGAAGCTGACGTCCGAGACGCGCCGGGTGCCCCGGTGCAGGGCCACCACCGTCCAGTCGTCGGTCAGGACGGGTGAGCCGGAGGAGCCGCCCCGGGTATCGGTGAAGTAGCGCACGTCGCGTTCGTCCGCGTCGAAGGCCAGGTTGTTGCGCAGCGCGATCCGCTTCGGCTCCCCGCCCGGGTGCTGGATGATGTTGACGGCCACGGGCGTGTCCGCGGCCACCGTCAACGGCTCGGTGGCCACGCGCAGACAGGGCCGCGGCGGCGCCCCGCTCAGGCGAAGCACCGCGTAGTCGAGCTCCTCGTCCGAGGCCTCCAGCCCGCTCGCGTGCGCCTCCTCCGCATCCGCGTCGTCCTCGCTGACGTAGTCGAACCGTGAACGAGAGCCCTGCGCCTGGAGGTTGAGGTCGGCCGGGTCGGCCACCTGGCGCTCGCCGGCGGTGCGCTTGCGGGCGTTGACCACGTGGTGGTTGGTCACGAGCAGTCCGGGGGCGATCAGCCAGCCCGTACCGTTGTGCGGCAGCGCCACCGGCCGGAGTAGCGCGCCGCCCTCGTACGGCAGCACCTTGACGCGCGCCACCGAGGTCCCGGCCAGCGCGCCGCCGCTCAGGAAGCCGAAGGGCACGGTGTCGTCCCGGAAGACGATCTCCTCCTTGGTCTCCCCGGTGGGCACGTCGGGCGCTACGTCGGGCTCGCCCGCCGCGTCGCGCACCACCTCGTCCAGGGCCTTCAGGAAGACGTCCCGCGCGGCGGCGTCGGTGAGCTGGTCGGCGGCGTTACGGAGCCACACGGCCAGCGGGACGGTGCCGTCGACCAGCCGCTCCACCCGGTTCATCTCGTTCAGATCCGACTGGACCTGCGGGCCGGGCGCCGCCAGCAGCGGCAGTGAACCGCGGTACTTCGGCAGGACGCCCTCGAACAGCAGCCGCCGCAGCGCGGGGTCCGTCAGGCCCTGCTCCACCGCGGTGTCGCGCAGCCGCACGATGTCGTCCGGCGGGAGGTACGGGTCGCTCGTCATGGTGCGTCAGGCCGCACTGCGGCCGTTCCCTTCGCCTGGTTGCCGGTCCACCGGCGTGAGCACGGGTGTGGCGGCCGCCGGTTCGGGTGTGGGCGAGGCGGTGGCGGCGGGTGTGGGCGTGGGCGTGGTCGTGCCGGGTGTGCCCGCGCCCATCGCCGCGGCCACGGCCGACGCGAGTTCCCCGCTCCCGTCGTCGAGGTTCAGCAGCCGTCGCGCGAACCGGTCGAGCGTGCCGCGCCGCCTGGCCTCGCGCAGGAGGCCCGTCATCCCGGTGTGCGTACCGCTGCCCGCGCGGGCCCGATCCGGCGGGCCGACGGCGTTCTCCAGCAGCTCCAGCAGGGAGGCGCGCAGCTCCGGCCGGCGGGCCGCGGCCCGGCCGATCGCCTCCGCCAGGGTGTCCAGTACGCCTTCCTCCGTCTCGGGCAGGCCCACCACGTCCAGGGTGTGCTCCAGGACCCGCGGGTGCTCCCGGGAGACCTCGGCGGCCGCCGCCCGGACCAGTGCGGGCTGCCGGGCCAGCTGGGCGTCCGTCAGCCGCCGCAGCCGCTCCGCGAGCCTGCCCCCGACCTCCGGGTCACCGGCCTCGGAGCCGTCGGCCAGCCGGGCGCGGGCCAGCAGCGCGCCCAGCGCCTCGAAGTCCCGGCCGAGGCCCGTGGCGACCTCCTCGGCCTCCACCAGGTCGGCGCCGGCCCCATCGTGGTCGCCGTCCGACTCCGCGAGCCGCGCCGACAGCAGGAGCAGCTCCAGCTGGAGCTCGGGGAAACCCGCCCGGTCGGCGCGGTCCACGGCGGCGTCGGCGGCCTCCCGGGCCTCGGCGCGCCGGCCCAGCCGGTCCAGGGTCTCCACCCACAGGGGGTGCAGCGGGCTGCCCGGGGTCCACGGCCGGCGTTCCGCGAGCCGGGTGGCCGCCGCCACGGCGAGCTCCTGCGACAGCAGGTCCTCCACCTCGTGGGCGGCGATCCGCTCCCAGTCCTCCTGCTCGGCCTCCGCGATCACCTCGTCCGGGGTGTGGCCGCCTAGGTGCCCGGTCAGGTACGCGGCGGACCGCCCGGCCATGTCCTGGTCGGCCCCCGCGAGGAACCGTTCCACCCCGGGCAGCCAGCGGCGCTCCACCGAGCGCGGGCTCTCGTTCAGCCGCAGCCGGTGGTAGATCTCCTCGGCCCGCGCCCGGGGCCCCGCGACGGCCGCGTAGTGGGCGACCGCCCGCGTCCCGACCGCCCGCATCAGATCGGTACGGGCCCGGTCGGCCAGCCGCAGCATGATCGCCCGCAGGTCGGCGCGGTGGCGCAGCGCTCCCGGCCCGGCGTCCTCCACGAGGTCGAGCCGGGCGAGCAGCCCGAACAGCCGGTCCGCCTCCCCGTCCGGGAGCGTCCCCAGTCCGCACGGCCCGGCGAGGACCTCCCGGATCAGCTCCGGGGTGATGGTCCGCAGGGCCAGGCCGCCCTGGGCGAGCGCCCGGACCTCCCGGTCCCCGATCTTCGCCAGGATCCGTTCGTAGAGGGTCCCCTGGATGAGCAGCTGGTCGACCTTCCGGAAGAAGCGCCGCCGTCGGGCCGGCAGGCTCTCGATCAGCTCGCCCAGCGCCTCCGGCTCCGATTCCGCACCCTGCTGGACGGCCGCACGGGCGGCCAGCTTCAGGCTCAGCGGGTGCCCGCCCACGCGCGCCGCGAGCTCCGCGGCGAGCCGCTCGTCGGCGACCCCGCAGGACATCAGCAGGGCCACCGAGGCCGCCGGATCGAGGTCGCCGAGTTCCAGGGTCCGCGGCTGCACAGGGCGGGCCGGGTGCGGCGCCGGGAGCCGCCCGGACACGATGGTCCGCAGCCGCGGATGGCCCTCCTGGAGCGCGGAGTGCACGGCCCACATCCGGCCGAGCACGGGGGAGCCCCGGTACTGGGCCTCCTCGAAGGAGTCGATGACCAGGACCAGCGGCGGCTGCGCCTGCCCGGGCGGGGTCCCCACGGCCCGTACGACGAGGGCCGCCAGGCGCCGCGCCAACTCCGCCTCGCGGACGGCGGCCATGGCGTGGACCCCCGACGAGGACGGCCGTCCCATCGTGGCCCGCGTGGTGGAGAGCTCGTACAGCTCGTCCACCGCGCCCTGTTCGGCGCGGTGGGTGCCGGCGGTCTCCTCGCACTCCCGGGCCAGGGCGTTGAAGTCCTCCTGGTGGTCGGGGTACTGGATGCCCAGCTGGCGGGCCATCTCCGCGACCAGGGTGGCCGGTTCGTGGACCGAGAGGGTGGGCCGCTCGAAGTCGACGTAGGCGAAGGGGAACCGGGCGGGGGAATCGCGCAGGCTGTCCAGGAGCAGCTTCGCGAGCAGGGTGCTCTTGCCGATCCCGCCGAGCCCGTGGACCAGTACCGGCGGCACCGTGGCGCCGGGGGCGAGGTCGATGTAGGCACGCAGGTCGGCCAGTTCGGCGGCGCGCCCCTGGAAGGAGTCCCGTACGAGGCGCTCAAGCGGCTGCATCAGCCGCGCGTGCTCCAGCAGCCCCTGCACGACGGCCGGCTCGGGGACGCCGGGGATGCGGGGGGCGCCGGAGGCTCCGGAGACACCGGGGACGCCGGACACGCCAGGGCCACCGGACACGTCGGGGACACCGGACGCGTCGGGGGTGCCGGGGACACCGGGCGCGGCGGGGACACCGGACGCGTCGGGGACACCGGACGCGTCGGGGACACCGGACGTGTCGGGGACACCGGACGTGTCGGGGGTGCCGGGGACGCCGGACGCGGCGGGGACACCGGACACTTCGGGGGCGCCGGGGCCATCGGGCACACCGGGGACGCCGGCCCTGTCGGGGACACGGGACACGTCAGGGGCACCGGGGATGCCGGGGGCGCCAGGGGCACCGCCGTCCCCCGGGATCCGGTCCAGCCACAGCACCGCCCGCAGGACGTCCGGCAGTTCGTCCGCGCTCTGCCGGGACAGGTCCGGGGGAGCGCCGTCGAGGTACGCCAGCGCCGTGCGCTCGGGGCCCGGGCCGGGTGGGATCTGGTCCGCGTTGGCCAGCAGCGCGAGGCGCGCGGCCTCCGGGCCGGCCAGGCCGCGCAGGGCCGCGTCGCGGACCTCCGGCTTGAGCGTCCAGGCGAGGGTGTTGCGCGTGCCCACGGCCCGGCAGTCCTCGACCAGTTCCAGTACGCCCTTCCCGGATGGCCGTTCCTCGCCGGGCAGCCGCAGCCGCGCGGGGTCGAACCGGTCGAGCAGGCAGACGGCCTCCCGGTAGGCCCGGCGCAGGGCCGTCACCGGCGCGGGGCCCGGCGCGGAGGCCGCGGCGGAGAGCCGCTCGCACAGCCGCGCCGCGAACTCCTCGCCGGGGGCGAGCGAACGGTAGAGGCGGACCGCGTCCTCGGCGGCGGTGCAGACCTTGCGCATGTAACTGTCCGGGCCGGGGGCCGCGCCGGCCCGCAGGACGGCGGGGACGGCCGCCTCCACCAGGGCGGCGATCCCCGGCCCGTCCGGGGGAGGCCGGCCGGACGGCGGCGGGGTCTGCGCGAAGAAGGTGTCGAAGAACTGCCGCAGGTCCTCCGCCCCGGCCACCCGGGCCGTGTCCCGCACCTCGTTCTTGCCGATCTCGTAGGGGAGTTGACGCATCGTGGCGGAATAGCCGAGCAGGACGAGCCGGGGCGCGCTCTGTCTGCGGACCGGGGTGTGCTCGTAGATGGCCAGGGCGAGCTTGCCGATGCAGTCCCAGACGTCGGAGTTGACGTCGAGCTTGTCGCACTCGTCCAGGACGAGCCAGAACGTCTCCTCGGCGGCGGTGGCCCGGCTGACGATCCGGTGCACGGCCACGTCGACCGAGGGCGGTGGATCGTTCGGCCCCGTCGGATCCACGGGCGAGATACCGGTCCGCGCGTCCGCGACGAACTCGCCGAGCCGCTGGACCACCTGCTCGGCGGTCGAGGTCCGGTTCAGCGTCACCCGGACCGGACGGAACCCGCAGCGCGCGCCCACGTGCCTGATCAGGGCGTAGGTGTAGGAGCGCCCGCTGTCCGGGTCGCCGTCCACCACCAGCACCGTCTTCTCGGGATCCTCGGCGAACTCCCGCAGGCTCGCGCGCAGATCGGCCCGGTCGATGAACACCTCGGCGCCGCCCCGCAGCACGCCGGCCAGATAGTGGTCGAGTGGCGGGACGCGCGACTTCGCGGCCTCCTCCAGCCGTTCCTTGAGCCGCAGGGCCACCTCTCCGGCCGGCAGCGAGGTCAGCGAGTCCAGCCGGACCAGTGCGTCGAGCAACCGCAGCTGGGCCTCGACCCCGTCGTTGCGGACCGCTTCGACCAGCGCCACCGCGTGCTCGCTGCTCGAACCGCCGAACCGGATCTCGCCCACGAACTCCCGGGAGAAACCGAACTGGATGAGCCGGGGGCGCGGTTCACCTTCGACGAACAGGTAGTCCCGCGCCCATTCGGTGACGAGGTCCCATTCGGTATCGGTGAGCGACATACCGCACCTGCACAGCCGCGGCCGCCACAGCGGAGCGGGAAGACGGACTGCCTGATACCTGTCATGGTTTCACCGGCCCCCGCCGGTCGCAAGGCGGCCGAACAGCGCCGTCACCTGGCTGCGGACGGGCTCGCAGGCCAGGTACTGGCGGATGCCGTGGTGGTTGCCGCTGTCGTTCCTGACCAGATGGTCGGTGACGAGGGAGGGCGGTCCGTACTCGGGCCGCAGCGAGTGGTCGAGCGCCACCAGGTCCCGCAGGTCCGAGGCGTTGGACCAGGCCGCCACGCCCGCCGGTACCGCCGTGGGGTGGGCCAGCAGGTCCTGGATCTCGGTGATGCCGAGCGGGGAGCCCACCGTGACGAACAGGCTGACGTCCCGTCGCGCCTCGCGCAGCACCTCGTACGCGATGACCGAGCCGAGGCTGTGCCCGACCACGACGAGCGGCCCCGCGCCCACCTCCGCCAGCTCGCCGCGCACGACGTCCCGCATCGCCTCGCCCACTCCGCCGAAGAAGTACGCGTGGACGTCCTTGAAGGTGAGCCCCACCAGCAGCTCGAAGACCGGGGTGCGCAGGAAGCCCGGGAGCGGCAGCGCCTCGCGCAGGTCCGCGGAGGCCGGGCCGGAGATGGCGTCCGGGGAGCGGCCGAGGGTCTCCGCGGAGTACGTCATCTTCGCCAGCCACCCGGCCAGCCGCTCCTCGCCGGTCTCCGCCGACCGGCCCTCCGCCGACCGGCCCTCCGCCGACCGGCCCTCCGCCGACCGGTCCTCCGCCGACCGGTCCTCCACAGACCGGCCCCCGGCCGCCGGGCCCTCCGGCAGCGGCCCGGATTCGAGGCGCGCCTCGGCGAGCGTGACCTCGATGAACTCCTCGGGGGTCCGCGCCGCCCCCAGGTCCGGCAGCTCCTCCAGCGGCACCGGGCCGCCGGCCAGGGGGTCCGGCTCGTCGTCGGGCAGCGGGTCCCCGTACCGCAGCGGGGCCCAGTAGGCCATGCGCGAGGCGGTCCCCATGTCCGTGCCGAACAGTGCCCTGTCCCACTGGGACTTGAGGAGCTCCTTGCGGGCCTTGTTCCCGTTGCCGTGGACGTAGACGATCGTGGCGTCGGTCATGACAAGGGGATACCGCGCCCGGCCCCTCCCTCACGGTGCGCCGCGCCGGGCCACCCGAACAGCGGCCGGCCGTGACAAGGGTCCTCGGACGCAGAGCCGCGCGCTCACGCCTCGGATAGGGTGAATCGGTAGGAATCAGGCCCCCCGGGGT
This sequence comes from Streptomyces sp. NBC_01351, assembly GCF_036237315.1. Taxonomy (GTDB): domain Bacteria; phylum Actinomycetota; class Actinomycetes; order Streptomycetales; family Streptomycetaceae; genus Streptomyces. The sequence continues at coordinate 1,534,658 of NZ_CP108356.1, read as the reverse complement.
GAGGTCGGTGCATTGGACACGTACCAGTCGACGAGCGAGGTGCCGGACCAGCCGGTGGCGGCTGTCGGGTACGCAGGCGTGCTCCGGGAGCTGCTGCCGATCGCCCTGTGGCGGGAGGACGCCGACGGACGGGTCGTGGAGTGGTCCCTGGCCGCCCAGGACCTGCTCGGCCACCGCCCCGAGGACATCATCGGCCGCGTCGGCACCACCGTCCTCGTCCCCGAGGCCAACCACGAGCTCGCCGGGCAGCTGACCCGGCGCGTCCAGGCCGGCGAGACGGTCATCGGCACCCTGCCCGTGCGCCACCGCGACGGACACCGCGTCCCCATGGAGATGTGGATCGTCCCGGCCGCCGACCCGCAGGGGCGTACGGGGGCCATGCTCGTCGCCGTGGAGACCTCCGAGGTCCTCCACATGCGCGACTCGCTCGCCGCCCTCCAGAGCCTCTTCACCCAGTCGCCCATCGGCCTCGCCACCCTGGGCCCCGACCTGCGCTTCCTCCGGGTCAACGACGCCCTCGCCCGGATGAACGGCGTCCCCGCCGCCGAGCACCTCGGCAAACGCCTCACCGAGGTGGTACCCGGGGTCAACGCCACCGCGCTGGAGGCGACCATGCGACAGGTCCTCGACCGGGGCAAGGCCGTCGTCGACGTACGCCGCACCGGGCGGACCCCCGCCGACCCCGACCACGACCGCACCTGGTCCTGCTCCTACGCCCCGCTGCTCGACGGCTCCGGGCGGCGCCTCGGCCTGATCGCCTCCCTCATCGACATCACCGAGGGTCAGCGCGCCCAGGCCGCCGCCGACCGGGCCCGGCACCGCTTCGCCCTGCTCGCCGAGGCCGGCACCCGCATCGGTACCACCCTGGACCTGCACCAGACCGCCCAGGAGATCGCGGAGGTCCTGGCACCGCAGCTCGCCGACTCGGCCGACGTCCAGCTGCTGGAGGCCGTACTCGACCCCGACGACACCGCCGCCGCCGGTTCCGCCCGGGGCGTCCTGCGCCGCCTCGCCGCCGTCTTCCCCGACCCGGACGCGCCCACCGCGAAGCTGGCGGCCGGGCAGACCTTCCAGCTGCCCGTGGGCAGCGTGTACGAGCAGGTCATCAGCGACGGCCGGCCCATGGACCTGTACGTCTCCGACATCCCCGCGCTGATCACCGACCCGCGCGCGGACGCCCTGCGCGACTACCTGGCCACCCTCGGCGCGGCCCGGATGGTCCCGCTGGTAGCCCGCGGCAAGGTGCTCGGCGCCGTCGCCGTGACCCGGCTGCGCGCCCGAGGGCCCTTCGAAGAGGAGGACTGCGTCCTCATCGACGAGCTGGTCGCGCGCGCCGCCCTCAACATCGACAACGCCCGCATGTTCACAGCCCAGCGCCGGGCCGCCCTCACCCTCCAGCGCAGCCTCACCAACAGCGCGCTGCCCGAGGTCGCGGGCCTCGAACTCACCGGGCGCTACCTGCCCGCCAGCGACCACGACGTCGGCGGGGACTGGTTCGACGCCATCCAGCTCCCCGGCGGCCGCACCGGGCTGGTCATCGGCGACGTCATGGGCCACGGCATCCACGCCGCCGCCGTGATGGGCCAGCTGCGCACGGCCGTACGGACCCTCGCGCGCCACGACGTGCCCCCGGACCTGTTGCTCCGCTCGCTGGACGCCGTCGTGGCCGACCTGGGCGAGGACGAGATGGCCACCTGCGTCTACGCCGTCCACGACCCGGCCACGGGCAGCTGCGTCATCGCCCGCGCCGGCCACCCGCCGCCGGCCGTCGTCGCCGCGGACGGCACCATCACCTTCCTCGACGGCCCGCCCGGCACTCCCCTTGGCACCGGCACGGGCTCCGGGCCCGGCTGCGGTTCGGGAGACGGCCAGGACTTCCGCACCGAGGAGGTGCGGTTGCCCCCGGGGAGCCTGCTCGTGCTCTACACCGACGGGCTCATCGAGGCCCGCGACCGGGACCTCGACGAGGGAATGCGGCAGCTCGCGCGGGCCCTGCGCGGCTCCGACCGGCCGCTGGAGGAACTCTGCGACGGGATCCTCGCGAGCCTGCTGCCGGTGGCTCCGCAGGACGACGTGGCGGTACTGCTGGCCCGCACCCGACCGGTCTGACGGCGCTGCGTCGCCGCGTCACGTCACCGGCCTGCGTCACTGCGCCGCGTCACCGGCCTGTGGCACCGAGCCGCGTCCCGGCCTGCATCACTGCCCCGCGTCACCGGCCCGCGTCGCCGCCCCCGTCACCAGGCCAGGTCCTCCAGCGCGTCCAGGTCCAGCGGCGCCGCCGGGAGCGGCTCCTTGCCCCCGGTCAGCGGCAGCTCCGCCCAGATCACCTTGCCCCGGTCGGTGTAGCGGGTGCCCCACCTGTCGGCGTACTGCGCGACGAGGAACAGCCCGCGCCCGCCCTCGTCGGTGGTGGCCGCGTACCGCAGGTGCGGTGAGGTGCTGCTGCCGTCGGACACCTCGCAGATCAGGCTGCGGTCGCGCAGCAGGCGCACCCGCACGGGCGCGCTCCCGTACCGGATCGCATTGGTGATCAGCTCGCTGAGGATCAGCTCGGTGGTGAAGGAGAGGTCCTCCAGGCCCCAGGCCGCGAGCTGCGCCGCGCCCGCGTTGCGCACCCGGGAGACGGCCGAGGCCTCGCCCGGCACCTCCCATTCGGCGATCCGGTCCGCTTCCAGCCGCCGGGCGTCCGCGATCAGCAGGGCGATGTCGTCGCTCGGCACCGGGAAGAGCATCGCGGCCAGGACGTCGGAGCAGGCCTGGTCGGGGCTCCGGCCGGGCCGGGAGAGGGTCTCGCCCAGCAATCGCAGGCCGGTGTCGAAGTCCCGGTCGCGGTCCTCCACGAGGCCGTCGGTGAACAGCACGAGCCGGCTCCCCTCGGGCAGCCGGAGTTCGGTGGTCTCGAAGGGCATGCCGCCGACGCCGAGCGGCAGCCCGGTCGGCAGCTCGGGGAACTCCACCTGCCCGTCGGGGCCGACCAGTGCGGGCCCGGGGTGCCCGGCGCTGGCCATCACGCACCGGCCGGACACCGGGTCGTAGACCGCGTACAGACAGGTCGCGCCGGTGACCCCGGCCGGCTCGCCGATCCCCTCCCCGTTCCCGTCCCCGTCTCCGGACCGGTCGGCACCGCCGCCGTTGTCGATCTGGTCGATCCGGTTGATCAGCTCGTCGAGGTGGCCGAGCAGCTCGTCGGGCGGGAGGTCCAGGGTGGAGAAGTTGTGCACGGCGGTCCGCAGCCGCCCCATGGTCGCCGCCGCGTGCACGCCGTGCCCGACGACGTCGCCGACCACCAGGGCCACCCGGGCCCCGGGCAGCGGGATCACGTCGAACCAGTCCCCGCCCACCCCCGCCTTCGCGGGCAGGTAGCGGAAGGCCACGTCCACGGCGCTCTGGTCGGGCAGCACCCGGGGCAGCAGGCTGCGCTGGAGCGTGACGGCCGTCGCGTGCTCGCGGGTGAAGCGGCGGGCGTTGTCGATGGAGACGGCCGCGCGCGCCGCCAGCTCCTCGGCGAAGGACAGGTCCTCCTCGTCGAAGGCCTCCGGGGTGTCGGCCGCCCGCCAGAAGTTCGCCATGCCCAGTACGACGCCACGCGCTTGCAGCGGTACGGAGATCAGCGAGTGCAGCCCGTAGTCCAGGGCCACCCGGGTCCCGGCCGTGTCATCGGCCCGCCAGCCCATCGCGGCGTGCAGATCGGCCGCGAGCACCGCGTGCCCGGCGTCCAGCGCGGCGGCCATCGGAGCCGTCGGCACGACGAAGCGGATGATGTCGCCGACCGGCTGGAGCGGGGAGTCGGCGCGCACCCCGGTGATGGCCGCCCGGCGCATCTCCGTGTACAGGCCCGTGGCCAGGGCGGGCTCGTCACCGCGCAGCACCGGCTCCAGCAGCTCCACCGTCACGAAGTCCGCGAAGCGGGGGACGGCGACCTCCGACAGTTCCTCGGCGGTGCGCACCACGTCCAGGGTGGTACCGATCCGCACCCCCGCGTCGTACAGCAGCTGGAGCCTGCTGCGGGCCACCTCGGCCCGCCCGGAGAGCGCGGCGAGCTCCGTGGAGTCGCGCAGGGTCATGACGGTGCCGGAGGGCTCTCCGGCGAACGGCTTGGTGGGCCGTACGTTCACGGCGAGGAGCAGGTCGCCCGCCCGGTGCACCTCGTCCGTCGCGACCCGGCCGGAGGCCAGCAGCTCGACGGTGTGCGGGTCGAGGCCGAGGTCGCCGACGTGCCGCCCCTCGGCGTCGGGCGCCAGGTCCAGGAGGCGGCGGGCCTCGTCGTTGGCGAGGGCGAGCCGGTGGTCGGCGCCGATGATCAGCACGCCCTCGCGGACGGCGTGCAGAACGGCCTCGTGGTGCTCGTTCATCCGGGTCATCTCGGCCGCGCCCAGCCCGCGGGTCTGGCGCCGCAGCCGCCGGCTGACCAGGGCGGCGCCGCCCGTACCGAGCAGCAGGGCGCAGGCCGCCGCGCCGAGGAGCAGCGGCAGCTGGTCTTCGACCACGTCGGACACGTTCTCCACGTCTATGCCGGTGCCCACCAGCCCGACCACGGCCCCGCTCGCGTCCCGGACGGGGACGACGGCGCGGACGGCGTCGCTGGGCTCGCCCCTGAAGATCTCGGTGAAGGACTTCCCGCTGGCGGCGCGCGCGAGGTCACCGACGGCGCGCTGCCCGATCAGCTCGGGGCGGGAGTCGGTGTAGCGGATCCCGTCGGTGGTCATGACCGCGATGAAGTCCACGCCCGAGGCCACGCGGGCGGCATCGGCCAGCGGCTGGAGCTCGGCGGTCGGATCGGCCGACTTCAGGGCCGTCGGCAGACCGGGGGCGTGCGCGAAGGCCTCGGCCGCGGCGAGGGAGCGGTCGCGGGCGCCCCGCTCGCTGGCGTACCGGGCCTGCACCACCAGGGCCACCGAGGCCGCGGTGATCAGCAGCAGCACGATCACCGCCTGGAGGGCGAAGACCTGGCCGGCGACGCTGTGCGACCACCGGGACAAGCGCGCGAACGGGCGCGAGCCCCACCCGGTCGGCTGGCGACCAAAACGTCCGGTCATGAGCCCTTTCTAACACTGTCCAGGGTGTTTGGAGAGGCCGCTGCGTCGACGGAGGCGTCACGGGGGCCGCGCGCTGCCCCCGGGGCTCCGCCCCGCGCCTGGCGGCAGGCATCAGCCGAATCCAGCCCGTCCGGCGTTTGAGGAGTGGGGGTCCCCCCCGGACGGAGTCTGGGGGAGGGTCTGCGGCGGAGCCCCAGGGGCCGCGCAGCGGCACTTTCAGCCCGGCCCCGGCCCCGGCCCCGGCCCCGCCCCGGTACGGGAACGGCCGAGGCCCGGCTCCCCCGAAGCGGGGGGCCGGGCCTCGGCCGAGAGGTGCGCGGGGTCAGAGAACGTCGGCGGCGATGGTGGCCGCGACCCGCTCCAGCAGGGGACCCGCGTTCGGGATGGACTTCGCCGGGTCCGGCTCCAGGTCCGTCAGCGGGTACGCCCGCTGGATCCCGGCCGCCTCCAGGGCCTCCTGGCCCAGCAGCAGGCGCCCGCAGACCGCCACCACCGGCTTGCCCGCGGCACGCGCCGCGGCCGCGACACCGGCCGGGGCCTTGCCGTGCAGGGTCTGCTCGTCGAGCGAGCCCTCACCCGTGATGACCAGCGTGGCCCGCTCCAGCGCCGGGGCGAAGCCCAGCACCTCCAGCATCAGCTCGATGCCGGGGCGGAACGTCGCGCCGAGGAGCAGCGCCCCGTAGCCGATGCCGCCCGCGCCGCCCGCACCCGGGAGCACCGCGCACTCGGCGGCCTTCGCGCCGATCGACTTCTCCAGCACCACCGCGAAGTGGGCCAGGGCCGCGTCGAGCGTCGCCACGTCCTGCGGCGTCGCGCCCTTCTGCGGGCCGTAGACCGCCGCGCAGCCCTTCGGGCCGGTCAGCGGGTTGTCCACGTCGCTGGCCAGGACGAAGTCGACCTCCGCGAAGCGCGGGTCGATGCCCGACAGGTCGGCCGAGGCCAGCCCGGCCAGCGCGCCGCCGCCCGGACCGACGGGTTCGCCGTTCGCATCCAGGAACACCGCGCCCAGCGCCGCCAGCATGCCGGCGCCGCCGTCGGTGGTGGCGCTGCCGCCCACGCCGAAGACGATCGAGCGCGCGCCCGCGTCCAGCGCTGCCTTCAGCACCTCGCCCGAGCCGTACGTGGTGGCCGTCAGCGGGGCGAAGGTGCCCGCCGGCAGCAGCTGGAGCCCGGAGGCCTCCGCCATCTCGACCACGGCCGTGCCCTCGCGCAGTGCGAAAGCGGCCGTGACCTGGTCACCGAGGGGCCCGGTGACCCGTACCTCCCGGCGTTCGAACCCGGCCGCCACCGCGGCCGCGACCGTACCGTCGCCGCCGTCCGCGACGGGGAGGGTCTCGATCTCCACGTCCGGGACGGCCTTGCGAAGGCCGGCCGTCACCCGCTCCGCGACCTGAACGGCCGTGAGCGAGCCCTTGAATTTGTCCGCGGCGATGAGCACGCGCGCGGTCTCAGTTACTGCTCCGTCCGTCACCTTGCTATTCCCTTGCTATCGAACAGTGCAGTCGCGCCGCCATGAGCTTATCCGGAGGATCCTCCTATGCCCATGAGTGGCCTGGGACACACACGGCGTGCCATGCCCCTAAATACGGATATACGCCTGCATAGTGTGGCCGCATGAGCTCGGATTCACTGGAACAGTCACGTCCGGATAGCCCAGGCGGAGGCTCCGAGGGACCCGTCGACGGCACGCCCGACCGTCAGGTCGTCACCATCGGGGTGATCGCCGTGCTGGCCGTCGTCGCGTGGGCCGCCCTCGGCAAGGGGTCCTTCGACACGGCGTCGAGCACCGCCCTGGCCTGGGTGCTGGACAACTTCGCCTGGCTGTTCGTGATCGCCGCCGACATCTTCCTGGTCATGTGCGTCGTGCTCGCGATCAGCCGTTTCGGCCGGATCCGCCTCGGCCGGGACGATTCCGAGCCCGAGTTCACCAACCTCGCGTGGATCGCGATGATGTTCAGCGCCGGCATGGGCATCGGTTTGATGTTCTACGGCGTGGGGGAGCCGCTCACCCACTACCTGAACCCGCCCCCGGCCTCCGGGGCCGCCCCCGGCACGGGCGAAGCCGCCCTCGCGGCCATGGAGTACTCCTTCTTCCACTGGACGCTCACGCCGTGGGCGATCTACGGCATCGCCGGCCTCGCCCTCGCCTACGCGACCTTCCGCAAGGGCCGCGGCAACCGCCTCAGTTCCGCCTTCGTGCCCCTGATGGGCGAGGAGCGGGCGAACGGCTGGGCGGGCAAGGCCATCGACCTGCTCGCCGTCTTCGCCACCGTTTTCGGCACCGCCACCAGCCTCGGGCTCGGCGCGCTCCAGGTCTCCAAGGGCCTCAACATCACCACGGGGATCGAGGACTCGACCTCCGTCGAGCTGATCATCATCATCTCCCTCTCGGCGGCGTTCGTCCTCTCCGCCTTCTCCGGCCTGCACAAGGGGGTGAAGTGGCTGAGCACCATCAACATCGTGCTCGCCGCCACCCTCATGCTCTTCGTCTTCCTCCTCGGCCCCACCGTCTACGTCCTCGACGTGATCCCCTCCAGCGTCGGCGGCTACCTGCACGAGCTGCTGCCCATGGCCAGCCGTACCGGGGCCTTCACCGACTCCAAGTGGCTCGGCGCGTGGACGATCTTCTACTGGGCCTGGTGGCTCTCCTGGGCGCCCTTCGTCGGCACCTTCATCGCCCGCATCTCGCGCGGCCGGACCATCCGCGAGTTCCTCGTCGGCGTGCTGCTCGTCCCCAGCGGGGCCACCGTCATCTGGTTCTGCGTGATGGGCGGGACCGCCATCCGCCTCGACTCCACGGGCGCCGTCGACTTCGCCGCCAAGATCAAGGACGGTACGGAGGCCTCGCTCTTCGCGATGCTCGACGCGCTCCCGCTCGGCACCGTCACCTCGTGGGTGGCGATGCTCCTGGTCATGACCTATTTCGTCACCAGCGCCGACTCGGCCTCCCTGGTGATGGGCTCACTGACCAGCCGGGGGTCCCTCCACCCGCCCACCTGGCTGGTCGTCACCTGGGGCGTGCTGATGGCCGCCGTCGCCGCGGTCCTGCTCGTCGCGGGCGGCCTGAAGTCCCTGCAGACGGCCACCATCCTGGTCGCGCTGCCGTTCGTCGTCGTGATGCTGGTGCTCTGCTGGGCGCTGGTGAAGGAGTTGCGCGAGGACCCCGGCGCCGGACCCGCCCGCCACCACGCCCTGCACGGGATGCGGGACGCGGTCAAGGCCATGGTCGGCGACGCCATCACCGAGCAGGGCCAGGTCCGGCACCCGAGGCTGCGGCGGGTCGCCGAGTCCAAGGGCCGAGACCGCGAGGACGGCCAGGGCCCGGGCTCCCCGGGGGCGTGAAGCACCAGGGCCCCTGCGGATCCCCTGTTCGGGGGCCCGCAGGGGCCGTGGTGCGTCACGCCGCGTCAGGACAGCTCGTACACCGCCGTCGTGCGGGTCTCGTACACCTTCTTCGCGAGCTCGCCCAGCAGCGGCGACTCGGCGCCCGACGGGCGGTGCACGACCACGTAGCGGACGTGGTACCGGTCGTGGAGCCGGCTCAGGATCTCGGCCGTCGGCCGGTAGACGGCGTCCTCGTTGAGCTTGAACAGCTCCTGGTCCCAGAAGGGGCCGTAGTACGCCGTCCCGCCCCCCGCCAGTGCCATGGTCCGCGGCGCGTACGCCCAGCCCTCGATCAGCACCGACCGTTCCGAGTAGCCGCTGAGCCACCACGAGCGCGTGTTGCCGTCGCACTTCGCGAGGGGAGCGTTCGGGTCCTCGCGCTCCTGCCAGCAGTGGCTGTTGGTGACCAGCACGTCCGACGGGTCGCTGTGCGCGCGGATCCAGCGCGCCGCCTCCACCTGCGAGCCGGGCATCACCCAGGAGTACGACCACACGGATTCCCGGGACTGCAGGACGTCGTGGAAGAGCCCGGGGGTGCCCGCCGTGAGGGCGGCGGTCAGCAGGACGATCCCGCCGCGACCGCGCAGCGCCGGCCACACCCGGCCGCCGAGCCGCCACAGGACCGCGCCGACGAGGGCCGCCAGGGCCAGCGCGGCGGCCGCGGCGAGGGCGGGCAGCAGCACGGAGTAGGAGGTGCCGCCGCTCTGGTCCCCGGCGAGCCGCATCACGTACGCCGACCAGCGGCCGGAGTAGCGGTGGATCGCGAAGGTGAGCAGCGCCGAGAGGACGAGCGCGCCGACGGCGAGCGCGGCCTTGGCCCGCGGGCCCAGCCGGGCGCGTTCGAACGTCTCGCAGAAGCCCCACGCCGAGAGCACGGCCCCGAAGGGCAGCGCGGCGAGGGTGAAGTAGCTGGTGTTGAAACCGTTGACGAGCAGGTAGGCACACGGGCCCGCCACGGCGGCACCGAGCAGGAACCACTGGACCGGCTCCAGTGCGAAGCGCCGCCGGGCGATCAGCGGGATCATGCCGAGCAGCTTCAGCTGGTGGTTCAGCACGAAGGCGGCCAGGGTGGCCGTGACCACCAGGGCCTGGAACGCCGGCGAGCGCAGCTGCTGCGGGTCCGCCCAGTAGTGCTTGACGTTGCCGAACGGGATGACCTGGAGGCCGTAGCTCTCGAAGTGGAAGATGACCGCTGTCGCGAAGAGCTGGGAAGCCCCGATGACCGCGCCCAGCGCGACCACGTTCCACGGGATGCGGCGGGTCGAGATCAGCAGTACGAGGCCGACCAGGGCGAGCCCGGCGAGGGTGACGGGCAGGGTGCTCGCCTTGGCGGCGCTGGAGGCCAGCGCGAACAGCGCGACGAGGACGTACACCCGGCGGCCGAACAGCGGCGCGGGGTCACCGCTCTCACCGCTCTCGGCGGCCCCGTCGCCCCGGCGGCTCCTGCGCAGCGCCTCCCCGACGACCCCCATCAGGGCGATGAGCAGCGGGAAGCTGTACGCCTGGGAGAGGCTCGCCCAGGACATCAGACGGACGGCGTGCGCACCGAAGGTCCAGCTGTCGACCGGGTTGGGGTAGACGGCGGTGAACTCGGACACCGCGAAGACCAGCAGCGCGGCCAGCGGCCCGGCCCAGACCCGCCCGGTGAGCCGCCGGGCCACCACGGCGGTGATCACCAGGCCGAGCGCGGTCAGCGCCGGGACCATGAGCCTGGACTGGATCACCGCGAGGTCGATGTGCCCGACCAGGTCGGTCATCGCCATGTGGGCGAAGGTGAACCAGTGGTAGTAGAGGGGCTCGCCCGCGGCCTGCGGGAAGGTCAGCGGGACGTTGTGCTTCGCGTTCCCGGCGAGCGACAGCAGGTACGGCAGGTCGTTGGAGAGCCGGCTGCCCTCCTTGTCCGGCAGCACCGGATACAGGGACAGGCAGACCTGGTGGAAGTAGACGCTGCTGAGCATCACCGCCCCGGAGAGCGACCAGGACCAGCCCAGGGACGGCCTGGAGTAGCCGGTGGGCCGCCAGTGGCGCCGCAGCCGCGGCACGGCCGCGAAGGGGATCACCACGGCGAGCGGCCACGCGACGGCGACCGACTGGGCGCCGATCCCGACGAAGACCGCCCAGGCGACCAGCTCCAGGGCGAGGCCGGTGAGCGCGCCGAACGCGAGGTCCTCGACCAGGGTGTGCGGCCGCCGGCGAAGCGTCCGGAAGACCAGGGTGCCGGGGAGCAGGACGCCCCAGAGCGCGTAGAAGGTGTACCGCGCGACGTCGCCGACCGGCGTGTCGGTGGCGAGCAGCAGGGAGACCAGCAGGAGGTAGGCGGCGAGCGCCGGCAGGAACCGCCAGAAGGCGTGCGGCCCGGGCCGGCCGGACGTGCCGGACGGGGACGGTCCGGCCAGCGGCCGCGCCCGGAGTTCCGACCGCTCGGGCGCGGCGCTGTCGGTTGTACCCATACGTCTTCTTCTTTCCTACCTGCTGTGCGTCGGCGGCTCCGGTCGTGGGCGGCCGGGGTCAGGCCGCGTGCTCGGGGATCCGCTCGCCGCGCGCGGGGACGTCCCCGTCGGCGGAGTCGTAGCCGACGAAGTAGGCGGGCCTGGCCTGGACGGCGGAGTAGATCCGTCCTATGTACTCGCCGAGCAGGCCCACGCACACGAGCTGGACGCCGCCGAGGAAGACCATGCCGATGAACAGCGAGGCCCAGCCGGGGACGGTCGCGCCGAGGGCGTACTGGACGGTGGTGTAGATGCCCAGGCCGAAGCAGATGAGGAAGCTCATCAGGCCGAGATAGGTGGCGAGGCGCAGCGGGCCGGCGGAGAAGTTGGTGATGCTGTCGAGGGCGAGGCGGACCATCTTGGACAGCGGGTAGTGGGTGCTTCCGGCGACCCGCTCCTCGCGGACGTAGACGACCTCGCCGCTGCTGAAGCCGAGCCACGGCACGAGCAGCCGGTAGACGGGCTGGTGCTCGGGCAGGGACTTCAGGGCGTCGACGGCGGCCCGGCTGAGGAGGCGGAAGTCGCCGGCCTGGTTGGGCATGTTCTTGCCGACGAGCTTGCGCATCAGCCAGTAGTAGGCGCCGGCGGTGCGGCGCTTGAAGAAGGTGTCGGTGCCGCGGTCGCCGCGGACGCCGTAGACGATGTCCAGGTCCTTCTCGCGCGCCAGCGCGTACATCTCCGTGATCTTCTCCGGCGGGTCCTGGAGGTCGGCGTCGATGCTGACGACGTAGTCGCCGAGGGCGCGGTGGATGCCCGCGGTCAGGGCCGCCTGGTGTCCGGAGTTGCGGGCGAAGCGCACGATGCGGAGCTCGGGCCATTCCTGGCGGATCTTCTGCATGATCACCGGGGTGGCGTCCGTGGAACCGTCGTCGATGCCGACGACCTCGTAGCTGACGCCCATCCCGTCCAGGATCGGACGCAGGCGGGCCACCGTGAGCGGCAGCGCTTCCTGCTCGTTGTAGATCGGTATGACTACCGAAAGTACGGGAACCGGCTGGGTGGCCTCGTCGCGTGCCGGGGCTGCTGCGTCATGCATGACTGTTCGCTTGTCTTCAATCTCGGAGAGCGGAAGACCGCCGGCGGTCGCGCCGACGATCCGAACGGCCGGGCACGGCCGATCGAACGGGTGCCGCCGGGCCGGGAGACGACCCACCGGCCGCAGGCTCCCCCGCCGAGGTGGAGGTGGAAACGATGCAGCCCGGGCGAGCGGTCACAGTATCAGTTCGAACAATCATCATCTGAAACGGTCGGTGTCGACCCCGCTCGAACGGGACCGGCCCCGCCGCCCGGCCCCGGATAGGGTGGCTCGGTGACCACCACGGATGACTACGCCACCTACATCGCGAGCCTGCCCCGGGTGCTGGCCGGCGCGGCCGCCCTCTACCGGGACGCCGAGGGCCGGGTCCTCATCGTCGAGCCCAACTACCGCGAGGGCTGGGCCCTCCCGGGCGGCACCATCGAGTCCGACCGGGGCGAGTCCCCGCGGAGCGCCGCCCGCCGCGAGAGCGCCGAGGAGATCGGCATCGACGTGCCGCTCGGCCGGCTGCTCGCCGTCGACTGGACGCTGGGCCCGGACCGCCCGCCGCTCGTCGCCTACCTCTACGACGGCGGAGTGCTGGACGCGGCGCAGCTGGCCTCCGTCAAGCTGCAGGAGGAAGAACTGCTCTCCTGGAAGCTGGTCGAGCCCGCCGCACTTGCCTCCTACCTCCCCGCACCCCTGGGGGCGCGCGTCCAAGAGGCCTGCCGGGTCCTGGAATCGGGAGAGGGCGCGGTGGAGCTGGAGAACGGCCGACGCCCGTCCTCGTCGTAACACGACGCTTACTTCCGGCAGGACAGAATCAGCTGATGATCACGATGTACGCCTGGCCCAGCACCGCCGACGGGCCCGACGCCCTGCCCATGGTCCACTTCACGACCGACCGGCAGGAGGGCGGGGAGGTCACCCCCGAGGGGACGCCCGTCTGGCTGTTCGACACCGCGATACGCGAGGGCGGCTGGGCCCGGTTCACCGACTTCGACGGCTGGTCCGTGCCGGCCGCCGGGTGGGAGGCCCTCTACCGCCGCGAGGACGACCTCTTCGCGGTCAGCGGCCCCGGCGCCTGCGAGGGCTGGTACCAGGGCAACCTCGGCGCCGACGCCGACTGGGTGGCCGCGGCCGCCGCCCAGCAGAGCGTGGTCCTGCTCGCCGCCCCCGTCCAGCACCCCTCCCTGTACGGCTACGCCGTGGAGGCGGGAGCCGGGTTCGCCCTGCTCGTCCCGCTGATGGTGGTCTGAGCCGGGGAAGGCGCCGGCACTAGCGGCCGACCGCCTCGAACTCCAGCAGCCGCACCTTGCGCTCGACCCCGCCGCCGTAGCCGGTCATCCCGCCCGAGGCGCCGATCACCCGGTGGCACGGGACGATGATCCCGACCGGGTTCTTGCCGTTCGCCAGGCCCACCGCGCGCGAGGCGTTCGGCTTGCCCAGCCTGGCCGCGAGCTCCCCGTACGACCACGTCTCGCCGTAGGGGATCCGTACGAGCTGGTCCCACACGCTGCGCTGGAACTCCGTGCCCTCCAGCCGCAGCGGGAGGTCGAAGGCGGTCAGCTCCCCCGCGAAGTACGCGGTCAGCTGCCGCACCACCTCGGGGAAGGGCTCCTCGGTGGCGGCGACCCGCTCGCCGAAGGACTCCTCGGCCGGCCGGTGCCGCTGCCCGGTCATGTAGAGGCCGCACAGGACGCCTTCCGCGGCGACCAGGGTGAGCGGGCCGTAGGGGCTGTCGACGACGGCGTGCTGCTTGGTGCTCATGATCACGGTGCTCCTCAGACGGGCAGGTGGTTGATGGGATGGGCGTCGGTGGCCCACAAGTACTGGACGGCGTACGCCCGCCACGGCCGCCAGCCGGCCGCCCTGGCCGTCAGCGCGGCGGGGGTGGAGGGCAGCCCGAGCCCCTGCGCGGCCCGTCGGACGCCCAGATCGGACGGCAGGAACGCGTCCGGGTCGCCGAGCGCCCGCATCGCGATGACCTCGGTGGTCCACGGGCCGAAGCCGGGCAGCGCGTTGAGCTGCGTACGGGCCGCCTCCCAGTCACTGTCGATGCCGAGCGGGAGCGAACCGTCGGCGAGCGCCGACACCAGGGTGGTGAGCGTGGCGCGGCGGCTGCGCGGCAGGGCGAGGGACTCCGGATCCAGCTCGGCGAGCGCCTGTGGGGAGGGGAAGAGGTGGGTCAGCCCGCCCAGCGGATCCTCGACGCGCTCGCCGTGTGCGGTGACCAGCCGGGCGGCGTGCGTGCGCGCCGCCGCCGTGGACACCTGCTGGCCGAGCACCGCCCGTACGGCGAACTCCGCCGCGTCGACCGTACGGGGAACACGGCGTCCGGGGGCCTTGTCCACGAGCGGGGCCAGCAGCGGGTCGGTGCGCAGCTGCTCGTCGACCGCCTCCGGATCGGCGTCCAGGTCGAGCATCCAGCGGCAGCGGCTGATCGCGATGGTCAGGTCGCGCAGGTCGGTCAGGGCGAGGCGGCATCCGATGTGGTCGGGCCCCGGAGTGAGGGCGACGACCCCGGTCCCGTACGGCAGCCGCAGGGTGCGCCGGTACGCCCCGTCCCGCCACTCCTCGACCCCGGGGACGGCGGTCGCGGCGAGGTGCCCGAAGAGGTTGTCCGGATTGAGGGGCGCCCGGTAGGGGAGCCGCAGACTGATCGTGCCGGGGATCCGGGGCCGGTTGCGGTTGGCCTTCTCGGCGCGCAGCCGCAGCTCGGTGGGGGAGAGGGCGAAGACCTCGCGGACGGTGTCGTTGAAGGTGCGGATCGAGGAGAAGCCGGCGGCGAAGGCGACGTCGCCCATCGGGAGCTCGGAGGTCTCGATGAGCAGCCGGGCGGTCTGCGCGCGCTGCGCCCGGGCGAGGGCGAGCGGGCCGGCGCCGAGCTCGGCGTTCAGCTGCCGCTCCACCTGCCGGGTGGAGTACCCGAGGCGGGTGGCCAGCCCGGGCACCCCCTCGCGGTCCACCACCCCGTCCTGGATCAGCCGCATCGCGCGGGCGACGGCGTCGGCGCGGGCGTTCCACTCGGGGGAACCGGGGCTGGTGTCCGGCCGGCACCGCTTGCAGGCCCGGAACCCGGCCTGCTGGCAGGCGGCCGCGCTGGGCAGGAAGGTCATGTTCTCGACCTTGGGCGGCACCGCGGGGCAGCTGGGCCGGCAGTAGATCCGGGTGGTCAGGACGGCCGTGAAGAACCAGCCGTCGAAGCGGGCGTCCTTCGACTGCACGGCCCTTACGCAGCGCTCGGTTTCGTTGTGCATGCCCCTAGGATCGCGGCCCCGGTCCCTCCGGGCTGGCGGTTTTCCGACACCAAGCCTACGGGCTCCGCCGGTCGGTGGGGGTTTCGTGTGCGGCCCCGCTGCGCAGGCGCCCCCGGCTCCGCCCGGGCTCCTGGGGCTCCGCCCCAGACCCCGCGCCTCAAACGCCGGCGAGGCTGATTGTGGCTGATGCCGCCTGCCCCACGCGGCTCAAAGCCCCGGGGCTCCGCCCCGTACCCCGCTCCTCAAACGCCGGAGGGGCTGGATTTTGGGCTGAGCCCGTCTGTTCCCGAGCCGCCCGCAGGGCAACTCCAGCCCCTCCGGCGTTTGAGGAGCGGGTCTGGGCGGAGCCCAGGCCGCGTAGCGGCACCCCCAGCCTCGCCACGGGCCACCTCCCAGCGGTGGCTGGGGGAGTTTGAGGCGCGGGGTTCGGGAGGCGGAGCCCCCGACAGCGGCGCCGCGGGGTTACGTGGGCGGGGGCCCGCCGGCCAGGCGGTGGGCGTCCAGGGCCAGGGTGAGGGCGACCAGGTCGCGGGGGCGGGACAGCGAGCGGGAGGTCACGGATTCCAGGCGGCGCAGGCGGTTGAAGACCGTGTTGCGGTGGCAGTACAGACGGGTCGCCGCCCGCCCGGCGGAGCCCTCCGCCGCGAGCCACGCGTCCAGCGTCTCCAGCAGTACCGCCCGGTCCGCAGGGTCCAGTTCCAGCAGGGGCCCCAGGACCGCCTGGACCAGCTCCCCGGCGAGCTCCGGCTGCCGCACCACCAGCGCCGTCGGCAGCCGCTCCGACAGCCGCACCAGCACCCGTTCCTCCGCCCCGCACGTGGCCAGCGCGGTCTCCGCGAGCCGCCGGGCCCGCCCCAGCTCCGCCAGACCGTCCACCACCGGGCTGATCCCGCCGGGCCCCGGGCAGCGGTCGGCGAGCTCCGCGGCCAGCTCGTCCAGCGAGGACGCCCCGAGGGCCACCACCGCCAGCTCCTGCTCCGCCCGCATCCGCCAGAACAGCCGCATCCCGCCCGCCGAAGCCACCCGGTGCACCGAGTCCCGCCGGTCCACCGGGATCACCACCACCGCGTACCGGCCCTGCTCCGGCAGGTCCAGCCCCGCCGCCGCCCGCGCCGCCAGGCCCGGCGCCGCGTCACCGGCCAGCAGCGCGTCCAGCAGCGCCTGCACCCGCTCGTCGCTGCGCCGGCTCATCTCCAGCTCGCCCGCCCGGTACGCCTCGGCCGTCGCGGAGGCCTGCTGCTCGATCCCGACCCACATCGCGCCCGCCGTACGGGCCAGCACCGGCAGTGCGTCCGGATCCTCCTCCGTGACGATGTCCAGCAGCGCGTCCCAGGTCAGCCGACCGGCGCGGCGGTACGCGTACAGCAACAGCTCCAGCGGCAGCCCCTGCTCGGCGCGCCGCCGCCCCAGCTCCTGCGCGTACACCAGATCCTTGCGCGGGTCCGTGCGGCGGGCGGCGAAGGCCTCGATGCCGTACCGCATGGCCTCGCTGATCTGCTGCCAGTGCTCGTCCCGCGGCACCGCCAGGTCGAAGAGCGGGGAGTGCTTCGCCAGATCGCCGATCAGTTCCTGCGTGAGCTCGGGGATCCGCCGCAGCAGCACCTCGGCCGCCGTCTGCAGTACCGACCACTCCGCCTCCGTGCGCGCCCTGCGTTCGCCCATGGCCGCAGAGGATGTCATCCCGCGACCACGCGTGTAAGGGGTCCCGTCGGCAGGTTTGTGCCGATGCACAACCACACCCCGTACCCGGCTGGTCATCGGCAGCGATTCCGCTTCCGACCGTGGACGCGTGCCCCGCCCGGTGCTGGTCTGTGCGCCAGCACAAAGCGAAGCAGTACCTAGCAGTGGGAGGGGATATGGCCTCGCTCCAGGTGCGCGCGCTGTCCGTCGGCTACGGGCCGGTCCGGGCACTGCGCGACGTGTCGCTCGACGTACCCGCCGGCGCCGTGGTGGTCGTACTGGGCGGGAACGGCGCGGGGAAGACGACCCTGCTGCGGGCCGTGTCCCAGACGCTGGCCTTCCACCGGGGCGCAGCCACCCAGGGGAGCGTCAGCTTCGACGGCCGCCCGCTGGACGGACTCGGCCCGGCCCGCGCCGTCGCCGCCGGGGTGGTGCAAGTCCCCGAGGGGCGGCAGGTGTTCGCCCGGATGACCGTCGCCGACAACCTGCGGGCCGGCGCGCTCGGCGCCCGCGCCGGATCCCGCGCGGACACCGCACGCTCGCTGGCCCGCGTCCACGAGCTGTTCCCGGTCCTGGCCACGCGCTCCCGGCAGCGGGCCGGCCTGCTCTCCGGCGGCGAGCAGCAGATGTTGGCCCTCGGCCGGGCCCTGATGGCCCGCCCGCGCCTGCTGCTCCTGGACGAGCCCTCGCTGGGCCTGGCCCCGAAGATGGCCGCCACCATCGCCGAGACCATCACCGAGATCAACGCCTCGGGCACCTCGGTGCTGCTGGTCGAGCAGAACGCGGCCCTCGCGCTCCGGCTGGCCTCCTACGCGTACGTCCTGGAGGTCGGCGAGGTCACCCTGTCGGGCCCGGCCGCCGAACTGGCCGCCTCGGACGAGGTACGCCGCCGCTACCTCGGCATCACCGACGAGGACACCCCGCCCCCCGCGCACACCCACACCCTCCGCAGGTGGTCCGCGTGACGAAGCTCGCCGACCCCTGCCTCGCCGAACCCGCCGCGCCGGAGGAGACCCCGGCCCTCACCGTCACCGACGTCACCGTCCGGTTCGCCGGTCTCACCGCCCTCGACGGGGTCTCCTTCACCGTCGAACCGGGCAGCGTGCACGCCGTCATCGGGCCCAACGGCGCGGGCAAGTCCACCTGCTTCAACGTGCTCTCCGGGGTCTACCGCGCGGCGACGGGCAGCGTCCGGTTCGGCACGGCCGAGCTCACCGGCCTCGCCCCGCACGAGGTCGCCGCCCTCGGCATCGCCCGCACCTTCCAGAACCTGGCCCTGCCCCCGCACACCACGGTCGCCGACAGCCTGCTGCTGGGCCGCCACCGGCTGATGCGCTCGGGGTTCCTCGCCACCGGCCTGCGGCTGCCCTCCGCCGTCCGCGAGGACCGCCGGCACCGCGAACGGGTCCGCGAGATCGCCTCCTTCGTCGGCCTGGAGGCCGACCTGGCGGCCCCCGCCGGCTCCCTCCCCTACGGCAAGCAGAAACTCGTCGAGCTGGCCCGGGCCCTGTGCATGGAGCCCCGGCTGCTGCTCCTCGACGAACCCGTCGCCGGCATGACGGCCGACGAGCGGGGGCGCACCGCCGAGGTCGTCGCGGGCGTCCGCGACGGCCTCGGCATCTCGATCGTCCTGGTCGAACACGACATGGGGGTGGTGATGCGGCTCGCGGACGCGGTGACCGTACTCGACTTCGGAAAACGGATCGGCGGCGGAACACCCGCCCAGGTGCAGAACGACCCGGCGGTCGTGCGCGCCTATCTCGGCGAGGAGGACCCGGCCGCGTGACCACCTTCCTGGAACTACTGCTCGGCGGCCTCTCCATGGGCTCCGTGTACGCACTGATCGCCCTCGGCTTCGTGGTCATCTTCAAGGCCACCGAGGTCGTCAACTTCGCCCACGCCTCCCTCCTCCTCGCCGGCGGCTACGTCACCGCGGTCCTGCACGACGACATCGGCTTCTGGCCGGCCCTCGCGGTGGGCGTCGCCTCGGCCGCCGCCGTCGGCGCGGCCGTGGAGTACCTGGTGATGCGCCGCTACCGCGGCCAGGACCACAGCGTCCTCGCCATCGTCACCATCGGCGTGGACATCCTGATCACCACCGACCTGACCCGCCGCATCGGTACGGACGTCCTCGCGCTCGGCGACCCGTGGGGCGCGGCCGTGGTCCACCTCGGGCCGGTCACCGTCCCGCAGACCCGGATCGCGGCCCTGGTCGCCGCCACCGCGCTGATCACCGTCTTCCTCCTCGCCTTCCGCTACACCGCGTGGGGCGTGGCCATGCGGGCCGCCGCCGAGAAGCCGGAGACCGCCGCGCTGATGGGCGTCCGGCTGGGCCGGGTCTCCCTCGCCGCGTGGGCGGTGGCCGGATCCCTGGCCGCCGTCGCGGCGCTCTTCCTGACCGTCTTCCCCACCCCCGGCCTGGAACGGGCCACCTCGCTGGCCGCCCTCAAGGCCTTCCCGGCGGCCATCCTCGGCGGCCTCGACTCCACCACCGGCGCCCTGGCGGGCGGCCTGATCGTCGGCGTCACCGAGGCCATGGCCACCGGCTACCAGAGCCAGCTCACCTTCCTCGGCCGCGGCATCGGCGACCTCGCCCCGTACCTGGTGATGGTCGTGGTCCTGCTGCTGCGCCCGGCCGGCCTCTTCGGCACGAAGGAGCTCGCCCGTGTCTGACCTCACCCCTGAGGGGAGCCCGGCGGGGGCGAGCGGCGGGCCCCGGGTCCCGGGCCCCGCCCCGGCGGGCCGCCGCCCGGGCCGCCCTTCCCCCCACCCCGTCCCCGGTCCGGAGGAGCGCGGCTGTGTCCGAACGTGAGACCGCGGTGCCCGGCAGCGCCGCACCGCCCGCCGCACCGCCCGCCGCACCGCCCACCCGCACCCGTATCCGTACGCGGTACGTCCTGTGGGCCGCCGGGGGAGCGGTCCTGCTGGCCCTGCCCTTCTACCTGGAACGCTTCTGGCTGCAGGCCGGCCTGTTCGCCATCGCCGCCGGCATCGGTGCCATCGGCCTCAACCTGCTCACCGGCGCCACCGGGCAGCTGTCCATGGGCCACGCCTTCTTCCTCGCGGTCGGGGCCTACGGATACTGCGCCCTCGCCGGGGACGGCGGGCGCGCCGGCAGCCACGAGCTGGTGGGCCTCGGCCTGCCCAGCTGGCTCGCGGCCGTCCTCGCCGTGGCCCTGGCGGGAGCCGCCGGCGGGCTCTTCAGCCCCATCGCGGGCCGCCTGCGCGGCGCGTACCTCGGCATCGCCACCCTCGCGCTGATCTTCATCGGGCAGCACGTGCTGTTCAACGCGACCTCCCTCACCGGCGGCTTCAACGGCCGCGACGTCGAACCCCTCTCCCTCTTCGGCATCACCTTCGACGACACCGAGTCCGTGATCGCCGCCGTCCCCTTCCACTCCACCGAGAAGCTCTGGTACGTGGGCCTCGCGGCCCTCCTGCTCTGCGCCCTCTTCGCCCGCGGCATCCTGCGCGGGCGCCCCGGCCGGGCCATGAACGCCATCCGCGACCACAACATCGCGGCCGGCGTGATGGGCGTCCCGGTGGCCCGCTACCGCGCCGCCGTGTTCGTCCTGTCCTCCATGTACGCCGGTCTGGCGGGCGTCCTGCTGGCCCTCGTCTTCCAGCGCACCGTGCCCGACTACTTCGGCATGGTCCTGTCCCTCGAATACCTCGCCATGATCGTGATCGGCGGCCTCGGCACGGTCGCCGGAGCCGTCATCGGCGCGGCCTTCGTCTCCCTCCTGCCCCAGGTGCTCACCCGCTACAGCGACGCCCTCCCCCTCGTCTCCGCCCCAGGCACCGGCGGACTCTCCCCGGGCGAGGCGTCCCGGTACCTCTACGGCGCGGCCGTCGTCGCCGTCGTCCTGTTCCTCCCGGGCGGCCTCGCCCGGATCCGATCCCCGAAGGAGCCCGCGTGATGAGACCCGGCACGGACAAGCGAACGCGACTCGGTACGGCGGCCCTCGCGGCCGCGCTCCTCCTCACCGGCGCCGCCGGGTGCAGCAGCAAGGCGAAGAGTTCCGGCGACGACAAGCCGAGCGAGGGAGGCGTCAAGACCGGCAAGGGGGTCACCGCCACCAGCATCAAGCTCGGCGCCCTCACCGACATGACGGGCGTCTACGCCTCCCTCGGCAAGAGCGTCACCCAGGCCCAGCAGCTCTGGATCAAGCAGACGAACGCCGCGGGAGGCATCTGCGGCCGCCAGCTGGAGCTCACGGTCCGCGACCACGGCTACGACCCGCAGAAGGCCCTGGCCGGATACACCGAGCTGGAGCCGGACGTGCTGGGCTTCGCCCAGTTCATCGGGTCGCCCTTCGTCGCCGCGGCCAAGGGCCGCATCGACGGTCAGGACAAGGGCCTGGTCATCCCGCAGGCCTGGTCGGCCTCGCTGCTGGGCAGCGCCTCCATCCGCACGATCGGGGCCACGTACGACATCGAGACGGTCAACGCCATCGGCTACCTCCTCGACGAGAAGCGCATCGCCTCCGGCGACAAGATCGGACACGTGTACTTCGAGGGGGACTACGGCGAGAACTCCCTCGCCGGGGCCAAGCACGCGGCCAAGGAGGCCGGGCTCACGATCGTCGAGCAGAAGATCAAGCCCACCGACAACGACATGTCCGCGCAGGTGGCCGCCCTCAAGCAGGCCGGGGTCAAGGCCGTGGTGATCAGCGCCGGACCCAAGCAGGCGGCCTCGCTGGTCGGCGTCGCCGCGGCGGGCGGCTGGAACGTCCCCGTGGTCGGCAACAACTCCGCCTACGCCCCGCAGCTGCTCGCCACCCCGGCGGGCGCGGCCCTGCAGAAGGACTACTACGTCGCGGCGTCCACCCTGCCGATCGGCTCCACCGCCGCGGGCCCGGCAGCCCTGGCCAAGGCCTACAAGGAGGCCTACCCGGACGCGGGCCTCGACAACGGCGTGGTGGCCGGTTACACGGCCGCCGGGGTCTACGGAGAGGCCCTGAAGAAGGCCTGCACGGACAAGGACCTCACCCGCGAGGGCGTCACCAAGGCCCTGCTGAGCCTGAAGTCGTACGACGGCGGCTTCGGCATCACCCACGACTTCTCCGACCCGAAGTCCCCGTCCACCCGCCAAAGCGTGATCATGAAGCCCGACGCCCAGACCCCGGGCGGCCTGAAGGTCATCAAGGAAGCCGCGGTGGCCCCTGCGGCGCAGGCCTTCACTCCGGCCGGCTGAGGGGGTTCAGCCGCTCCGCCCCTGCCGGGGCACCTCCCCGCCCCGGCAGGGGCATTTTCAGCCCCTCCGGCGCTTGAGGAGCGGGGGTCCGGGGCGGAGCCCCGGCAGCGGATCCGCAGCCGGAACACAGAAGGGCCCCCGGACGCCATCGGCATCCGGGGGCCCTTCTCGTACAGCTAGCGCAGCGTCGTGGCTCGGGCCTCACGACGGTTGTGCCGGAAGGTGTTCGCCCTCCGCGTCGTCGCGAACAGCGGAATCGTCGCCGCCAGGGCGATCTGCAGCGCGCAGCCCGTCTGGAGCAGCAGCTGACCGCCCGGCGCGTCGAACGCCCACGCCGCCAGCAGACCCATCGCACCGACGATCCAGCTGAGCATCGCCACCGCGAGGACACCCCGCGGCTTGGGGTACTCGACCCGGCTCACCATCAGCCAGGCCACGCCGATGATCGCCAGCAGCGTCGGGACGAACGGCAGCTCCAGCAGCACGATCGAGACGACCGTCAGCGCGCCGAAGGGGCTCGGCATGCCCTGGAACATGCCGTCCTTCATCGTCACGCAGCTGAATCTCGCGAGTCTGAGCACCACGGCCAGCAACACCACGATCGCGGCGAGCGCCGACATCTTCTGGTGCGCGTCGTCGGCGACCATGCCGTAGACCAGCACGAAGTACGCCGGCGCGAGGCCGAAGCTGATCAGGTCGGACAGGTTGTCCAGCTCGGCGCCCATCGGCGAGCTGCGCAGCTTGCGGGCCACGATCCCGTCGAAGAGGTCGAAGACCGCCGCGAGCAGCATCAGTATCACCGCGGTCGCCGCGCTGTGCCGGGCCATGCCCGATTCGCCGCTGCCGGTGAGGTGCGGGATGAGGATTCCGGTGGTGGTGAAGTACACCGCCATGAATCCGCAGGTCGCGTTGCCGAGGGTGAGGGTGTCCGCTATCGACAGCCGCAGCGAGAGCGGCATGTCGTCCTCGGTCGACTCTTCCTCGGCGGCGGACTCCGGAACCCAGCCGGCGGCAGGAGTCTCAGGGTCAGTCACGGTCAATTCGGGTCACCCCCGCGGTGGTGGCCTGACCGACCTCGACCGCGACCTCGACACCCTCGGGGAGGTAGATGTCGACGCGGGACCCGAAGCGGATCAGACCGATGCGTTCGCCCTGCTCCACCTTGGTGCCGGCCGGCAGGTACGGGACGATGCGTCGCGCGACGGCGCCGGCGATCTGCACCATCTCGATGTCACCGAGCTCGGTGTCGAAGTGCCAGACAACGCGCTCGTTGTTCTCGCTCTCCTTGTTGAACGCGGGAACGAATCCGCCGGGGATGTGCTCCACGGACGTCACCGTGCCCGCGAGGGGCGCGCGGTTGACGTGGACGTTCAACGGGCTCATGAAGATCGCGACCCGGGTCCGCCCGTCCTTCCACGGCATGATGCTCTGCACCACACCGTCGGCGGGCGAGATGACACGGCCCTGGGCGATCTCGCGCTCGGGGTCGCGGAAGAACCACAGCATGCCCGCGGCGAGCGCGGTGGCGGGCACGGCCGCCGCGGCCCAGCGTCCGGACTTGCGGGCCCGGGTGAGGCTGAGTGCCGCGGTGGCGACGGTCGGCAGAAGCCACGGCGATGCTCCGCGCGCGAGGCGTACGCCAAGGAGGCTGTCGCGAGGTGCAGAGGTTTGGCTGTGGGGCATGGATGACCTTCGTAGCGGGTGATTGCCGCGCCGCAAACGGGGGGACGGGACGGCGGCTTTACTGGAATGCTATCGGTTGCGCGCAACAACTGGGCAAGCCAGAAGCCGAGTCGATGGCCGTCGGCCAGTGACTGCAAGTGACCCCTCTGCGGCGAATCAATGGATGATTCGCCGCAAAGGGTACTTTCAGCCCTGGAGTCGGTACTCCTCGAGCAGGCGTCGCCCGATGATCATTTTCTGGATCTCGGCAGTACCTTCACCGATCAGCAGCATCGGAGCCTCCCGGTAGAGACGCTCGATCTCGTACTCCTTCGAGAACCCGTATCCACCGTGGATGCGGAAGGCGTCCTCGACGACCTCCTTGCAGTACTCGGAGGCGAGGTACTTCGCCATCCCTGCTTCGAGGTCGTTTCGTTCCCCGGAGTCCTTTTTGCGTGCTGCATTGACCATCATCGCATGGGCGGCTTCGACCTTGGTAGCCATCTCGGCCAGCTTGAACTGGATGGCCTGGTGTTCGGCGATGGCTTTGCCGAAAGTGTGACGTTGCTGGGCATAAGAGACACCCAGCTCGAACGCACGCTGAGCGACGCCGCAGCCACGCGCCGCCACGTTCACGCGGCCGACCTCGACCCCGTCCATCATTTGGTAAAACCCTCGGCCCGTCTCGCCCCCGAGGACCCGATTGGCCGGAATGCGCAGTCCGTCCATGATGAGTTCGGTCGTGTCGACGCCCTTGTAACCCATCTTGTCGATCTTGCCCGGGATGGTCAGGCCCGGACGGACCTCACCGAAGCCGGGCTCCTTCTCGACGAGGAAGGTCGTCATCGACTTGTGGGGCGCGGTGCCCTCCGGGTGTCCTTCGTCACTTCGCACGAGAACGGCCACGAGCGTCGAGGTTCCGCCGTTCGTCAGCCACATCTTCTGGCCGTTCAGGACGTACTCGTCGCCGTCCTTCACCGCCTTCGAGGTGATGGCCGACACATCGGAGCCCAGCCCCGGCTCGGACATGGAGAACGCGCCGCGCACCTCGCCCAGCGCCATGCGCGGGAGGAAGTGGTCCTTCTGCTCCTGCGTGCCGTGCTGCTTGAGCATGTACGCGACGATGAAGTGCGTGTTGATGATGCCCGAGACGGACATCCAGCCGCGGGCTATCTCCTCCACGCACAGTGCGTAGGTGAGGAGCGACTCGCCGAGGCCGCCGTACTCCTCCGGGATCATCAGGCCGAAGAGGCCGAGCTCCTTGAGGCCGTCGACGATGTCCTGCGGGTACTCGTCGCGGTGCTCCAGCTCGGTCGCGACCGGGATGATCTCCTTGTCGACGAATTCGCGGACGGTCTTGAGGATCTCCCGCTGGACGTCGGTCAGCCCGGCGGTCTGGGCGAGTCGGGCCATGGCTACTTCCCCTGTTCCTTCAGCGTGGGGCGGCCGGGCTGCTCGCCGCCGCGCTCCTTGATGTACGTCTCGGTCGGGACCATCACCTTGCGCCGGAAGACGCAGACGAGGGTGCCGTCCTGCTTGTAGCCCTTGGTCTCCACGTAGACGATGCCGCGGTCGTTCTTCGACTTCGACGGGGTCTTGTCGAGGACCGTGGTCTCGCCGTAGATCGTGTCGCCGTGGAAGGTCGGCGCCACGTGCCGCAGGGACTCGATCTCCAGGTTGGCGATGGCCTTCCCGGAGACGTCCGGCACGGACATGCCCAGCAGCAGCGAGTAGATGTAGTTGCCCACGACGACGTTCTTGCCGAAGTCGGTCGTGTTCTCCGCGTAGTTGCTGTCCATGTGGAGCGGGTGGTGGTTCATGGTCAGCAGACAGAACAGGTGGTCGTCGTACTCGGTGACCGTCTTCCCGGGCCAGTGCTTGTAGACCGCGCCGATCTCGAACTCTTCGTACGTGCGTCCGAACTGCATGGTGCTCAGGCCTCCGGGATCTCGAACTTGCTGGTGCGCTGCATGCCGGCGGCGCGTCCCTTGCCCGCGATGACCAGGGCCATCTTGCGGCTGGCCTCGTCGATCATCTCGTCGCCGAGCATCGCGGAGCCCTTCTTGCCGCCGGCCTCCGAGGTGCACCAGTCGTAGGCGTCGAGGATCAGCTCGGAGTGGTCGTAGTCCTCCTGCGAGGGGGAGAAGACCTCGTTGGCCGCGTCGACCTGGCCGGGGTGCAGCACCCACTTGCCGTCGAAGCCCAGCGCCGCCGCCCGGCCGGCCACCTCGCGGTAGGCGTCCACGTCGCGGATCTGGAGGAAGGGGCCGTCGATCGCCTGGAGGTTGTGCATGCGGGCCGCCATCAGGATCCGCATCAGGATGTAGTGGTAGGCGTCCGCACCGTAGCCGGGCGGCTGCATGCCCACGACCAGGGACTTCATGTTGATCGAGGCCATGAAGTCGGCCGGGCCGAAGATGATGGTCTCCAGCCGCGGCGAGGCGGCGGCGATCTCGTCGACGTTGACCAGGCCCTTGGCGTTCTCGATCTGCGCCTCGATGCCGATCTTGCCGACCTCGAAGCCCATGGTCTTCTCGATCTGGGTCAGGAGGAGGTCCAGGGCCACGACCTGCTGGGCGTCCTGGACCTTCGGCAGCATGATGCAGTCGAGGTTCTGGCCGGCGCCCTCGACGACCGTGATCACGTCGCGGTACGTCCAGTGGGTGGTCCAGTCGTTGACGCGCACGACCCGGGTCTTGCCCGTCCAGTCGCCGTTGTTCAGCGCGTCCACGATGGTGTGGCGGGCGCCTTCCTTGGCGAGCGGCGCGCAGGCGTCCTCCAGGTCGAGGAAGACCTGGTCGGCCGGCAGGCCCTGGGCCTTCTCAAGGAACCGCGGGTTCGAACCGGGCACCGCGAGGCAGGAGCGGCGCGGGCGAAGACGGTTCACCGGGTGGACAGGCGTGGTCATGCGGGGACCTCCGTGCTTGCAAGGATTTCGAGAGGGGCGAGCTTGTTGGCTTTGCGGATCTCGTCGACGATACGGCCGATGATCTCCGTGATGCCGAAGTCCTTCGGCGTGAAGACGGCCGCGACTCCGGCCGCCTTGAGTGTCACGGCATCCGCGTTCGGAATGATGCCTCCGACGATGACGGGAATGTCACCCGCCCCCGCCGCGCGCAGGCGTTCGAGGACATCCGGGACGAGTGCGCTGTGGGATCCGGACAGGATGGACAGTCCCACGCAGTGCACGTCCTCGGCCAGTGCCGCCGAGGAGATCTCCTCGGGTGTCAGCCGGATGCCCTGGTAGACCACCTCGAAGCCCGCGTCGCGGGCCCGCACGGCGATCTGCTCGGCGCCGTTGGAGTGCCCGTCCAGGCCGGGCTTGCCGACCAGCAGGCGCAGCCGGCCCGAGCCGAGCTCGTCGGCCGTACGGGCCACCTTCGCGCGGACCTCGTGCATCGGCGTACCGGGCTCGGCGGTGACCGCCACCGGCGCCGAGGAGACCCCGGTCGGGGCGCGGAACTCGCCGAACACCTCGCGCAGCGCACTGGACCACTCGCCGGTGGTGACACCGGCGCGGGCGCACTCCAGGGTGGCCTCCATCAGGTTCTCCGTGCCGGCCGCGGCCTCCTTGAGGCGCTCCAGGGCCTGCTGGGTGGTGGGGAAGACGAACGGGTCGCCGTTCCCCTGCCGGTCCGAGGACTCCTGACGCTCGGCCCGCCAGCGGCCGATGCGCTCGACGGTGAACGCCTCCACCGCCGGGTCCACCGTCATGATGGCGCCGTCCAGGTCCGAGGTGAGCGGGTTCTCCTCGGTCTGCTGGAAGCAGTTCACGCCGACGATCTTGTCCTCGCCGGCCTCGATGCGGGCGCGGCGCTCGGCGTGCGAGGAGACCAGCTCGCCCTTGAGGTACCCGGACTCGACGGCGGCCATCGCGCCGCCCATCTCCTGGATCCGGTCGATCTCGGCCAGGCAGTCGGCGACCAGGGAGTCGACTTTGGCCTCGATGACGGTGGATCCGGCGAAGATGTCCTCGTACTCCAGCAGGTCGCTCTCGTGCGCCAGGACCTGCTGGATGCGCAGCGACCACTGCTGGTCCCAGGGTCGGGGCAGGCCCAGCGCCTCGTTCCAGGCGGGCAGCTGCACGGCGCGGGCGCGGGCGTCCTTGGAGAGGGTGACCGCGAGCATCTCCAGCACGATGCGCTGGACGTTGTTCTCCGGCTGCGCCTCGGTCAGGCCGAGCGAGTTGACCTGGACGCCGTAGCGGAAGCGGCGCTGCTTCTCGTTCTCGATGCCGTAGCGCTCGCGGGTGACCTTGTCCCAGATGCGGCCGAAGGCGCGCATCTTGCACATCTCCTCGATGAAGCGGACGCCCGCGTTCACGAAGAAGGAGATCCGGGCGACGACCTCGCCGAAACGCTCCTCGGGCACCTGGCCCGAGTCCCGCACCGAGTCGAGGACGGCGATCGCGGTGGACATCGCGTACGAGATCTCCTGGACCGGGGTGGCCCCGGCCTCCTGCAGGTGGTAGCTGCAGATGTTGATCGGGTTCCACTTGGGGATGTGGTTGACCGTGTACGCGATCATGTCCGTCGTCAGGCGGAGCGAGGGCCCGGGCGGGAAGACGTGCGTCCCGCGCGAGAGGTACTCCTTGACGATGTCGTTCTGCGTGGTGCCCTGGAGCTGGGAGATGTCCGCCCCCTGCTCCTCGGCGGCCACCTGGTAGAGCGCCAGCAGCCACATGGCGGTGGCGTTGATCGTCATCGAGGTGTTCATCTGCTCCAGGGGTATGTCCTGGAACAGCCGCCGCATGTCGCCCAGGTGGGAGACCGGGACCCCGACCCGGCCGACCTCGCCGCGGGCGAGGACGTGGTCGGGGTCGTAGCCGGTCTGCGTCGGGAGGTCGAACGCGACCGACAGGCCGGTCTGGCCCTTGGCGAGGTTGCGGCGGTACAGCTCGTTCGACGCCTCGGCCGTGGAGTGGCCGGCGTACGTCCGCATGAGCCACGGACGGTCCTTCTGGCGCTCTGTCATCTCAGGCTGTCCCTTAGGCCTTTGAACGGACTCAGACGGTTCAGACGTTGCGGAAGCGGTTGATCGCGTCGAGGTGCGTCGCACGCATCTCGTGGTCGCGCACGCCCAGACCCTCCTCGGGGGCCAGCGCGAGGACGCCGACCTTGCCCTGGTGCAGGTTGCGGTGGACGTCGTAGGCGGCCTGGCCGGTCTCCTCCAGGGAGTAGACCTTCGACAGGGTGGGGTGGATCTTGCCCTTGGCGACCAGGCGGTTGGCCTCCCACGCCTCGCGGTAGTTGGCGAAGTGCGAGCCGACGATCTTCTTGAGGGACATCCACAGGTAGCGGTTGTCGTACTCGTGGTTGTAGCCCGAGGTCGAGGCGCAGGTGACGATCGTGCCGCCCTTGCGGGTGACGTAGACCGAGGCGCCGAAGGTCTCGCGGCCCGGGTGCTCGAAGACGATGTCCACGTCCTCGCCGCCGGTCAGCTCGCGGATGCGCTTGCCGAAGCGCTTCCACTCCTTCGGGTCCTGGGTGTGCTCGTCCTTCCAGAACTTGTAGCCCTCGGCGCTGCGGTCGATGATCGCGGTCGCGCCCATAGCGCGGCAGATGTCCGCCTTCTGCGCGCTGGAGACCACGCAGATCGGGTTGGCGCCGCCGGCCAGCGCGAACTGGGTGGCGTAGGAGCCGAGGCCACCGCTGGCGCCCCAGATCAGGACGTTGTCGCCCTGCTTCATGCCGGCGCCGTTGCGGGAGACCAGCTGGCGGTACGCGGTGGAGTTGACCAGACCGGGGGAGGCGGCCTCCTCCCAGCTCAGGTGGTCGGGCTTGGGCATCAGCTGGTTCGACTTGACCAGCGCGATCTCCGCCAGGCCGCCGAAGTTGGTCTCGAAGCCCCAGATGCGCTGCTCGGGGTCGAGCATCGTGTCGTTGTGGCCGTCGGAGGACTCCAGCTCGACCGAGAGGCAGTGCGCGACGACCTCGTCGCCCGGCTTCCAGGCGTTCACGCCGGGGCCGGTGCGCAGCACGACGCCCGCGAGGTCGGAGCCGATGACGTGGTACGGGAGGTCGTGGCGCTTGGTGAGCTCCGACAGGCGCCCGTAGCGCTCCAGGAAGCTGAAGGTGGAGACCGGCTCGAAGATCGAGGTCCACACGGAGTTGTAGTTGACCGAGGAGGCCATGACGGCCACGAGGGCCTCGCCCGGGCCCAGTTCCGGCACCGGGACCTGGTCCAGGTGAAGGGACTTGCGCGGGTCCTTCTCGCGTGTCGTCAGCCCCGCGAACATTTCCGCCTCGTCCTTGTGCACGGTGATCGCGCGGTACGAGTCGGGCAGCGGCAGGGCCGCGATGTCTGCGGCGGTGGCGGACTGCGACTGAATCGCGTCCAGGATGTCCTTCACGGTAGAGCCTCCGGCTAGCGCTGATGAGGGTGCGCTGAGGTGAGCGGGGGGTGCGTAAAGCGGTGTGGGTGTGCCGTCGGTCCGGCTGGTGCGGTGGTGCGGCGACGCCTGTGGTGGGGCGTGCGGTGGCCTGGTGACGCAGGCATCCGGGGCGCGGTTCGTGCCGAGTGGGCGTGGACCGCGGGGACGTCCGGACGAGATTCAACGTATGGCACCCCGTGTCACT
Organism: Streptomyces sp. NBC_01351; assembly: GCF_036237315.1. Taxonomy (GTDB): domain Bacteria; phylum Actinomycetota; class Actinomycetes; order Streptomycetales; family Streptomycetaceae; genus Streptomyces. Next base: position 1,504,357 of record NZ_CP108356.1, on the reverse strand, counting down.
CAGCAAGGCACCGGGTGCCAAAACTTTCTCTCATTTGCCGATTGACCTGCGCGGATGAGCGATGATCGATCAGAGTTACCCGTGAGTAGGGGCAAGCCGGACAAAGCAAAAGGCCGCCCCCGTTACCGGGGGCGGCCAATGTGACGAGAGTCGCCACGCGTGTGTCGCTACTTGTTGCGCAGGGCCTCTTCGATGGTCCGCATGACCTCGTCCAGCGGAGCGTCGGTCCGCGCCACCGCCACGAGCACCTCGCCCTGCGTGCGCACCTCCGCCGGGGCGGGCGGCGCGGCGGTCAGGGTGCGGCCGGCGCCGATGCCGCTGCCGAAGGTCTTGCGGACGATGGAGAAGGCGTGGTCCAGCTGCGCCTCCACGTCCCCCTGGCCGCCCGCACGCAGCCAGCGCCGCAGCACGTGGTTGTGGGCGGTCACCACCGCGGAGGCGGCCACCTCGGCCAGCAGCGGATCGTCGTTGCCGTCGTGGTGGTCGGTCTCGTCGAAGTGGGCCAGCAGGTAGCGGGTGAACAGCCGCTCGTAGCGGGCCACCGAGGCGATCTCCCGCTCCCGCAGCGCCGGCACCTCACGGGTCAGCCGGTAGCGCTCCACCGACACCGCCGGCGAGGCGGCGTACATCTTCATGACTTCCTTGATCCCGCGGCACACCGTGTCGAGCGGGTGCTCGTGCGCCGGGGCCACGTCGAGGACGGCCTCGGCGCGGGTCAGGGTGTCGTCGTGATCGGGGAAGATCGCCTCTTCCTTGGAACGGAAGTGCCGGAAGAAGGTCCGGCGGGCCACCCCGGCGGTCGCGGCGATCTCGTCGACCGTCGTCGCCTCGTACCCCTTGGTCGCGAACAGCTCCATGGCCGCCGCGGCGAGCTCGCGGCGCATCTTGAGCCGCTGCGCGGCCGCCTTGGTGCCGGCCGCGCTCTCCGGCGCGTCGGATGCCGTGGCGGCACGGGGTGAGGTCTTGGCGGGCTGGGACATAGAGCGAAAGTACTTCATTCGTGCAGGGGAGCGCGCCTGCGGGGGGTGGGAGGGGGGTGGATGCGGGGGAGAGCCCGCACTGGGCTCGGGAGGGTGTGTCCGCTGTGAGGGTCCGGCGGACCCGAGCAGCCCTCCCCACGCATCCGGCTCGTGGCCCGACCGATTACCGGCGGGCGGCGTACTCACGGAATCCGCGACCGGTCTTCCGGCCCAGGCAGCCCGCCGCCACCAGGTGCTCCAGCAGCGGGGACGGGGCCAGGCCCGGGTCGCGGAACTCCTTGTGGAGGACCTTCTCGATGGCCAGCGACACGTCGAGCCCGACCACGTCGAGGAGCTCGAAGGGCCCCATCGGGTAGCCGCCGCCCAGCTTCATCGCCGCGTCGATCTGGTCGATGCCGGCGTAGTGCTGCTCGACCATCTTGATCGCGTTGTTGAGGTACGGGAACAGCAGCGCGTTCACGATGAAACCGGCCCGGTCCCCGCAGTCCACCGGGTGCTTGCGCACCTTGGTGCAGATCTCGCGGACCGTGGCGTGCACGTCGTCGGCCGTCAGCACGGTCCGGACGACCTCGACCAGCTTCATCGCCGGCGCCGGGTTGAAGAAGTGCATGCCGATCACGTCCTGCGGGCGCGAGGTCACGCGGGCGACCGCGATCACCGGCAGCGAGGAGGTGGTGGTGGCCAGCACCGCACCCGGCTTGCAGACCTTGTCCAGGGCCGCGAACAGCTCCTGCTTGACCGCCAGGTCCTCGGCGACGGCCTCCACGGCCAGGTCCACCTGGGCGAAGGCGTCCAGCGAACCGGCCGGGGTGATCAGGCCGAGGGTCTGCGCGGCGCCCTCCTCGGTCAGCCGCCCCTTGGCCACCGCACGGCCGAGGGACTTGCCGATCGCGGCCTTCGCGGCGTCCGCCTTCTCCTGGCTGCGGGCGGCCAGCACCACCTGGAAGCCGGCTTGCGCGAAGACCTGCGCGATCCCGCTCGCCATCGTGCCCGAACCGGCCACGCCGACCGAGGAGACCGGACGGCCCTCGCCGAGGCGGGCCCCGTCCGCCGGGGTCTGCGCGTCACGGACCACCGCGGAGCTGCCCGGAGCCTCGTACGTGTAGAAGCCGCGCCCGGCCTTCTGCCCGGTCAGGCCCGCCTCGGAGAGCTGCCCCAGGATCGGGGCCGGGGCGTGCAGCCGGTCGCCGGAGGAGGCGTACATGGCCTCCAGGACGGTGCGGGCGGTGTCCACGCCGATCAGGTCGAGCAGCGCGAGCGGGCCCATGGGCAGGCCGCAGCCGAGCCGCATCGCCGCGTCGATGTCCTCGCGGGAGGCGTACTTCGACTCGTACATGGCGGCGGCCTGGTTGAGGTAGCCGAAGAGCAGGCCGTCGGCGACGAAACCGGGCCGGTCGCCGACAGACACGGGCTCCTTGCCCAGCTCGCGGGCCAGCGCGGTGACCGCCTCGACGGCCGGCGGGGCGGTCAGCACGCAGGAGACGACCTCGACCAGCTTCATCGCCGGCGCCGGGTTGAAGAAGTGCAGGCCCAGCACGCGCTCGGGCCGCTGCGACTCGGCGGCCATGCGGGTCACCGACAGGGCGTTGGTGCCGGTGGCCAGGATCGTGTCGGGCCGCACGATGGCGTCGAGCTCGCGGAACACCTGCTGCTTGAGCTCGTAGCTCTCCGGGACGACCTCGATGACGAGGTCGGCGTCGGCGGCCGCGGCCAGGTCGGAGTAGGTGCGGAAGCGGGCGAGCACGTCCGACCGCTCCTGCTCGGTGAGCCGCTCCTTGGTGACGGAGCGCGCGGTGGCCGCGGCGAGGGAGTCCACGGCCCGGCGGGCGGCGGTCTCGCTGGTGTCGATGCCGATGACCTCGCGGCCGGCACGGACGAGGACCTCGGCGATGCCGGTGCCCATCGTGCCGAGGCCGACGACGGCGATGGTCTGGAGGGCGGACTGACTGGACGGACGGTCCATCGAGGGACTCCAGTGGAAGAGGGTGACGACTGAGGGGCGCGCGCGGCGCACACTGCGCGCGGATGCCGTGTCCCGGCGCGCACGGAGGCGGCGCGGGGGTGACGGTGCGAAATGCCGTGGGAAGAAGCCCGGGGGCAGGCGCCCGGTGGGGGCGGGCCCGGAGGGCGGAAGCGGCGGAACCCTGTCCCGGGGTCACGCCGTGAAGTCGTACTGAACCGACTGGCACGAGGCGGCTGCGTCACCAGGCCGGCCCCGTACGTATGGAAGGACATTAACCCGGCGGTAACTGCTGCGCCAGAGCGCGGAGATGTGACCTGTACCGCCCAAATGTACCGATCATCGATCATCGATCAACCGGCGCTCGACCAGGTCTTCCGGAACCCGGCGTGGCGGCCGCCGCACGCCCCTAGGGTGGCCGGGTGAACGACGTACTGGAGCGCCTGCGCGCGGAAGCCGGACAGTCACCGGAGTACGAGGTCCTGCTCACGGCCGGCCCCGACGCCTTGGCCGCCTCCCTGACCTCGGCCGGACTGCCCCTGTGGGCCCGCGAGCTGGCCGCGTACCGCCTCGGTCTCGCCGGCGACCGCCGTGCCTTCGAGTCCCTGGTACTGCTGCTCAACCACCGCGACCCGCCCCGCTGCGCCGCCGCCGCCGAGGCGCTGGCCGTCCTCGACGACCCGCGCACCGCCCGCGCGGCCGCCGCCCTCGCCACCAACACGCTGCGCACGGCCTACGCCCTGCAGCCCGTCCGGCTGCTCACGGCCCTGCGCGCCCCGGAATCGGCCCCCGCGCTGATGGCGACCCTCTCCCGGCTGCTGTCCCCGCACGACCCCTACTGGCGGGTGGCCCTCGCCTGCGTCGAGGGCCTCGGCGCCCTCGCCGACCCCCGCGCCCGCGAACTCCTCACCCGCGCCCAGTCCCACCCCCGCCTCGCGGTGGCGGCGACGGGGGCGCTGCGCGCGCTCGGCTGACAAGATCCAGCCCATGAGCGAATCGAACGCATCCCACCTCACCCGTATACCGGCGCCGGAGGGCGTCAGCCCGGGAACCGGCTACAGCCACGTCGTCTGGGGCACCGGACGCTTCATCGCCGTCTCCGGGCAGTGCGCCTTCGACGAGAAGGGCGAGATCGTCGGAGAGGGCGACCCGGCCGCGCAGGCCCGCCAGGTCTTCGAGAACCTGCGCCGTTGCCTGGCCGCCGCCGGCGCCGGCTTCGAGGACGTGGTGAAGCTGACGTACTTCGTGACGGATGTCGCCCACCTCCCGGCGGTCCGGGAGGCGCGCGACGCCGTCATCCCCGCCGACCGGCTGCCGGCCTCGTCGGCCGTGCAGGTCGCCGCCCTGTTCCGGCCCGAACTGCTCCTGGAGATCGAGGCCTTCGCGGTCCTGCCGGACTGAACCAGTTCAACTGAAC